>NZ_JMIO01000014.1 GCF_000691865.1 Methanoculleus sp. MH98A | reverse complement strand
GAGGTGCGAGCGAAGCGAGCTTGAGCACCGTYGAGGTGCGAGGTGCGATGTTCCGACAGGAACGGAGCACGAGAAGCCGTTAGGCTTCGAGGTGCGAGCGAAGCGAGCTTGAGCACCGTTAGGTGCGAGGTGCGATGTTCCGACAGGAACGGAGCACGAGAAGCCGTTAGGCTTCGAGGTGCGAGCGAAGCGAGCTTGAGCACCGTTAGGTGCGAGGTGCGAACGAAGTGAGCATGAGAAGACCTTTGGTCTTCGAGGGGGGAGCATCCCCCCTCCCCTGTCCCCACAGCGAAACCCTTCGGGTTTCTCGAACTCCTGCCGTTCCGGCAGTCGTTCCCCCCTTAGGGCGATACCCCCACGGTCCAGTGTACGGGGTTTTACCCTCGCTTCCAGGTGCTCAAACCCCTGGTGAGTGCTATAAGCGTGAAACGCAGATATGAGAACTCATTTCATGCTGCCGTCGGTCATAAACAAGCATCCCAGACAGGGGTGCCCGACAGCCCATGACACCTCGCACTCAGGGAGCATCTACAGGCGTAGAAAAGTCTTCAAAAAAAAGCAAAACCGCAAGAGCGGAGGAGAATTACTCCTCGGACTCTTTCGTCTCTTCGGTCTCGGCGGGTTCGGCGGGCTCTTCGGCCTCAACGACCTCAGGCGCCGCCTCCGGCTCGGCCGGGCGGGAGATCGTCTCCTTCATGACGACATCGTTGACGTCGGAGTAGTTCTCGAATATCTCGCGAACGAGGGTGCCCCGCCAGACCATCCAGCGCCGGTCGTAGGTGATCGCGGGAGGGAGCTCCAGCTCGGCCGTGCCGTCGGCGATGGTGACGCCGATATCGGCTCTGGCCGAGAAGAGCTTGATGAGACCCTTGATCTGCTCCACCGGCTCCTCGACCTTCTCGAGGATCGCATAGGAGTAGTTCAGGGTCTTGCCGGCAAGCGGGTGGTTGAAGTCGACGACCGCACGCCTTCCGATGACGTCGACGACGACGCCCTCGCGGCCCTCGACCTCGATCCGCATCCCCCTCTGCGGCTTCTCGCGGAACTGCGTGACCGGGACGGACTTTACGGCCCCATCCTCGTGCGCCCCGAACCCTTTCTCGGGCGGGACGTCGACCTCGCCCTCGGCGCCTACCTCTTTACCAATCAGCTCGTCCTCAAGGCCGACGATGATGTGGTGGCTCCCCAGGCGGACGGTGACAGGACCGTACTCCGCCCGCGGGTTGTAGATCCCCTCTTCCTTTGCGTTCTCCTCATCCGTGGTATCGAAGATACTCTCACCGACACGGCCGGTGTACCTGAGCCTGATAAAATCTCCTTCCTGAAGTGCCATTCCATTCACCTTGAATAGCGGGTGCGTTGCGGACGCGGTACGCCTCCCGCACCTGCCCGCCGCATGCCTGCGTCTTGTTGTTCCATTTTATTTGGATGGAATGGTATTTATACTGTCTACCGGAACACCCCGGCAGGATCATGGACGAGATACAGCAGCAGGCCGGCGGGGTCTCGTACGCCCCCTCTCCTCCGGAGGAGTTCTGCGGCAGACGGGAGGAACTTGAGCGGATTTCCGCCGTTCTCTCGGCGATGGGCGAGCACGGGCAGACGGTGATGATCTCCGGACCGCCGGGCATCGGGAAGAGTTCGCTCCTGAACAGGCTCGCATACGAGGTGCAGGAACGCCCCGGCGGACAGCAGTCTCCTGTCCTCAGGGCGGAGGTCTTCGACCTCCCGGGGATGATCTTCTCTGCGTTCCGCGAGTTGTTGAACGATCTTCGGCGATCCTCGGCATCCGCAAGGTTTGGGGCCCTCTTTGATGCCGAGAGCATGAAAGAGGCTACCCGGTACGCCGACGACGTCTTCGAAAAATATGCCGCTCCGGTGGAGCCGGTCGGCCTGCTCCCGAAGGCCGGCGAGGAGATCGTCGGCGTCTTCGCCCGGTCGCCCGAGGTCGGATACGGCCGCGTCTACCAGGCGTTCGAGGAACTGCTCGGGGAGCTCGGGAGACAGATGCGTATGGCCGGCCACGTTGCGGCGGTTCTCCTGGACGACGTTCATCTCGCCTCGAACCACGACCGGCGTCTCCTCCGGGACGTTGTGCACGACCTCCCGCACGGCATCCTCCTCGCCTTCACCTGCCGGACGGAAGATGGCGCCGGTTCCGGGTACGCGACGATGCAGGAGGAGATCCGGGATCTCGGCATCCACGAAGTGCAGTTATCCGGGATGCGGCGGCACGAGATCCGGGAACTCGGGGAGAGGCGGTTTCACTTCTCCATCGACGATGCCGCCGCCGGCCTCCTCGAAGAGAGTGCGGGCGACCCGTTCCGTCTAATAGCCTGCTTCAACGCCCTGCGCAACCGGGGACTTGCGCCGTCCCGGGAAAACATCGCGGACGTCATCGCCGGGGCAAAAGATCCGGCGGGCCTTGCCTTTTCCGTGCTTCCCGAAGCCATGAAGGCATGGACGGAGGAACTCTGTGTCTTAAACCCCCCGTTCCCCGTGCCGGTCATGGCCTGCATGCTCGACCTCCAGGGGGCGGACGTGACGCTGATGGCAAACCGGCTGCAGGAGAGCGGCGTGTTCCGCAGGCTCCCCGGCGGCGAGTATGCCTTCGCGCACCCCCTCCTGCAGGAGTGCTGCGGGCGGGAACTCCCTGAAGACGCACAGGTTGCGCTCAACGCCCGTGCGGCGGACTGCTTCGAGCGTTCCATGCACCGCCTCCCCGGCAGGCTGCACGTCCTCCTCTCGCTTGCCGGCCACCTCTTTGACGCGCGCGAATACGGGAAAGCCGCCGACCTGAACCTTGAGATCGGGCTCCGGTTCCACCATCGCGAGGATCACGATACCGCCCTGATGCTGACGGAGCGGGCGGTCGTCTCCGCGGAGCGTCTCGGGGACGATGATCTCCGGGCCGCCGCAGAGCGGCAGAGAGACCTGATCCGGCAGAAAGTCTCCGGCCCGCTCACGGCCGGACGGTGAGGGTTTATCGTCGTTCCCGAGAGACGATCTGAGACCAGGCATGCTCGAAGTAGAAGCAAAATATGCGGTCGGAGACCTGGAGAGCGTCAGGGCCGGGCTCGACCGGAAGGGAGTGCGGATGGGGAGAAGGCAGCAGGAACGCGACGTCTACTACAACGCCCCCCACCGCGATTTCGGAGAGACGGACGAGGCGTTGAGGGTCAGGTACGACGATACCGGGGTCACCGTGACCTACAAAGGCCCGAAGATCCGGGTCGGGAGCGCGAAGGCCCGCGAGGAGTTCAACCTCGCGGTCGCCGACGGGGAGACGCTTGAAGGGATCCTCTCCCGTCTCGGTTTCCGGCGTGCCGCCACGGTCTCGAAGATGCGGGAGTTCTACGAGATGGGGGACGTGACGGTTACGCTCGACGACGTCGAGGGGCTCGGGACGTTCGCCGAGATCGAGATCCTGACAGAAGAGGACAAAGAGGACGCCGCCGGCCGGATCGGGGCGATTGCAAAAGAATTGGGTGTAGACGGTCCACCGATCTACACCTCGTATCTGGAGATGCTGCTATCTAAACAGCGATGAGTTCTATATGGATATCTTTAGGCTCCTTCCCGAAACGGATGATAGCGCCGTAGCCTTCTGAAGCGGGTCCGGGGTTGACGACCTTGACGCCGTCGATCTCGGTGACGCCCCGTGCCTCGTGGATGTGGGCACAGCAGACCAGATCGAACCGGGCCATGTGCTTGCGGATGCTCTGGCTGCCGACGTGGTTATCCTCGACGGTATCCAGCGCCTCGTACGGCGGGGCGTGGCAGAGCAGGACGTTGTGGACGTTTTTGTCCATGTGATTGGTTATCCGGGTGAGTTCTTTATCGATCTCCTCCTCCGTCAACTCGAACGGCGTGTCGAACGGAGTCTTGTTCGAACCGCCAAGACCCGCGAGCGTGATCTTGCCGAGCGCGATCCACGAGTTGTGCAGGCAGACCGCATCCGAGCGTTCGAGCACGTCGATGATCTCGCGGGGATCGCAGTTGCCGGGGATTGCGAAACACGGCACCTCGAAGTTGGAGAGTACCGAATCTACAGGCTCAAGTGGACCGAAATTGGTGATGTCGCCTGCAATGATGACTGCATCGTAGTCGTAGCTGAGAAAAGCGTCAAGCTTTCCGTAGTTACCGTGCAGATCTGCTAAGAGTAGCACATCCGTCATGCTCTATAGATGAGAAGTGCGTCTAAAAAACCTTATCTCATGATCCATCCACGAGCCGGTTATTCTGCCGTCGAGCGCCAGTTTCCCGAGAACATTTTCCGTCTCGGGAAGGAGCGGACGGGGGCGTGCATTCTGGAGAGGAGTCCCGGGCAGCGGCATGAAGTAGTGGATGTGCACCTTCCCGCCCCGGGCAACCATCTTCACGAGGTCGAGCGTCGCGCGCTGATCGTCGTCGCTCTCGAACGGCAGCCCGAGGATGAAGTCGACGACCGGGACGAGACCGTGCTCCCGGCAGAGATCGAAGGCGCGAACGACGTCCTCGACGGTATGCCCGCGGTGCAGGCGGTGTAGCACACGATCGCTTCCCGACTGCGCCCCGAAGTGCAGGCGGGTGTTGGCGCACGTCTCGACGACGAGTTCGACCGACCGGCGCGAGACGCACTCCGGGCGCACCTCGCCGGGGAAGGTGCCGAAGTAGACCCGGCCTTTGAGGCTCCGGAGGAGACGCTCGACTTTGTCGAGACGGAGATGAACGCCGTCGGAGCCGTAGGCGAACGCGTTCGGGGTGACGAACCGGATATCCCGGTAGCGCGAGGCGTAACGGACGATCTCGTCGACGGAGCGGTGACGCATGCACCGCCCGAAGAGGCGCGGCGTCTGGCAGTAGCCGCAGGAGAACGGGCATCCCCGGGTGATCTCGACGAAGCCTTGATCCGGGAGAACGGCGGGTAGCCGTCGAGGAGAACGGTGTGGCGGGCGGGCGTGTAGCCGGCGGCGGTGGCGACACCGGGAGGCGGATCTCTCCCTTCCTCGATGGCGGAGAGAAGCGCCGGGAGGGTGTACTCGCCTTCCCCGACGACGACGTAGTCGGCATACTCCGCCACCTCGCGGTAGCAGGCGGAGGCGTGGGGGCCGCCGACGATCGTTATAGAGTTGGCTCCCGCGATCTCGTCGCGGTAGATACGCTCGTTGATGGAGTTCAGGCTGTAGATGGTGACGTCGGGGAGCGGCCCGTCCGTCGCCTCGAGGTCGTATCCGTGCACCTCGCACGCTGCGGCAAGCGCGGCGAAGGAGTTGTTCGCCTGGGGGATGTGTCGCCAGTAGATTTTCATGACTGCAGCATTCCGGCCGTGCGGCGTGCGTTCACCGGGTTTTCCCGGCGATTCCGCCTGCACGGCATGTATCCTAACAGTCTCTCCGGGCACGGGATTAAGGTGACGACCTGCCGGGCCGATACGTTTATCGTGAGGATGGGAGAGACGGAGCAGAACGGCTGGTGAGGTGCGATGCCGAAGTACGGACGGAACGAAGACCTGCCGCTACCGGTGAGAGAGGCGCTTCCCGAGCACGGCCGGGATATCTACCGCGAAGCGTTCAACAGCGCCTGGGAGCAGTACGCCGATCCCTCGGAGCGGCGAAACCCGGAAACGTCACGCGAGGAGGTTGCCCACAAGGTCGCCTGGGCGGCGGTGGAGCACGTCTACGAGAAGGGGCCGGGCGGTGAATGGCGACAAAAAGAGGAGTCGAAGCATTAGGTCGCGCTCCGGGCAACGCTGTCTCCGGGCCTGCCCTGGAAAACGCTCCTGCGGCACCACATATCCGCCCACTATTATATTTCAATAAGAATTAAATATCCCCGGCCTGTATTCACCCTCTTGTCGTGGGACAGGACGTTCCACAATTATGGAGACGTGATACAGATGAGAGGAACTGCTACAGAGATGCAGACACGGAGCATTATCCGGGGAAAAGATATTGCGGATTACTCGGTCAGGAACCCGCAGGGCGAAGATCTCGGGACAATCAAGGACGTCGTGATCGATACAGGCGAAGGCTGCATCGCCTATGCCGCCCTCTCGTTCGGGGGGCTCATGGGGCTCGGCGACAAACTCTTCGCCGTCCCCTGGGAGGCCCTGCAGTACAGCGCGACCGACGACACCTTCGTCCTTGACGTGCCAAAAGAGCGGCTGGAGAATGCGCCGGGCTTCGACAAGGACAACTGGCCGACGACCGCCGAACGCACCTGGCTCACCGGGATGTACAGCCACTACGGCTACACGCCCTACTGGGAGCGCCGCATGGAGCGGTGAACCCGCTGAAAAGATCGGGGATTCGACCAAACGCCGGCCCTTACCGGGAGCCGGGGCCGGCGACACTTTTCGTGGCGGATTGATCGACATCGTCGCCTTTGCCGCACGGGCCCGCGTTGCGGGTGACGCTGCGAACACTATATATGCCAGGGCACGCATGCACTGCGAACCGTAATCCGGCGGAGAACGAAAGACAGGAGGGAGCCGGAGGGAGGCGCGGCCGCCCGCACACGCGACATGGAAACCCTCACGTTCTCCGCTGCTCCGGGGGTATGCCGGTATGCAGAACGTGATACCAAGACGGAAGAAGACAGTCAGGGAGATCGACGTGAGGGGCAGACGGGTGCTCGTCCGTGCCGACTTCAACGTGCCGCTCGATGAAGAAGGAGCAATCGCCGACGATACCCGTATTCGGGCCAGCCTGCCGACGATAAATTACCTCTGCGAGCGGGAGGCACGGGTCATCCTCTGCTCCCACCTGGGCCGGCCGAAAGGCCGGGTCGAGGGGCGGTTACGCCTCGCCCTCGTGGCAAACCGGCTCTCAGAGCTGCTCGGCCGGCCGGTCGTCGCGCTCCGGGACTGCATCGGGCCGGAGGTGGAGAGCGCGGTCGCGGCGATGAGCGACGGGGATATCGTTCTCCTCGAGAACCTCAGGTTCCACCCGGAGGAGCGGGCTGACGACCCCTCTTTTTCAGAAAAACTCGCCGATCTTGCCGAGGTCTACGTCAACGACGCCTTCGGGGCCTCTCACCGGTCCCACGCATCGGTCGTGGGCGTCCCACAGCACCTGCCGGCGGTGGCCGGGCTCCTCCTGGAGCGAGAGGTCAGCGCGTTTACGCGCATCCTGCAGGATCCCGAACGGCCGTTTGCCGCGGTGATCGGGGGGGCAAAGGTGAGCGACAAACTGGAGGTCCTCGATAACGTCATCTCACGGGTGGATCTCCTTCTCATCGGGGGAGGCATGGCGGCGACGTTCCTTGCGAGCCGGGGCTGCCGGACCGGGGCGTCGCACGTCGAGATCGACCGCCTGAACGACGTCAGAAGGGTCGAGGAGAATGCCGCAAGACGCGGCGTCCGCCTCATCCTGCCCCGGGACCTCGTCGTTACGGAGAGGCTGGAAGCGGGCGCCCCGACCCGGGTTGTGCCCGCGACGGAGGTCCCGGACGGCAGGGTCATCGCCGATATCGGGCCGGAGGCTGCCGACGAGTTCACCCGGGAACTCGGCGGTGCGCGAACCGTCGTCTGGAACGGCCCCATGGGGGTCTTCGAGGTCCCGGAGTTTGCGGAAGGGACCCGCCGGGTCGCCGCGGCCCTCGCCAACCTTCGCGGCACCACGGTCATCGGCGGCGGTTCGACCACGGATGCGGTGCAACGGTTCGGACTTGCCGACGAGATGACCCACGTCTCGACGGGCGGGGGAGCCGCCCTCGCCATGCTTGCGGGTAAGCCGCTCCCGGGTTTTGAGGCGCTCGACGATGCAGGGACACCATGAAGCGCATCGGTATCCTGACAAGCGGGGGCGATGCTCCCGGAATGAACGCCTGCATCCGGGCGGCGGTGCGCACCGCGCTCGCGAACGACCTTGCCGTCGTCGGGATACGCCGGGGGTATACCGGGCTCATTGCCGGCGACACGGTGCCGCTCGACCGCTCGGCGATCCGTAACACCATCCACCTGGGCGGCACCATCCTCGAGACCTCCCGGAACCGGGACTTTTACACCCGGGAAGGCCGGCTTCGGGCGGCCGCGGCCATCGACCGGATGGGGCTTGACGGCATCGTCCTGATCGGCGGCGAGGGAACGTTTCACGGCGCAAGCCTGCTTGCTGCGGATGCGGATACGGCGGCGCTCGTGGGGGTCCCGGCAAGCATCGATAACGACGTTTACGGGACCGACTACTGCATCGGGTTCGATACGGCGGCGAACTGTGCGGTCGAGGCGATCGACCGCATCCGCGATACCGCCCGGTCGCACGACCGCCTCTTCTTCATCGAGGTGATGGGGCGGACGGCCGGGTTCCTGGCGCTCGAGAGCGGCATCGCCGGCGGCGCCGAGGAACTGGTCATCCCGGAAGAAGAGGTCTCGGTCGCCCGGATCAGCGATCGCATCGAGAGGGGGTTTACCATCGGCAAAAAGAGCGCGATCGTGGTGGTGGCGGAGGGAAAGACGCCGGGAATCTCTTTTTCGATCGCACGGGAGGTCGGCGAGCGCCTCAACTTCGAATCCCGCGTCGTCGTCCTCGGCCACCTCCAGCGGGGCGGGCCGCCGACGCTGCGTGACCGGGTGCTCGGGAGCCTCCTCGGTTTTGCCGCTGTCGAGGCGCTGATGGAGGGCCGGAGCGGGTGCATGGTGGGAGAGATCGGCGGGAACCTCACGTACACTCCGCTTGAGGAAACCTGGCAGAAAAAGAAACCGCTCGATAAGGACCTGCGGCGGATATTCCCGTTCCTCTCGGAGTAGGGGAGCAGACGCTGCCCGAACCCCGGGGTGGATGGGGCGGCAGACGGATCGATTATCATATAAATTGTTGAGGGGGATGGTAGCCATGGCGCGCTCGAACGCGCGAGCATCATCGAGAAGATCGCCCCGCTCTTAATCGACCTTAACATCAGGAACAAGCGCCATTTCGGTGGCATCCGGATCGCCTACCTCGACAAGGATCAGGAGCGCGTCTGCCAGCACCGTCATTCGAACAGAACGTCAAGGAGAAACCATTATGGGAAGAATGGAAAACAAAGTCTGTGTTATCACCGGATCCACCAGCGGTATCGGTGAAGCCTGCGCGAAGGACATGGCAGCCGAGGGCGGCAAGGTCGTTGTCTCCGGCCGGAACGAGAAAGAGGGCGCCAGGATCGTTAACGAGATAAAAGAAGCGGGTGGAGAGGCGATCTTCATCCGGGCGGACGTCACCGTCGAAGACGATGTCAAGAACCTCGTCGCGAAGACCGTCGAGGCCTTCGGGAGACTGGACGTCTTCGTCGCCAACTCCGGCGTCGGGAGCCTGGGCGACCCTCACGAAGTAGAGACGGAAGAATGGGACAGGGTTCTCGACGTGAACCTGAAGGGAATCTTCCTCTGTGACAAGTACGCCGTCCAGCAGATGCTGAAACAGGGCCAGGGAGGAGCCATCGTGAATACCGGATCCATACATAGTTTTGTCGCCAAGCAGGGCGTCACAGCGTACGGCGCCGCCAAAGGGGGCGTCGCGATGCTGACCCGGACGCTCGGCACCAGTTACGCGGCGCAGGGGATCCGTGCGAATTTTGTTGCACCCGGGTATATAGACACGCCTCTGCTCGCGGCCCTTCCGCGGGAAGCCTACGAGGAACTGAAAAAACTGCACCCGATCGGGCGCCTGGGCCGGCCGATGGAGGTCGCGAAGGCCGTCACGTTCCTGGCGAGCGATGACGCTTCGAACATAACCGGAACCAGCCTGCTCGTCGACGGCGGGTACACTGCAGTATAGTCGTCCACGGCCCCGGGCAGGGCCTTCGGGCGAATCGTTGGATCCGGGGGACCCTCTCCAGGTTCCCCGGATGCCTCTCTTCGCCGTGCGATCTGACCCATGCTGTGAAGTCGCTTGAGACGCACCACCCGGCCCGTTCTCCCGCCGGGGAGCGTGAGGGGTTCCTGCCCCTGTTCCCGGGCGGAGCACGATAACCGGGTCAGTAAGCGGTCGGGTATCGTGTCGGAAGACACGGTTAGCGATTGCCTGACGGCAGGAACGGAGGGGCACGGCCCCCCGGCAGAGAGGTCAGATAGACTTCTCCCAGCCCTGGCCCATATCAATGAGGGGGCGGATTTCAGTGACCTCGAACGTCACCGAGGCGTGGATCATCGCCGCCGCATCCTCGCCCGCGACCTTGGCGACCTGTTTCTTGTAGGTCTCCAGCGTCTCCCCGGAAGTTGCATACTCCTTCATCTTCAGGTAGACCCGGAGCCCCTTCCAGTCCATGATCGTCTCTCCCTGCTCCACGATCGTGTAGACGGCGTTCGGGTTCTCCTGCAGGTATTCAAACGTGCGGTTCTCCCCGAGCCCCATGACGACGGTCTTCTCGTCGAGCATCATCGGCGAGCCGAAGATTGCCGCATCGACCTTCCCCTCTTTGTTTGCGCTGCTGAGAAGGCCGATCCTGGGCTGTTTGTTGAAGTAATCCACCAATCTGGATGGCATGGTTCTCTCCTCCAGTCGATCCCGGAATTATCCCTTCTGCTTAAAAGGGTATGGGTGACGGGATTCTTCCATACCCTCAAACCGCCGGGAACTCCCCGGGAGCCAGGCTGGTCGCGAGCATCACCATGTTGATTTCCGCATTCTGCACCCAGGTGCCGGCTTTCCGGTTGGTATCGTCCATCCAGAATTGCTCGATCGTCTTCGCGAGCGGCACGTACCGCATGAGAGCGTCCGTCCAGAGGTAGCGCCGCAGATCAAGCCCGGTCAGGCCGGCGAACTCCGTCATGTGGCCCCGGACGAACATGGTGCTGGCATCCTCCGTCATCCTGGCAAACGGGATGCTGCGCCGGCTTCTTGAGTGCTGTCCCGGCGGTTACTTACGGCGGAGGGGCAGACCGGATAGGAATGCCAGATGTTGCAGGCGGGTATGCCGGAGTCGGAGCGGCGCTCGGGATGATCGCGGGACTGGTGCTCGCCGGGCTGCCCGGCGTGGTTGCGGGAACCGCAGTCGGTGCGATCATCGGGTGGTACTTCGGAAAAAGGACACGCCGGTAGCACTGCCAGGCCCGGGGCGTGGCAGCGACCGTAAAAAAGATTCACCGGCCTCCGTCTCACCGTGCGGGGCCGGGGACCATCCTGCCCCCCGACTCGGGCCGGGGAGGCTTGATCCCGAACTCCGGCAGGATGACGTCGTGCGCGAGGTTGATGAACTCCTTCTGTTCCGGGCCGACCTGGTGCAGCAGGACGCTGTCATAGCCCATATCGACGAATTTGCCCACCTTCTCGATGATCTTCTGCGGGTCGGGGCCGCAGAGGACGTTCTTTGCAACATCGTCCGGCGTCACCATCTGCTGCAACTGCTCAAACTGCGTCGGGGTGGGAACGATCCAGTTCAACTCCCCCTTGTTCGCTGCCACGGGGAACCACTCGTATGCCGTGCGCTTCGCCTCCTCAACGCTTCGGCCGTAGCAGACCACGGTCTCGATCATGCACGACTTGCCCTCGCCGCCCGAAGCGCGGAACGTCTCGATGACCTCCTCCGGCTTCTGCTCGAAGTGGATGAGCGCGTCGCCGATCTCGCCGGCAACCTCCGCCGAGATCGGGCCTTGTGCCGAGATGCGGATCTGCGGGAGCTCCCGCGGCAGTTCGTAGATCTGCGCGTTATCGAGGGTGTAGTAGACGCCGGAGTAGTCCTGCATCCCGCCCCTCCAGAGCAGCCGGATGATGTTCACCGCCTCGCGGAGCATATCGAGCCGCACCGGCTCGGATGTCGGAAAGACGCCGCTGACGACGTGTTCGTTCAGGCTCTCGCCCGTCCCGAGCCCGAGTTCGAATCTTCCCGGCATCATCGTGGCGGCGGTTGCGGCGGCCTGCGCGACGATCGCCGGGTGGTAACGTATCAGCGGGCAGGTCACGCCGGTGGAGACCCTGACCCGCGAGGTGGCCTGCGATACCCCGCCGATGGTGCACCAGGCGAACCCGGCGCGCCCGTGGTTCGAGATCCACGGGAGGTAATGATCGCTGATGCTCAGAAACGAGAAGCCGGCATCCTCGGCCAGTCTTGCGTAGTTCACCAGTTCAGGCGCACTGTGCGACTCGGTGAAAAGTTTGTAGCCAATCTCGACCATGATTTCTCTCCCCTCTCAGGTTCCCCGTTCCCTGCACGGAGGTGCCGGGGTATAGGCGGCGGGAGAGATCGTCACCGGTCTTAAGCGTTGTGTCGATTGGAAAATGAGGTTTCAGGGGGTCTTTCAGTATCCCGTTGCGTAGTAGTAGCCGTCCTCCTCCCGGACGCGGACCGGGACGCGGAAGAGGTCACCGACGGCCCCATCGGTCAGGACTTCCGCCTTCTTGCCGTCCATCCTGACGGCGCCGTCCCGCATCAGGACGACGCGGGAGATCTCGGGGATGATGTCGTGGAGGTTGTGGGTCACCAGGATAATGCCGGTGCCCGATCGTGCGATCTTTCGGAGCGTCTTACGGAAGGTGTGGAGCGCGTGCAAATCAAGGCTGTTCGTGGGCTCGTCGAGGACGAGGGTGCCGGGGTCGTGGACAAGCGCCCGCCCGATCAGGAGCCTGCGTGCCTCGCCAGAGGAGATCTCCGTCATCGGGCGGTCGGCGAGGTGGGCGACCTCGAGGAACTCGAGGATCTCGTCGGTCTTGTGCTCCATCGCAGAGGTGACTTCGTGGGAGAGGAAGAGCCCGACGCTCGAGAAGAACCCCGAGAGCACGACCTCGCGGCCCGATATGCTCCGGGTGAAGGTGTGCTGGAGGTCGCCGGAGACAAGCCCGATGTGCGACCGAAGATCGAAGGCGTCCCAGGTCTCCCGCCCCCGGAACCGGAACGTGACGTCCGGGCCCGGCGAGGAGGGGTAGTACTCGCGGGTGATCGCGCGGATGAGCGACGACTTCCCGGCACCGTTCGGGCCGAGGATGGCGATATGCTCCCCCTCGCGGATCGTGAGCGATACAGAGTCGAGGAGTCTGTGGCCGTCCCGGACGACGCTGACGTTTCGGAACTCGACGAGCGGCGGGGAAGGTGGGTGAGCGCCGGCGGAACTATCGGTCATGCCGGCTGCTCCGTCGGGGGTTGCAGGAGGGTGTTCGGTACAGAGGACTTCATTGGATGTCGCTCTGTATGTTGGACGGTTCTCGTCAAAAGGTATGCACCATCATTGCGGGGAACCGAGCAGCGCGGCAACCCTCTCCGGGTCGTCCGCGTAGATGTTGAGGAACCCGGCGGGCTCCAGCCTCACCCAGACGCGGCCGGGATACCGCAGGCTGACCAGGCCACGATAGAGCAACTCCAGCATGAATGCCATCCAGCCGACCGCCAGGAGAATCTGAAAGCCGAAATAGGGGTTGAAGGCCTGGTCGCCGAAATAGCGCATCAACCAGTTCCCTACGCCGGCAAAGAATATCGCTGCAGTCATGAGTACCAGGAGCAGTGCGGACGCCCAGCGGGGTATAGAGAGGTAGGGTCGTTTCACCTCGACCGACCTTACCGTATCTTTTCCAAAGACGAGGGGCCGGGAACGCGGTCTCCGGACGATGACGGAGTTCCCGGAGAATTTTATCACGGCTCGATAGGGATCGAAGTAGATGCGCCATGCGGCCCACGCCAGAAGGGAAACAGCCATGAAGGTAAAGATGAGCCCCGGCCACAGGGAGGGGATCAGGACGGATATCACGAAGAGGAGGAGGAAAACGAGGACGGCAAACGGCATCAGCACAAAGAAGCGAGGACTGGTATACTCCACGAACACGTCCTCCACCACCTCCCGGCTGTCGTCTGCCGCCGTCCCGAGCCCAATCTCATCGTCCGGCGCGGCATACCGCCGCCGGCAGGCTCCGGCAGCGGCGGCGTTCGGGCACCAGCCCATCCATCTCCGTATCGTCTCGGAGAACTTCATCATACGCGTTCACCCTCTGTTGCCGCATCCACGGTATACACCGACCCCCACTCCGCGATCATGATCGCCCGGTGCCGGCGCTCCCAGAGGATCGTGAGGCCGTACCAGGTCCAGCAGATGAGACACATGCCCAGCATGAGCCCGAGAATCCGGTCGAACATCCCGCCCAGAACAAGATACGCCATACCGGCGACGACGAGAACGGAGATCACCGGCGCTCTCAGGTACTGAACAATGCGCTGTCTCCGGGTCATGTTGTCCCTGTGGAACTCGCCGGCGGCAACCCGCGCATACCGGGAGCGGTAACTGAGCAGAGAGCCGAGGAGCGCCCCTACCCCGACGGCAAGACCCGTCCACATGGCGAGGTGCCCTGAAGCATCCTCGAACAGGATAAAGAGCGCCGCTGCCGCCGCGGAGAAGGCTATTGCCGCGACGAGCAGCTGGTTGTGGTGGCGGCTCCACCACCCGGGTTCGGTCCGGGGGACGCAGTCACGCCCGCCCGCCGCTACGGCCGTCGACGGATGCACCTTGAGATCCGTCCGCATCGACGCCTGCAGGGGGCACCATCCGAGATACGCCCGTATCGTCTCCATAAGAGGCATCATATCATCTCCCGGAGTTTCGCAAAGAGTTCGTCGGCCAACCGTGTCGGATCGTCGGTCTTTTCAAGCGTGATCCCCAGTTCGTCCGCGTAGCCCCAGAGGAGCTCGATGCACCGGGCGTACCGGGGGCATGTGCCGCAGTCGCCCTCGTGCTCGTACCAGACCTGCACCCCGTGATCCGCCGAGACGAAGACGATCGCAGCCGCATTGAAGGGGACGGAGCGCCCGAAGAGAACGCCGATCTCAGCATTCAGGCGCTCGACCTCGATCTGGTTCGCCTGCGCCATCTCGAGAAGCGTCTCCTCGACCTTGCGGTCCATGGCAAGCAGCGCCTTCGAGACCGCCTGGCGGGATATGCGGAAGCGGTCCGCGATCTGGATGTTTACAAGACCGCCGCGGCGGAGTTTCCAGAACGCAAACTGCCTGTCGTTTAAGGGGAGAGGCATGCGTCAACAGTCAAAGGTTGACAATATATACATTTCGATCTTTCCCGCCGATCCGGCTCGTGTGCGGTTCCCCGCAGCCGGATAGTGCCCTGGCCACACCGCACTTCCCTGACCGGATGGTGACAGGCCGCCGGCTGTATGCTCCCCGACCGGGAGACGGATCAGAATATTAATCCCCGGTGCCCCGGAACAGGGCCATATGGACACAGCACTGCGCGACGCCTACATCCGGCTCCACGAGAACTACTTCCCGGGGACGGACCTCCCGATCGCCTTCGAGGTCGGGGGTCCGACCGACGGTGTGGAGAAGGCCCCCGCCCCGAAAGGCTGGAGGTGCTTCGTCTGCGACCTTACGAAGGTACGGAACGGCAAAAGCCTCGCCTTCTCCGAAGACTCCATCGGGTGCCGCGGGGGAAGGTTCTACCTCGGCTACGACGCCGAACGGTTCCCCGACTTCCGCTACTTCCTCTCCTACGGAAAGCCCGGCGAGATGGAGGGGGAGCGCTACAAGCAGACGCCGGAGATCGTCGACAAACTCGACCGGGGGACCACCCGGATTCCGACGAAGGGCAAGGAGATCGTCTTCAAGCGCTGGGACAACCTCACGGAGGCCGACAACCCGGACGCCGTCGTCTTCTTCGCCCGGCCGGAGGTGCTCTCCGGTCTCTTCACGCTTGCAAACTTCGACCGGGCCGACCCGAACGGCGTCATCGCTCCCTTCGGCGCCGGGTGCAGCTCGGTCTTTTACTTCCCGTGGCTCGAGCAGCAGAACGAGAACCCACGAGCGGTCCTCGGGATGTTCGACCCCTCGGCACGCCCCTGCGTCCCGCCGGACGTCCTGACGATGGCTTTTCCCATGAAGAAGTTTACGAAGATGGTCGGCTTCATGGAGGAGAGTTTCCTCATCACGGGCACCTGGGAGAAGGTGATGAAGAAGATAGACCGGAGTAACCCGCGACTGGTGGGCGCATAAGCGCCCAGCAGGAGCTGGAGAAAATGCGAAGCATTTTCGACTGGCGACCGGTGTTAGGGGAAAAAAGATGATCAGAGGAGTTCCCGGATATCCGCAAACGTCGCGTTCAACGGAGCCCGGACGGTGTTGCCGGTATAGTTCAGCCCGTCGGTGGCGCGGAGTTCCTCAACCTGATAGACCCGCGGCCCGTACTGGTACCCGGTCTCGTTCAGCCACCACGCCGGATACCCGGGCTCCTCGACCGCCTCCGTCATCGGGTCGGTGATGAGGCCGTTCGAGTACGTGACGATCAGCGTGCCCGTGAGGGCGTGCCACTCATCGATGATCTCATCGCCCCGCGTGACCGTGAAGTCCGTGAGGAGACGCGCCGCCCCTTCATTGTCGCCGGCAGCGATGAGGTCGGCCGCCTCTCTGTCGGTCTCCTGCACGAGGGCTATCGACTCCGCTTCAAGGTCCCCCTGCTTCGCGATGATTTCGTCGATCATCGCGTCGTAGCGAAGCATGGCCCAGTTCGTTACAAGGTCGAAGGTCCAGTAGGCGGTACTGCTATCATATGTTAACCGGTCGCCGGTCGCATACGCGACGGATACGTTCGTCGAGCCCGCGTAGAACGGCGCGTAGACCGTCTCGTACGTGACCGCCGGGCCGAACCAGAGCACGCCTCCCACCGGGTCGGGGAGGGAGGAGCGTGCCTGGGCGACGTAACTGTAACTGCAGAAGACCGCCGAGACCGGCCGCGGATTCGCCCCGGCACGGACCTCCATGTACGACGCGTTCTGGAAATCCGTGTGGGCGTCGTCGGGCCCTAAGTAGCGGTACGGGTTCCCGAACGGCCCAGCGGCCTCGCCGTTCGAGAGGTCGAACCCGGTTCCCTCGTAGTGGTCCCGGAAGAGCGAGAACGCCCCGGTCAGGTTGACCTTCTCGTCGGGCGCAACGGTGAACGGGTACGCCTTCGTGTACGAATTCTCGACGTACGAGCTCAGGTTGAGCGACGGGGCGAGCCGGTCCTGGATGCGCCAGACCCGCATCAGCGAGTAGTAGGGATGCGCATACTCGCCGTAGCTGACAGCCTCGAGCCAGTCGAGGGTGCCGTCCGCAGGGGACCACACGCCGGCCTTTTCGAGCTTCGCGAAGAGATCGCTTGAGTAGATCTGGTCGGGGTTTCCGGGAACGACCTCACGGATCCTGAACTCGTTTGCCGCGACGAAGACCTCTCCGTCGGAGATCTTCTGCGCGACCCAGAGGCCACCGCCGTCCGCCTCATCGAGGCTCGAGCACATCTCGATGACCCACGCCTCCTCCGGGTCGGCGAAGACGAGCGTCTCGCCGGTTCCGTAATACCCATAGGTGTCGATCAGCCCGCCGACCAGCTCGACCGCTTCCCGTGCTTTCGTGCACCGCTCGAGCGCCACGTTCGAGAGCTCGGAGGAGTAGAAGATCCGCTTTCCTTCGGCTGCGTTGAGTTCCACCTTCGCGTAGTCGGTGCACTCGGCGGAGAGGAGCTGGTGTTCGTTCATCATACCGTACGAACCGGTGTAGTAGGCGTAGGTGTGCGGCACCGGGTCGATATACCCGAGAATCAAGCGCGAATCATCGCTGCCCTCGCCTCCCGCCGCATCCGAACCGCTGTCGGGATCGAAGACGACCGCCCTCTTCTCTCCGGGCGCATGGTTCGCCGCGGGGACGTAGAGTATGCTGATGTCGTCGATGTTTCTCCAGTCTTTCCCGACACCGTCGTTCGTATGCCCGACATACATCGATCCGTCTTCGGATGCGCCCGGCGTTATCGCAAAGACGGTGCATGCCGCTGCATTCGATACCAGCAGGAGCACGGCAAGCAGGCAGAAGCAACTTTGTAGAAAACGAGTCATACCGATACGCTTTCGCATGAAGGAAAAAGGCAACCCGGGTTAAAAAACATAGCGAATTTATCGCCGTATCCGGTGCCGCTTCCGGAAAAAACGATCACCCCGATTCAATGTTCTTCACCTGCAACCCTCCCGGCGCCTGTTCTCGAACGGACGATTACGACCGGCAGTTTACGAGGACACGGTAATGGATTAAGAGTGTTAAGAGGCCGAAATGATCCTGACGCGCCCTTCGTGCGTCTTTGCGTGTACTCAATGCCAAACGTTAATTGCAAACGTATCCCAAAACTGTCCTACGGACAGAATCCAGTTCCATTCAAGCATTCTACTCAGAACATCGCCGGAGCAGCCTCCCATAAAGGCCGGCACCGGGAGCGATAGAGAAGGAAAACCGCTCCGGGCCGCCGACGCAAGCTCCCCGCGGCACCGGTTCGCTCGACGACACGTCTTCCGAAGGAGGAACGAATTTTGACACGCGATTACGAAGCACTCGAGAAGATGGCCGAAACGACCCAGTACCTGGAGAACCTGATCACATACGCCAACGCCCCCATCATCGTCTGGGATGCGAGTCTCAGGATCACCAGGTTCAACAACGCCTTCGAACGGTTGACGGGACGGGCCGCGGACGAGGTCGTCGGCCGGTCGCCGGAGATCCTCTTCCCCGAGAACCGGCGGGAAGAACTGATGGAACTCATTCGGGAGACGACGGCCGGGGAGCGATGGGAGACCGTCGAGATCCCCATACTCACGGCGGACGGCAGGATCAGGACGGTACTCTGGAACTCCGCCGCCGTGTACGAAGACGACCGGAAAACGGTCTCCTCGGTCATCGCCCAGGGCCACGACATCACCGGGCGCAAACAGGCCGAAGAGGCGTTGCAGAGGGCGCACGACGAACTGGAGACGCGCGTTCTGGAGCGCACCCTCAAACTCCGGGAGGCGAACGAGGCCCTGCAGGCCGAGATTGCCGAACGTATCCGGGCCGAGGAGGCGGTGAAGGCCGAGCGAAAACGGCTCTACGACGTCCTCGAGATGCTGCCGGTATACGTGATACTCCTCTCGCCGGACTATCACGTGCCCTTCGCGAACCGCTTCTTCAGGGAGCGTTTCGGCGAGTCCGGTGGTCGGCGCTGCTTCGAGTACCTCTTCGGACTGACGGAGCCCTGCGAGAACTGCGAGTCCTACAATGTCCTGAAGACGGGAGCGCCACACCACTGGGAATGGACCGGCCCTGACGGCCACGATTACGATATCTTCGACTTCCCCTTCACCGAGGCGGACGGCTCCCTCCACATCCTGGAGGTGGGTATCGATATCACCAAGCGCAAGCGTGCCGAGGAGGCGCTGCAACGGCTGAACGAGACGCTTGAGGAGCGCGTAGCCGAACGCACGGACGAACTTGCGAAGGCCAACGCCATCCTCAACGCCATCTGCGAGAATACGCCGGCACCCATCTACGTCACCGATAGGCGGAGCCGTCTTGTGATGTGCAACCCCGCTGTGCTCAGGACACTCGGCAGATCGCACCCCGAAGTGCTCGGGAAGTCGAAGGCCGAACTCCTCGGCCCGGAGGTCGGCGGACCCGTCGTAGCCAATGAGCAGCGCGTTATGGAGACCGGGATCACCGAGACCTTCGAGGAAGAGATCGAGAACCGGATCTACTACTCGACCAAGACCCCCCTCCGGAATCTGCAGGGCGACGTCACCGGAGCCATCGCCGTCGGAACGGAGATAACAGAACTGAAGCGGGTTGAAGCACAGAGGCAGAAACTCCTGGAACAACTGCAACAGTCGGCCGAAGAGATGGAGGTCCAGAACGAAGAACTGCAGTGCACCACCGAGCAGTTGCAGGAGAAGACCGAAGAACTGGCGCTTCTCAACCGTGCCCTGCAGGAGAGCGAGGAGCACTTCCGTTCTCTCATCGAGAACGCATCCGATATCATCCTCCTCCTCGATATGCAGGGGCGCATCACCTACGCGAGTCCTTCGGTGAATCAGATCGGGGGCTATGAGCCCGACAACCTCATCGGCACGGACGTGCTCGACCTCATACACCCCGAAGACGCACCAAAGGCCCTGGAAGCCGTGAGAACCGGAGTACTCCGGCCATCTACGAGACTCACGTTCGAGGTCAGGGTCAGGGATGCTGCCGGCCGGTGGATCATCCTCGATGTTACGGGTGCGAACCTGATCCGGGAAGGGAGCGAGCGGCGATTCATCGTGAACGCACGCGACATTACCGACCGGAAACATGCCGAGGAGGAGCGCAATAGGCTGATCACCGGTCTCGAGGAGGCGCACCGGGAGGCGAACCTCTACCTGGACATCATCACCCACGACATCAGGAATGCAAACAACGTCTCGAGTATCTACGCCGACCTCATGCTCGAACTGCTCGAAGGCGCCGAGAGAACCTACGCCCGGAAACTCCGCGACAGCATCTCGCGGAGCACCGAGATCCTCATGAACGTCTCGACGATCAGGCGTATTCACACCAGCTCGACGGGATTCTCGCCGGTCGACCTCAACGCGGTCGTCAACGAGGAGGCGGGAAACTTCCGCGGCGCATCGGTACACCGGGAGATCCCGCCGCTCGAGGTCCAGGCGGACAACCTCCTCTCCACGGTCTTCATGAACCTCATCGGCAACAGTGTCAAGTTCGGCGGACCTGACGTGGAGATCGTCGTCCGGGCGGAGGAGCGGGACGGCGAGGTGCTGGTGACGGTCGAGGACAACGGGCCAGGCGTGCCCGACGACGTAAAGGAGAAACTCTTCCACCGGTTCGAGCGGGGGAAAGCCCGGGGGAGAGGCGACGGGCTCGGGCTTTTCATCTGCAGGACCGTCATCGAGCGCTACGGGGGGAGGATCTGGATCGAGGACCGCGTGTCAGGCCGTCCGGAAGAAGGGGCGGCATTCAGGTTCACGCTCAAACCGGCAAAGCAGGATCGGGATCCCGTCTCGTGAGCAGAAGGATGTGTCGCCGTGGGGATAACTAGATCACCCACGAGAGCGACACCCTGTGCATGAACACCGTCGCTGTCGGCGTCTTTTCCCTCACGCTGCTTACAGGGGCAGTCATGGCGGGAGCAGCCGCAATAGGCCTTGCCGAACCGCTCTACGCCCTGGTGTACCTCGCCGTCGCCGCCCTCCTCGTCGGGACGGTCATCGCGGCCTTCTGCACGAAATGCCCGCTCAGGGGGGAGAAATGCCTCCACGTCCTTCCCGGCAGGCTCGCCGCGCTTCTTCCAGCCCGGAGGGGGGAGTATACGGCCGTCGAGGTCGCTGTAGTCGTGGTTGCACTCCTCCTTATCCTCGCTATTCCCCAGTACTGGCTGCTCTCGCAGGTTCCGCTCTTCGCACTCTTCTGGGTGCTTGCCGGCACAGGCACCTTCCTGATCCTTCGCCGTGTCTGCCCGGGGTGCGGCAACAGATGCTGCCCGCTGCGGCTGAAGGAGTGAGGCGCAGAGACCGACGGATTTCACCCCCCATACGTCACGTATCGGTGCCGGGGCCGTCCTCCGGCTCCTCTCTGCAAAGAAGCCTGGTGCGGACGGCATCCGCCAGGTCGCCGGTCGTCAGGAAGAGAAGCGTATCTCCGGCCTCGATGACCGTGCTGCCGACCGGGACGAAGCGTTCGTCTCCCTTCTGCATCAGGATGATGAGTGTGCCCGTCGGCAACCCGAGGTCGACGACCTGCTTGCCCACCGCCGAGGCGTCCGGGGGGATGACCAGTTCGAGCAGTTCACTCGGGGTGTCGGGGTTCACATCGAACTCACGGGAGAGTTGGCCCGTCTCCTCGAGCGGGCCGGCGAGACCGAGCCAGCGGGCGACTGAGGGGATCGATGTCCCGTGCACGAGCGCCGAGAAGATGACGATGAAGAAGACGATATTGAATATCACATTCGCATCAGGCACCCCCGCGACGAGGGGATAGGTCGCGAGGATGATCGGGACGGCCCCCCGGAGCCCCACCCACGACACCAGGGCCTTCTCGTTCATCGGCATCTTCCAGGGGAGCAGCGTGAGCAGGACGGAGACCGGCCGCGCGATGAATATCAGGAAGAGAGCGGCGAGAAGGCCGGGGACGAACGCCGAGGCAAGCTGCGAGGGGAAGACGAGCAGCCCGAGCGCAAGGAACATCACGATCTGCATCAACCACGCGATCCCGTCGTAGAACCGGATCAGGCTCTTTTTGTGAACGATGACGCTGTTACCAATGATAAGGCCAGCGAGGTAGACCGCGATGAACCCGTTTCCGCCGACGACGGTAGTCAGCCCGTAGACCAGCAGCACCATCGCGAGAGTGAGCACCGGGTACAGCCCCTCGGTCTCCAGTTTGATACGGTTGATGAACCAGACCGTGAACCTGCCGAGCGCATAGCCCATGAGGCCGCCAACCGCCATCTGCTGCGCGAACGTCGGGACGAGATCGAATATCGACGAACTCGGGGTAAGGATCAGACCGATGATGCCGGTGGTGAGAAGAATCGCCATGGGGTCGTTGCTCCCCGACTCGAACTCAAGGAACGGCCGCAGGTTTCCCTTCAGGCGGGCCCGTGCCGTTCGCAGGATCGAGAAGACTGCCGCCGCATCGGTGGACGAGACGACCGCGCCAAGGAGTAGGCCCGTGAGCGGAGAGAATCCGAGGACCAGGACGGCGAACGCGCCGAGCAGGACTGCGGTCAGGACGACGCCGATCGTGGAGAGGGCGATCCCCTGCCAGAGAACAGGCTGGATCTCTTCCCACCGGGTATCAAGACCGCCCGAGAAGAGGATATATGCAAGTGCTATAATCCCGATGAGCTGCGCAAGCGTGGGGTCGTCGAACGGGATACCGCCCGGCCCCTCCGAGCCTGCGAGCATCCCGACGATGAGGAAGATGAGGAGCGCAGGAACACCGAGCCTCTCCGAGAACTTATTTGCTATGATGCTTATCAGAAAGAGCACCGCTATTCCGATAAATACGAGTTCGAGGGTGAGGACCATTTATGGATATTATTCGCGGGTACTCTGCTTAAAAATTGCCTACCCACTCTTTCGATCGGATAGTCCTCCGGGCGGATACCAACCCGGCGCCGATCGTTTCGCGATCATCGGCACCCGGCAGAACCCCAAAGCCCGTCGAGACCGGAGCGAGGGGGCCGGGCGCGCCGAACAGATCTCTCGGCCTCGTCGGTTCCGCAGCGTATCGCGGGGTTGATATAGTATCCGTAAGAAGATCTCAGTCAGGATGACAGAAACCCCGATTTTCCCAAGGCGCGTGAGCACCATACTCCTGTTGACGGCACTGGTGTTCCTCATTATCGGAATCGAGGCGATCGGATACCTCGTCACCATCATCGCCGTATCGGTGATCCTCGCCATGATCATATATCCCCCAACGAAAGCCCTTCGAACGAGGGGACTCCCTGAGAGCGTCGCCGTCGGCGTGGTCGCCGCCGTCGCCTGCTTTGCCGTCCTGCTGATCTGCTATCTCGTCTTCTTCTCGTTCGAGACGCTGGTCGCAGATCTTCCTCTCTACCAGCAGGAACTGACCGCCAGACTGTCGGAGATCCTCACCCTCCTGGACAGATATGGGATTGAAACGGGTTCGCTCTCACCTTCTTCGATAAACCTGCAGGGATTCATGGGATTTATCTCTTCGTCAGCCATCAGTATCGCTGATCTTCTCCTCTACCTCTTCTTCATAGCGGTGACGACGATCTTCATGCTCTTTGAAGCGCCGCGGATGCCCGAACGGGTGAGGAAAGTGATGAAGAACGACGAGGCCGCCGAGTCGTTCTCCCGCATGAGCAAATTCCTGGCCAACTTCGTCATCGTCAGGACCGAGGTAAACCTCATCCACGGCTTCCTCTTCGGTACGTTCCTATGGGTCATGGGGGTGCACGCGGCCGTCCTCTGGGGGGTGATGACGTTCCTGCTCTCGTATATCCCCTACATCGGGCTCGTCATCGCGGCGCTCCCGGCGATCTTCTTTGCCTGGCTCCAGTTCGGGATATGGGGCGCGATCGCGGTGATTGTGGTCGTCGCGATCCTGAACGCGCTCGTGGAGAACCCAATCTTCGCGCACTTTGCATCGAGGCGCTTCGAGATCCCCGCCCTCGTGGTCGTCCTCTCGGTCATCTTCTGGGGATGGGCGCTCGGTGTTGCCGGGATGATCTTCGCCGTCCCGCTCACCCTCATCGTCCTTATGGTCGCTCAATCGAGCGACGACTGGGCCTGGGTGAACACGATCCTCGGCGTCGACCACCTCTTTACGGGAGAACGAGCGCCTCCTGCGGAGGCCAGGGAAACCGACGCGCCATCGGTGAGGTAGGGGAAGAACACCAGCTCATATTTTTCTCCGATGCCATGCCGGAGGTTTGATGCCCTCTTCGCGCACCTTCTCTTCTGGGAACAGATAATGTTGCACACACGTGAGATCGTCCAGAAACTATGGGATGCACAGGGCTACGGGAACCTCGCGGTCTGGAGCGACGGGACGACCGCCGTCATCGCCCCGGGCGAGAACCCGGAGAGAGACGGAAAAGCGCCGCTTGCGGTCTTCAAGCCCATCCCCCTCGTGGCGGGCTTTCCCCTGCTGGACTTCGCCACACACGACACCGCTCTCCTGGAGCATATCGAGGCAACGATCCGGGAGGCGGGCGGCGAGATCGAGCGGGAAGACTGAAGGCGTCCCGGCCTTTAACCGTAACGATAAAAAAAAGATACGATTTTAGGGCGATTCCGGAAGAATCACTCGGTCGTCTTCCCGTCGAAGTGCTCGTCGTCAGCCACGGCCTCTTCGCGGGTCTTGTGCACGACCTTGTCCCGGTGCTCCGGCGGGGAGTAGATCGTGTAGAGTTTGAGATCGGCGGTCTTTGAGGTGTTTATCACGTTGTGGTTCGCGCCGTTCGGCACGATCACGGCGCTGCCGTCCTTGACGGCGTGCTCCGTGCCGTCGATCACGACAACCCCTTCGCCTTCCTCGAACCGGAAGAACTGGTCGATGTCGTCATGCACTTCCGCACCGATCTCCTCACCGGGCTTCAGCCGCATCAGCACGAGCTGGCTGAAAT
Source organism: Methanoculleus sp. MH98A (assembly GCF_000691865.1). Taxonomy (GTDB): domain Archaea; phylum Halobacteriota; class Methanomicrobia; order Methanomicrobiales; family Methanoculleaceae; genus Methanoculleus. The sequence continues at coordinate 34,838 of NZ_JMIO01000014.1, read as the reverse complement.
TGCTCGTATAAAGGACCCTGCGGAATTCGGTGTTCTTTACTGTCTCGGTTTCGATATCTATTGCAAATCCTTTCTTCATATCAAAAACCTCCTGATGAGGATTGCTGTAGGGTAGTAACAGTAGTTCTTGTGGTGCCCCCGATATTTAACCGTTAGGTCCTCAGGGGATCATTTATGAAACGACCCCCGGGCAACCCTCAGCGGATGACAATGGCTCCTTTATTCGACGATTTTGACTGTTCTGTTTGTAGTGCACCGGATTCACACGTTTGCCCTGCTCCGGTTCGCTGCCGAGGTTGGCCGCCGGCGGGTTCCTGATCGCGGAACCCCTACCCCCCTTGACCCGGGGATACCAACGCCGGTGACCGTCACCCGGAACCTTGATGCGCTGGCGAAAGAGACCTTGCAGGGAGAAGAGAACCTCCATGACCCTTCCTGCTGCATTCTACGAACGGGATACCGTAACCGTCGCACAAAACCTGCTGGGATGCCTGCTCGTCCACTGCGAAGAGACAACAACGGCAGGCCGGATCGTCGAGGTCGAGGCCTACCTCCGGGGAGACCCGGCGGCCCACTCTTACCGGGGAGAGACGAAGCGGAACCGGGCCATGTTCGGCCCGGCCGGCCACGCTTACGTCTACCGGATCTACGGCCTGCACACCTGCGTCAACGTCGTGACGGGGACGGAGGGCACGGGGGAGGCGGTCCTCGTCCGGGCTCTCGAGCCGGTTGTCGGGCTCGACCTCATGCAGGCGCGGCGGGGAACGGACGACCCCCTCTCGCTCGCGAGCGGGCCGGGCAAACTGGCGCAGGCCCTCGGCATCACCATGGACCTGAACGGAACCTCCCTTCGCGACGGCCCGCTCCAGGTCAGATCGTCCGCGAACCCGCCGGAGTTCCGGCCGGAGGATATCGTGCAGACGACCCGGATCGGGATCACGAAAGCGGCGGACCTCCCTCTCCGGTTTTACCTGAAGGGGAGCCGGTACGTCTCGCGGCGGTAAGGCCGGGCCCGTGGCCCCGGCCCATCCCGGAACCCCGGCGCTGAATCGTCCCCTCACCCTCCTCCGCGACCCTCCCGCTGATCAGGATGGTGTGCTCTTTTACCGGGATCTCCTTTCCCGAGCGTTCCAGCGCCCGATCCACGACGTACCGCACCCCGCTGCAGCAGGGAACCTCCATATGCAGGACGGTGATGGAGCGGATCGCATGCAGCGAGAATATCTCCGCGAGTTTCGTGACGTAGCCCTCGACGTCCGAATCCAGTTTCGGGCAGAAGAGGATCACGATCTTATCGCGGAGAAAGTCACGATGGAAATCCGCGTATGCAAAGGGGACACAGTCGCCGGAGACGAGGAGATCCGCATCGTCGAAGTAGGAGGCTGCGGGGTTCAGGAGTTGCAACTGGACCGGCCACTGCCGCAGTTCCGACTCTATCCGCCCGGCACGGTCAGCCCCCGCAGTCTCCCCTCGCGGAAGGCTCACCGCAGCGGAACCCGGGCACGCCGCACCACCGACCGCGGTCTCGTGCTGTGGAACCGGGACAGCATTCTCGTTCAGGTACTCGACGGCCTCGCGGTACAGCCCCTCCTCCCCGTGGCCGAGGAGATGCTCGAGGTGCGCCCTGATGACCCCTTCTCCCTGGGGCACGATCTTTTCTATCACCGCCCGCTCGTCATACGGCCCGGCCTCCCGTTCGACGACGCAGATCGCCCCCTCCGGGCACGTCCCGATACAGGCACCGAGCCCGTCGCAGAAGAGGTCGCTCACGAGCCGCGCCTTCCCGTCGATGATCTGGAGCGCACCTTCCGGGCAGTCGGGGATGCAGAGCCCGCACCCGGTGCATTTCTCCTCGTCGATATCGATGATCTTTCTCTTCATCCGGGGCCTCCCACGCCCGTCTTCTAGCCGCCGACCAACCAAAAAGATTTGCAGCCGGGGGATGGGAGGCGGGCCGGGCTATGTTTCGGCCGCGGCCCCGCTCCGGTGCCCGGAAGGCTCCGGAGCCCTGCGCAGCACCAGGCGACGACCGCGGGCATGACGATGATGCCGCCGACGAGCGAGAAGAATATCGTGATCACGGTCGTCTGCCCGAACCCCGAGACGATAGAGAACGAAGACGCGAGCATGGACGAGAACCCGAATATCGTCGTCAGCCCGGATATGGTGATGGGGATCCCGATCCTCGTCACACCTTCGCGTATGGCCTCATAGAGTTCCAGGCCTCTCCCCATCTCCTCCCTGCACCGCTCAAGGATCAGGATTGTATAGTCCATCGCAAGGCCGATGGTCATCGAACCGAGACACGCCGTGAGCGGGGTATACGCGATATCGAGGGCATACATGATCAGGTTGTTCCACCCGATGATCATGACGACGGGCAGGATCGGCGCCAGGGAGTCGAACCGGCGGTATACGACGACCATGAAGATGGCGATCAGGAGGAGGCCGAGGACGGTCATCCGGTTCTTTGAGAGGACGATCCCGTCGTAGAGGTCGCCGTATACCGTCGATCTACCCGTGGGCTGAATATCCAGTCCTGCCGGCGGTTCGAGCCAGACAACGTCGCTCCTGAGCCGGTCGATGAGGGCGCTCACCGCATCCATCTCCATATCGACCGTCGCGAACTCGATCACCGTCTCCGAATTGCCTGAGAGGTGTGCATCACGGACTTCGGCGGGGATACGCGCGACGACCGCGTCGATCTCATGTGCGGATCCGGGGAGCGACCCGCCGTTATACTCCCGGATAAGGGTGGCGATGCCGGTATGGGCGGTGATCTCGTCCCGGCGCTCCGCTTCATACGTTCCGAACGCGTCGATCCATTCGAGAACCTCAGGATCGAGGATATCGCCGCCTCTGATCATCACCGGCACGGTGGACGTCCCCCCGATCGCCCGCTCCACCTTCTCGAGGCTGACCCGTGCAGGCATGGTCTCGGGTACAAAGGACTGCTGGTCGACGTTGATTCCAATCCTGTCGTCGTACTGCATGCCGGCAACGGCGACGAGCGCAAAGAGGAGAATGACAGGAACCGGATGTTTTGCCACCCTGACAGCCAGATCGCCGAGAAACCGGCTGTAGCCCGCGAGTGCTCCCGTTTCCGCGGCGTCCGCCGGCCCCTGCCGGCCCTCTGCCCGCTTCCCGTAGCCGAAGATGGCAAAGAAGGCAGGAACGATGATGACCGCGAGCAGGAAGCATGAGACGACGCCGATCAGGCAGGCGGTCCCGAAGTCCCGGATCATCGGGACCGGAGAGAAGAGGAGGGCCACGAACCCGAGAGCAGTCGTGCACATCGCGACCAGGTGGACGGAACCGGCGTGAGAGAGCGTGGCGACGATTGCGTCGTGCAGGCTTCTGTCCCGGATCTCTTCGTGGAGTCGCGACTGGAGTTGCACCCCGTAATCGATCCCGAGACCGATGATCACGGGAAACGATCCGATGACCGGCGAAGTCACCCGGAGATCGAAGAACCCGAGAGTGCCGAACGTCAGGAACACCCCGCAGAGGATGATCCCCACGGGAAGGAAGCGGTGGCGGACATGGTTGAAAAGCAGTCCGATTGCCGCGACCATCAGGGCGAGGGCAATTCCTATCAGCATGCCTATCTCCCGGCTCATGGCCTCCTGCATCTCTCTGTCGAACACAGGATCGCCGGAGATTGAGACGCTCACCCCGGGCGGCGGGGACGAGATCGAGACGATGGTTTCAAGGGTGTCGAGAACCCGGTCTTTTGCGTCGTCGGAGAGGTCGGGCTCGAGGGTGACGAAGAGGAGCGTCATCGTCCCCGAAGGCACGCAACGTGCCCGGGCCTCCCGCGGGAGGCGGGAGATCGTTTCGACGACTTCAACCTCCGTCCCGGGGATACAACCGCCGTTCACCGATCGTATCGCCGCCGGAAGCGACCTTATCCCGGCCACGTAGCGTTCGTCGGCGATGTCCGCACCGAGGCGGTCGACGTAACGTAGAAGAGCGGGGTCCCGTACGTTGTCCGACTCGACGACCAGGAAGACCAGATCCGTCCCGAATGTCCGGGTGTAACGGTCGAGCAGAACCCCCTCGGGGGAGCCGGCGTCGACGAATGTCTCGATACCCGTCTCCATCGCGATCGAAGAAGCACCGTACGCCGAGAAGACCAGAAGCGAGATGACCAGGCCGGCGACAAGATACGGGCGGGCGGCGATGAATCTGCCGAGATGCGAGAACACCGCCTTCATCGCTCGTCCGCCTGCTCAAACGCCCGGTGCAACAGTTCGACGACGGCGCACAGGAGCGCGGGCGGCCTGCCGCCGCTCTCCTCCCATACGGCCGAGGTCAGGTAATCGTTCTCCGGAGAGACGAGGCACTCGAAGAACCCTATCCCGCAGTATTCCCGGACCAGGGCCTCGAAGAGCACGAGATGATCTTCCTCTTCTGAAGACTCCTTACGACGGGCATCCGGGTCCTGCCGCGGGCCCCCGTATTCTGACACTATAGTAATTATGTTTGACACCAGTGTCACTATTCAGAGTACGGATCGATCGTATATAAGATTACTGACACATGTGTTAGTATAATGCCGAAGGTCGTGCCCGGGTATAAAGACGAAGCGAGACGCAGGATCATCGAGGCCGCGATAGCCGAGGCGGACGAGAAGGGTTTTTCCAACCTGAAGATGGAGGACGTCGCAACCCGGCTCGGCATCTCCCGCGCGACGCTCTACCTCTACGTCAAGAGCAAGGACGAACTTATCACTTCCGCCCTCGCCTATATCCGGTCCCGGCTCTCGGAGAGCCTGCGGGATGCCTGCTCCAGGGATACCCTCGAGGGCACACTCTCTGCGATCTTCGATAACGTCATCTACCCCGAAGGCGGAACGGGGATGAATGCAGTCATCGAACTGTTTGCAAGCGCCGTGCGGGACGACTCCCTCCGTGAAGCCGTCGGGAAGAATTACCGGGCCATACACGATCTGATTGCCGGGGCTCTTGAAGAGCAAAAGGCCGCGGGACGTCTCCCGGGCGACCTCGATACGGACCTCTCCACAAGGATCGTCGTATCGGTCGCTCTCGGGATCAGAATGGGATCGGCGGTCGGGCTCGAACGGGACGAGGCACACCGGGTTTGGAAGGCCGCCGTCCGGAGGATACTGGAGTAGAACGGTCTTTTCTTGACGAAGGCGTGCCGAACAAGAAGTTATCCCGCAGCAAGGAGATGATTGAGACAATGTCTTCCCCGCCAATCCGCCATCCCGCACCGGCCTTCGACATCTTCAACGTCTATTTCGAACGGATCTACGATCCGACGATGCACGTCGTCTTCGCACTCGACGGCGAAGTCGACGAAGGGGCCATGAGAGCGGCGACGATGAGGGTCGTTGCGTCCGACCCCTACCTCCGGTCGAGGTTCGCGGAGGTTGACGGCCGGCCGGTCTGGGAGGAGATCCCGGAGGAACAGTGGGAGGAAGCGTTTGTCCTCGCCGGGGCAGGTGGGGACGAGCCCCTCCACACGCCCCCGCCGCCGCTCGACGTCCGTTCCGGGCCGCAGGTGCGGGTCGGCCTCTACCGGAGGAAGGAGGGGGATCTGGTGACGGTCTCCTGTCACCACGGCTTCTGCGACGCCACCGGCGCCCTCACCCTTGCCCGGGTCCTCTTTGCGGCCTACCGGCGGATCGCGGACGACCCCGGTTTCCGGCCGCCGCCCCGCGAGCCTTACGAGCGGAGCACGGACAGAATCCTTGCGCTCTACTCCGGCGAAGAACGGCAGCAGGCGCTCGCGGAGGAGGAACAGTTCATCGACCGGTGGCGCTTCCCAAGCGAGCAAACCGGGAGGGGGACGCCGCGTATCGCCCGCCGGACGCTCTCCCCCGAACGGCTCGGGCGCATAAAGGCGTTCGGGAGAGAGCACGGTGCTACGGTGAACGACGTCCTTATCGCTGCGTTCTTCCTTGCGTTCCAGAAGATCCGGGACGAGCCCGCTGACCGGGAGGAGCCCCGGTCGCTCCTGACCTCGGCCGATCTGCGGAGGAGGTATCCCGGCCTCTACGAGGACTGCCCGCTCACGAACCTCTCCATCGCCTACGAGGTCACCCTCTCCTCCGGGGAGGGGGCGCGGCTCGAGGATATCATCGGCCGGGTGACGGCGATAACGGCCCGCCGGAAGGCAGGGAGCCTCGGCGTTGCGGCCATCCTCTTCTACGAGGAACTCATGGCAGGCGGGATGGCGGCGGTGCGGGCGTTCTTCGACGATATGATCGAGCGCTACCGTACGTCCGGCCAGAAGAACCCGGTCTTCTCGAACCTCGGGGTCTTCGACCCCGGCGATTACCTCCCCATCCCCGGAAAGGACGGTGCGACGCTCGATCTCCTGGACGTCCAGTACCACCCCTGCACCTGCTGGCCGTACGGGTTTTTGCTGATCACCTTCACCTTCCGCGACCGCCTGACCCTCGCGACAGCGTATGAGGAAGGGCCCTACTCGACGGCCGTCGTGGAGCGGTTCCTCGAGTACGTGGACGGGTATCTGCCGTGAGGCGAAGGTGCTGGATTGCCGAACAGACCGCGAAACCTATCATCTCCTGCGGTAGTATCTCCGGGTCATGCCGCGGACGAGGATACTCGCATTCAGCGATCTCGCATGGGGGACAGGGGAGAAGGGGCCGTCCGGCGGCCGGGTCGGGATCGGCTCATTCCTCCGGGCGGTCGAGGAGACGGACCCGGAAATCGTCGTCTTCGCCGGCGATGCCGCCTACGACCGGTGCTCGCGCTCAAAACTCGACGAGACGGAACTCTTCATCGGCCTCCTCCGCGAGATCGCAGCGGCGGGCCGGCACTGCGTCGTCGTGGAGGGGAACAACGACGACACGATGGGCACCTACGGCCGCGTCCGGGAGGCGGCGGAAGCGAATCCTTACATCCACGAAATAACGGGGGAGGTGCAGAACGTTTGCGGCATACGCTTCCTCGGCGTCCCCACCGGGAAGGAGAGGAGGATGGCCCGCTCGGCCGAAGGGCCGGTCGATATCGTGGTGGCTCACGCGCCTCTCGCGAACCGGGTATGGCTCTTCGACCTCCCCGCGGCGTGCATCGTCACCGGCCACTACGGGATGATGGCGGCCGTGGTCGCCGGGAAGGCCTACGTCGCACTCGACTGCTCCCCGGCCTCCTACGCGGTGATCGACCGGGAGGAGGGGTGGCAGCGGATCGAGTACGTCGCCGGGACGTGCCGGATCGATCTGCGTCCGGGGGAGGGGGTCGCCGCGACCGGCTGCGATCCGGCCGAACTCCGGCGCCTGACGGAGGGGCGCGGGACGCTCCCCTACCCTGACGAGGTCGCGGCGCTACGGCGGGCAAAGCGGGAGATCGCGATCGAAGGGCGGGAAGAGGTCTTCGAACACCTGCTCAGGATGGGGATCAAAAAGACGCATGTCGAGCGGTATCTCGGGAGGCGGGGGTTGCCGGGCCGCCGGGCACGGTAGCGCATCGCTTATCTCCCGGCCCCCCGTATCATCTCATATGGACCCCGTCGTCGAGGCGATACGGCAGGAGTTTGCGGCACACGCGGACCCTGAACTCCGGGAGAAAAGCCAGCGGTTCTTCAAGGAGGAGGTCCGGTGCTACGGGATGAAGACGGCAACCGCAGTCGCGATCGCGAAAAAATACTGGAAAGAGGTCAAAACCCGCGAGAAGCAGGAGATCCTCTCCCTCTGCGAGGAACTCTATTCGTCGGGGATGATGGAGGAGGCGTTCGTCGTCTCCCGGTGGGCCCAGCAGCTCGCCGGCCGCTACGAACCCGGCGATATCGCCGTCTTCCGGCACTGGATTGAGACCTATATTACCAACTGGGCCACCTGCGACGGCCTCTGCACCCATGCCGTCGGGGACTTCATCGTCCGGTATCCAGAACATATCGAGGAACTGAAACGCTGGACGCAGTCTGAGAACCGCTGGATGCGCCGGGCGGCGGCGGTCTCGCTCGTCGTGCCCGCAAAACGCGGTGAGTTCCTCGACGAGGCCCTTGCAATCGCCGACCTCCTCCTGACCGATGAGGACGACCTGGTGCAGAAAGGCTACGGATGGCTCCTCAAGGAGGCGAGCCGGAAGCACACGGACGAGGTCTTCTCCTACGTCATGGCGAAGAAGCGGGAGATGCCCCGGACGGCGCTCCGGTACGCGATCGAACTGATGCCGAAAGACCTGAAGGCCGAGGCGATGAAAAAGGACTGGTGAGAGGCGGCGGACTCAGAACCTGACCCGGGGCGCCTCGGCTTCCCGCATGTTCTGTTCCAGCGTCCAGAAGTATGCCTCGCCGTGGGCCACGCGGAAGACGGCGAGTTTCGGGTCGTCCGCGCCCGAGACCCCGATCTGGAGGAGCCACGGCCGCTCTTTGACGAGCCGCTCTTTCAGGGCCGGGTCATCGAGGAACTCGACCGCTCCCGCAATCCGCATCATCATTCCTTTACCCTCGGGATTGTAGAAGCAGAGCTCGACCTTCGGGTTCTTCGTAAGCTGCTGCCAGACGCTCTTCGGTGTTCCGGTGTGGTAGTAGAACCCGGTCGCATCGGCAAACCACATGGCAAACGCCCGGACCCGGGGCTGGTCGCCGTCCATTGTCGCGATGTAGGTCACAGGGTTTTCGTTTGCGAATTTCACGCAGTCGGAAAAGTCCATTTTCCTTCCTCATCCATCAATACGGAGAGGAAGTACAAAATGTTTCCGGGAACCCCCGGGCGGAATCGGACAGGAACTCCGCCCGGATCCGCGGTTCCGGCGCCCGTATAAATAGGTATTAAAGTCTTCAAAGAGAACTCGGTACGATGAAGAGCCCATTTCACGTCATGATCATCCCCACGCTCGGTTGTCCGTCGAAATGCCATTACTGCTGGAGTTCCGATGAACGGTCTCCCGTGATGAGTATCGAGACCGTCCGGGAGATCGCGGAATGGCTCAAGGACTACCAGTCCAACCAGGTCACCATCACCTTCCACGGGGGAGAGCCCCTTCTTGCAGGCGCGGACTTTTACCGGCAGGCCCTCCCCACCCTCTCCGAAGGCCTCGCCCATCTCGAACCGACGTTCGCCCTGCAGAGCAACCTCTGGCTGCTCACCCCGGAGATGGCCCGGATTTTCGCAGAATACAATATTCCCATCGGCTCCAGCATCGACGGCCCCGAGGAGATCAACGACACGCAGAGAGGGAAGGGCTATTTCAAAAAGACCATGCGGGGCTACGAGACAGCACGGGCGAACGGACTTGAGGTCAGGTTCATCTGCACGTTCACCTGCCGGTCGGTCGAGCGTAAGGAGGAGATCTTCAACTTCTTCCTTGAGAACGGCTTTCCCCTCAAACTGCACCCGGCGTTGCCGTCTCTGCGGAGCGAGGACCCGAAAGAGTGGGCGCTCGAGCCGGAGGCCTACGGGGAACTGCTGGTCTACCTCCTCGATAAGTACCTGGAGAACCTGGGCAAAATCGAGGTCATGAACATCAACGACCTCTGCAGGTGCATCTTTACCCGGCACGGCACCGTCTGCACGTTCGTGGACTGCATGGGAACCACCCTTGCCTTCGGGCCGGACGGGAGCATATACCCCTGTTACCGCTTCGTCGGGATGCCGGAGTACGCGATGGGGAACGTCTACGACCATCCCACAGCCGAAGACCTCGCCCAATCAGACGCCTGGAAACTCATGCACGCGTTCAAGGAGTTCGTCAACCGCGAATGCGCAGGGTGTCCCCACATCAGGTACTGCCGGGGAGGGTGCCCCTACAACGCGATAACACCGACAGACGGCGAGATCCGGGGCGTCGATCCCCACTGCGTCGCGTATAAGCGGATATTCGACGAGATCACCAACCGGTTGAACGAGGAGATGTTCGGCTCCGGTGATATGGAAATGGAAGAGTTCGGCTCGCCACTCCAGAGAACGGCAAAACCGGGGATCATGGCGATCCTGCGCGCGATGGCGACGAAGTAGGCGCCCGGTGTTGCTCCCCGATCACGTTAACGCCGTTAACGGCAATCCGGGCACGCTACGAAGGCTGCAAACCATCTCAATACCGCCGGTGGCTACTTCCTTCCCGTCGCCTTGAAAAACGTGTAGCAGAAGACCCCGTCCGGTTCAGAGGTGCGGTAGAGGTCGCGTATCCCCCGCTCCCAGTCCTCCCGGCTCATCATCCCCCGGTTCACCGCGTCGTCCCCGACGCCCTCGACCATGGCGGTGAAGGTCAGTCTCGTGAACCCGCGGACAAGGTCCGGCCGGGATCCATCCACGTAGACCATCCGCGGGGAGACGCTGACGTCGCTGTACCCGGCACCGGCGACGAGCGGGTAGAGTTCCCTCCCGATAAGCGCGTTGCCGCCCATCTCCCGCTGGAGGTCGACGAGGCACCCGATCGCCCGGCGGGCATAGGGACTGTCCGGGTGGAAGTACGCCGAACCGTGATCCCCCTCGATCACCGTGATTGAGCCGCCCTCCCGGAGGAGCGGGCGAAGGCGTTCGAGCGCACGGCGCGGTTCCGCCAGGTGTTCGAGGACGAAGCAGAGGAAGATGTGGTCGAAGCTCCCCTGCTCGTAGCGGAGGTCGAAGATATCGCCGGTCTCGAACGTGACGTTCGTGATGCCTTCGACCTCTACACGCTTCTTTGCCGCATCGAGCGAGATATCGGAGATATCTACCGACGTGATCCGCGCCTCCGGGCTGTTCCGCGCCAGGATCACCGTCTGGGCGCCGGTGCCGCACCCGGCCTCGAGCACTCGCGAGCCTGCCGGGTAGCGGGTGTCGTCGTGGAGGAGCCCGGTCAGGGTCTGTGCCTGGTCGCTCAACCGCTCCGCTTCCCGCTCCGTGTAGCCGTGGATGTATTTTTTGCCGCTCATCCGGTTCCTCTATTGTGCGTCTGCAGAATATAGAGTCAACCGCCCCGGTTTAAAGCATCATGCTCAGGACGACGAGGTCCAAGCCGTCGGCGCCGTGAACCGCGACCACAAAGCACTTGTCCCCTTGCATGCCATCCAATTTACAGAGGTTTGGCCACGTTATGAACCAATCCACTCCCCGATGCGGAGAAAAGCATCCCTATACGCTCGAAGACCTCGGATGGACGGACGAGCACGAGAAAGCATTCTCGAAATACGCCGGCCCGTATCTCCCCGGCCGCGTGGCCTGCCGGCAGAAGACGGTGTGGGATATACTCATCGACGGCGGATCCGTCACGGCCGGGATCTCCGGAGCCCTGCGGAAACTCGGCCGGTTCCCGGCGGTGGGGGACTTTGTCGTATTACTCCATCAACCGGAGGCAGGAACCTCGATGATCGTCGACATCCTCCCACAGAAAACCCGGTTCGCGCGAGGAAGCACGGGACGCGGCGGAATCGATCAGGTCATCGCGGCGAATATCGACACGGTCTTCATCGTCACGGCCGCCGGCCACGATCTCAACGCCCGCCGGATCGAACGTTTTCTCGCGATCGCCCATGCATCCGGCGCCTGCCCCGTGATCGTCATCAACAAGTCCGACCTCGCGGACGATCCCGCAACGCTCGCCGACGAGATCGCCTCTGCCTCTTCCGGCATACCGGTCATCCCGATCGGCGCCGTGAGCGGGGAGGGTGTCGACCGGCTCGACCCGTACCTCCCGCCGCGAACGACGATCGCCCTCATCGGCTCGTCGGGTGTCGGCAAGTCCACCCTGATCAACCGGCTCATGGGCCGTCCGGTGCAGGAGACCTCGCATACCCGCGACTATGACGATAAAGGGCGGCACACCACGACCGTCCGCCAGCTCTTCGTCCTCAACGGCGGGGCGCTCATGATCGACAACCCCGGTCTGCGGGAGGTCGGCATCGGTGCGGCATCCGCCGGCATTGCCGATACGTTCCCCGATATCCTCGAACTCGCGGAGGGCTGCAGGTTCTCGGACTGCCGGCACGAGGAGGAGCCGGGCTGTGCGGTCCGGGCGGCCGTCGCGGACGGGACCCTCTCTGCGGCACGGCTGGAGAGTTTCCGGAGACTCGTGCAGGAACTCGCATTCGAACGGGATAAAGCGGAGATCGGGTTTGTGAGACTCGAGAAGAAGCGCTGGAAAGCGATCGGCAAAATCCAGAGGGATATCGGGAAGACAAAGGGGAGGTAACGGTCACCCCTTCTTCTGCAGAATGAAGAACTCGTAGCCGTACTCGTCGGCATGCTCCCGGTAAACGGCGGTTTCCCGCTCGGCGAACTCAATCTGCGCCTCTGCCTCGGGATTGCCGGCGACTTTCGGCCGCAGGTCTTCTACCCGCTTGAGGACCGGCATATAGTAATTCTCCCACCACGCTGACTTCGGGAGCGGGAAGGTCGCGACGACCTCGTAACCGGCAGCTTCTGCGATCGCGCAGGTCTCCCGGACCGTCGTTATCGCCGGGTAGCAGTCGTTCCAGAACGCCGCCGCCTCCGGCGAGGGATCTTCGGTGAACCAGACGGATTCGGTGAGGCAGAGGTAGCCCCCCGGCCGTAGCAGCCTCCTCCATGAGGCGAGCCCCTTCTCGAACCCCACGATAAAGATCGAGCCCTCCGCCCAGAGGACGTCGAACGACGCATCGGGGAACGGCAGGTCGTCCATCGAGGCACGGACGGTGGTGATCCGATCGTCCACCCCTGCCGACGCCGCCCGTCGGGCGAGGTCGTCGAGGAACGGCTGGTGGACGTCGACGGCGGTGATACGGCAGCCCGGGCAGATCCGGGCAAGTTCGACCGTCTGCATCCCGGCCCCGCACCCGATATCCAGGATCTCCGGCCGGGCGGGAAGATCGGCGAGCATCGAGAAGGCCTTCCTCGTGCAGGCGTTGCTTCCCGGCCCCTGGCGGGGCAGGCCCTCGTGCATGGTAAAGATGAAAGGGGTTTCCATGACAGTGATGCGTCGTGCGGCTCTATAACCCATGCGGTCGGAATTGCCCCCGTTCATCGCGGGAAACCGCCCGTGCCGAACCCGGAGTTATACGCGAGGTTGCCCCGCCAGAGCTAAATACCATCGCCACCCAATCATGCGTATGGAGCATAAGACCCCCATCCCGGAGCTCCGGAACCGTATGGAGCGGTTCCGGCTCCGCATGGATGCCGAGAACCCTTCGTGGGAGTTCGCCGCGATCTTCGGGCGGACAAACCAGTTCTACTTCACCGGGACGATGCAGGACGGGGTCCTCCTCATCCCCCGCGACGGCGAGGGCGTGCTCTGGGTGCGCCGGAGCATTGAGAGGGCGCTCGACGAGTCGCACTTCCCCGAGATCCGGCCGATGAAGAGTTTCCGCGACGCGGCTGCCGGGATGGGCGCATGCCCGGAGACGGTTCACGTGGAAGCGGAGACGGTGCCCCTCGCGCTGCTTGAGAGGTTCCGGAAGCACTTCCCCTTCCGCGAGGTAAAACCGCTCGACGCACAGGCAGCGAAAGTCAGATCGGTCAAGAACGCTTACGAACTCGCGATCCTGGAGGAGGCCGGGAGGATTCACCGCCACGTGCTCGAAGACTGCGTTCCTGCGATGCTCCGCGAGGGGATGAGCGAGGCGGAACTCGGGGGCGAGGTCTTCTCACGCCTGGTCCGGGAAGGGCACCACGGGATTGCCCGGTTCGGGATGTTCGGGACGGAGATGATCCTCGGGCAGCTCGGGTTCGGGGAGAGCACCATCTACCCGACCGGTTTCGACGGGCCAGGCGGGTGCCTCGGAGCGGCTCCCGGCGCACCGGTGCTCGGCAGCCATGACCGGAAACTCGGAGCCGGAGATTTAGTCTTCGTCGACTGTGCGTGCGGGGTGCGGGGTTACCACACCGACAAGACGGTGACCTGTGTCTTCAAGGGGTCGCTCCCCGAAGAGGTGATCGAGGCGCATCATCGGTGCGTGGAGGTCCAGGACGAGACGGCGTCCATGCTGCGGCCGGGGACTGCGCCCTCGGAGATCTACGCGACGATAATCGATGGTCTGGACCCTGCATTCCTCGAGAACTTCATGGGCTACGGGAAGCGGCGGGTGCAGTTCCTGGGCCACGGCGTCGGCCTGCAGGTGGACGAGATGCCGGTGATCGCCCGCGGTTTCGACGAGCCGCTCGAAGAGGGGATGGTGATCGCTCTCGAGCCCAAGAAGGGGATTGCAGGCGTCGGAATGGTCGGGATCGAGAACACCTTCGTGGTCAACCGCGGGGGCGGCCGGTGCATCACCGGAACGAACGCCGGGCTGATCCCGGTATACTGAGTTATGGCGAAACACGCAAAAGTTCTCAGGAACCTGCTCATCGTCGCAGGCATCATCGCTGCAATCCTCTTCGTAGTTGTCGTGCTGATCGCGGCAAATCTGGGCCAGTCCGCGTCCGAGAGTTTCAGGTCGACGTACCACTACGAACTGACGATCTCGACGTCCGGCCCCATCGAAGACGCGGTCCTCCTGATCCCCCTTCCTTCCCGGTACGACCCGGAGACCGGAACGAACGTCACTCCCGTCGACCTCTCCCGGGCAAGTCTCAGCAACTTCGACAGCAATATATTGGTAAGGATCGAGCACGTCGACGGCGATCCCATGCTGAACATCTCGGCCGACCGGATCGACCCCATCTACAAGAACCGCATCACGCCGATTCCGATCATGCCGGGCCAGAACGAGTCGGAACTTCCAAAACCGACTCACATCTACTCCGACCAGTACTCGGAAGAGACGCCGGTGCTCGTCGATATGAAACTGTATATGCTTGATACCAATCCCGAACGCGAGATCGAGACCAGAACGCCGATCGGGGCCGAACCCCTGCTTGCGCCCTACCGGATCGTCGGCAACCTCAGCGATTCCGGCGGATCCGTCGACGATTACTACGTGGGCCCGGGATCGTCCGGGTATGTCGTCGAGGTGCCGTTCATCCTCTCGTACGACACCGCCGACGATAACGTTCTCACCGTCTCGGCCGACTTTCAGGGAGCGAACCAGTGGTGGATTCTCGGCTGGCAGTCGAACGCGTACCACGAGCGATTACGCCACGAGTTCACGGGCCCATGCAACGGCACCTATCCGGTGAGGGGCGTCCTCGTGATGGGCGAGGGCGTGTACTGACGCCCCGCCGATCATCGGTGGTCCGGGGGAGCACAAAAACGCCTCTTTTTAATCCCGCACCGTGGAAGATCTATCATGAGCAAAAACCTGAGCGGCCGTAACCCACTGCCGGAGGAGAGGCGGCCATGACGGATCGGCATGACGCACCGCCCGTACCGCCCCGGGCCTCGCGAACCGAATGGTACATGGGTATCGCGGTCGAGACCGCCCGGCGGTCGACCTGCATCCGGCGGTGCTACGGGGCGGTCGTGGTAAACTCGGCAGGGGAGATCGTCTCCACCGGGCACAACGGTGCGCCGCGGGGGGAGGCCCACTGCGATGAGCTGAACACCTGCATCCGCAAGCAGTACAATATCCCCTCCGGCGAGCGCTACGAGTTCTGCCGCTCGGTGCACGCGGAGATGAACGCGCTCCTGCAGGCGGGACGGGCCGCCGCCGGCTGTACGATGTACCTGGCCGGGTTCGAGCGCCTGACGGGAGCGCCTTCCTACGACCCCCCCTGCCTGATGTGCTCGAAGATGCTGGTGAACGCCGGCATCGGCAGGGTGGTGGTCAGGACACCGGAAGGGCTCGGGGAACTCGACCCGCAGGAACTCTACCGGCAGCATCTGGATCGCGTGATTGCAAAGGTCTCGGGGAAGTAGTATACGAGAAGGCGCCGGAACGAACCTAATCGGCGGGCCGAAAAGAAATATCGGAGTTCCCGGCACCACGGTGACGATACGGCTGTTCGGGGAAGAGGCAGGGTGAGGACCTGTTCCGGCAGTGGGGAACAGGTGTCCCGAATCAACCGGGTTCTCGTGCCACTCGCCGACCCAGCCCGCTCCGTCATCTCGCATGACGCTTCCCGGTTAACGTTGTTTCATATCCCCCGTCCAAATGTTGACATAAAGGCATTTTCCCACAGTACTCCAGGAGAACCTGCGTAGCCCGGGAGCGCTACCGTTAATACTGCTAATGTGAAACTGACTGTACCTGCTGTTTAATAGGAGTCTCTACACCAGATGCCAGCGCCCCCAGAAACTCCACGGAGGAAGCCTGATCCTGCCGGGCGGGATGAGGTTCCACAGGAGAACCCTGCAGAAACCGAACGGCTCGTCGAAGAGCGGATCAGTGAACTCCAGGTAGAGATTGATACCCTTCGCCGGGAGAATGAAGAACTCAGGCAGGCCGATACCAAACGCAGGAGAGACGAAGAGGCGCTGCGCCGGGAGAAGGATAGGGTGGGTGCCATTCTCTCCGCCCTCGATACGGGGCAGTCCCTTGTCGACCCGGATATGACGATCGTGTGGGTCAACCAGGAGGCCCGTGACATACTTCCCGAACAGGAACCCGTCGGCCAGAAGTGTTACCGCTATTTCGAAAGCCTGAACGAACCGTGCGAAGTGTGTGCAGCACGGCGTGTCTTTGCAACGGGCGAGGTTACAAGAGTAGAGAAGTGCGTCTCGCGCCGTGGGCGCTGGATGAATATCGTTGCCCAGCCGGTGAAAGATGCATCCGGCCGGGTAACACATGTTCTCGAGAGTTTCACCGACATCACCGAGCAGAAGCAGGCGGAAGAAGCCCTGCGGGAGAGCGAGGCCAAGTACCGAACCCTGGTGGAGACCGCCCTCGACATAGTCCTCATTCACGACAGTGAGAAGATCCTCTACATCAATCCAACCGGGGTGAACCTTCTCGGCGCATCCAGTC
Source organism: Methanoculleus sp. MH98A (assembly GCF_000691865.1). GTDB lineage: Archaea > Halobacteriota > Methanomicrobia > Methanomicrobiales > Methanoculleaceae > Methanoculleus. The sequence continues at coordinate 18,104 of NZ_JMIO01000014.1, read as the reverse complement.
CGAACGAGATCCTCGGCAGGAACTTCCTCGAGATCGTTCATCCCGACTTCCGCGACCGCATCCAAGAGAACGCTGCAATGGATCTTATGGGCGAACCTTCGCCAACCACCCAGCTCCAGCTCCTCCGGCTGGATGGAACCCCCTTCTGGGTGGAGGGGAAAGGAGTCATGACCTACATTGCCGGCACCCCCGTCGTCCAGGTGATCATGCGGGACATCACCGGGAGAAAGCAGATGGAGAATGCCTCCGGGAGAGCGAGGAGCGGTACCGTTCCCTCGTCGAGCTCATGCCGGATGCCGTGGTCGTACACCGGGACGGCATCATCGTCTACGTGAATCCTGCCTGCGTCCGGATTGCGGGCGCAAAGAGCCCCGAAGACCTCGTGGGCAAACCGCTGGGTCTCTTCGTCTCCCCCGAATACCGCGAGGTCATCGCCGGGCATATCCGGCGGATGGAACAGGAAGGCACACCTACCCCGTTAGCCGAACAGGAACTCAGGACCCTCGACGGCCGGACGATTCAGGTCGACATCACGGCGACCCCCATACTCTACCAGGGCCAGCCTTCTATCATGGTTGTTTTCCGGGATATCGCCGAGCGCAAGCAGGTTGAGGCGAAACTTCGCGCCGTCATGGAAAGAGAGCATTTGAGAGCCACCGAACTGGATGCGACACTTGCCTCGATCGCATCGGGCGTCATCATCTACGATACTACCGGGGCTATTGTTCGGGTGAACGAAGCGGTGCGTAAGATGATCGGCAGAACGTCGATGTCCCTTGATCCAGTCCGTTTCGAGGAGCGCCAGACGGGTTTTGGGGTTCTGCGGCCGGATGGGACGCCGCTCTCCCTCGAGGCGACCCCATACTACCGGGCGTTGCACGGAGAGACCGTGCAGGGAGAAGAGGTGATGGTTACCCGCCTGAACCGGGAACCGCTCTGGGTAGACACGTCGGCAGCCCCTATCCGCGATGCCGGCGGTACTATCGTCGGAGCCATTGCCATCCTCACGGATATCACCGGGCGCAAACGTGCAGAAGAAGCGCTCATACGCCATACTGAAGAACTCACCCGGCTTCATCGCGAATTGGAGGCCGCGAATCGGGAGGCGAACCTCTACCTGGACATCCTCACCCACGATATCGGCAACACCGAGAACGTCTCGAACCTCTACGCCGAACTGCTCATCGAGTCCCTGGAGGGGGAAGCAGCTGAATATATTAAGAAACTGCAGAGCAGCGTCCAGAAGAGCATCGAGATTCTGGCACCGTCTCAACCATCCGCCGGATTTATCAGGCTTCACCGGATCTCAAACAGACCGATCTCAACAGGGCAATCCAGGGAGCGATCGAGGGGTTCCCCACCAGCGCCATCCACTATAACGGGGCCTGCCACCTGGTCCTGGCAGACGACCTGCTCCCCGTGGTCTTCAACAACCTCATCGGCAATGCCGTCAAGCACGGCGGTCCTGACGTCGAAGTCGCGGTCCGGGTTGAAGAGCAGGGCGACGAAGTGCTGGTGACGGTCGAGGATACAGGCCGGGGCGTGCCGGATGAGGACAAGGAGGCAATCTTCCACCGCTACGAGCAGCGAAAGCGCGGCGTCGGCGAAGGTCTCGGACTCTACCTCGTGCAGATCCTCATCGAGCGCTACGGAGGACGGGTCTGGGCCGATGACCGGGTACCGGGCCGCCCCGGGAAAGGAGCGGCGTTCCGGTTTACCCTGAAGAAGGCATGAGAAGAAAGGCGGAGCGCAGCCGCGGAGTCGGGGCACGGCAGCATACCCGACCGAAGGCACCGGGATGAAGCGGAAGTGGTGAGTGTCCTACCGGCCTTTCCTCGCGGCGATAACCGAGAACCCGGCCCTCGAGTCGACCTCCGCCACGCGAAACCCGGTGCGTCCGAGGAGTTGACGGACTTCATCCGATGAGTAAAACCGGGCGCGGGAGAGGAACCGGTGTTTTTCTCTCTCGTGCAGGTATTTCCGGGCAACCTCTCCTTCGCGTTCGAGGAACCCGAGGACGAGCGTTCCCCCGGGGACGAGGACCCGGTGGATCTCCTCGAATGCCAGAACCGGGTCGTCCAGGAAACAGATGACCGTCACCATGAGCGCGGACGAACACGACCCGTCCCTGATCGGGATCGATTCCGCCCGCCCGCGGATCACCTCAATCCCCCGCCCTCGCGCCATCCGGCCGAGGGCGCGCGAGGGCTCTATCCCGAGCGGGATCCCAAGGGGCGCGGCAAACCGCCCGGACCCGACCCCCACCTCGAGGGCACGGGAGTCCGGGCGGGGGAGGAGACGCCGGATCCGGGCGAGTTCCGCATGGTACTCGGCGCGGTGCTCCTCGAACCAGCGATCGTAATCTTCAGCAAACTGCTCGAATACGTCCCCGGGCATCCTGCCCCCATCAGTCACGCCCATACAGGTGTTCTCTCACCCGTTTCCCGACCCCCTGCTCCCTCTGCTTCAGCACCGAGAGATCCACCGGTCCCTCCCGATAGGAGGAGAAGAGGAGGTAGAGGAAATCCACCGTCAGGTGCATGACCTCTTTCCTGAACCTGACCTCGACGGTGGTGTCCCCGGCAAGGCCTTTGATGGAGAACCAGTCGGGCTTCTCGAACTTGTAGAACCCCTCGCCGAGGTTGGGGAGCGCTTCAACCTCCCCGAAGTTCCCCAGGTAGGCAAAGAACCCCGCCGGTAGCGGGGCACTCAGGAGGAACTCCTTCATGAACGTGCCGTCGGCACAGGATTTATGGCGAACCGAGCGAACAATTCGCATTTCGTGCAATCTCCTTTACTGCTTTTGCGGCGGTCCGGCACTCTTTGTCCGTGGTGAACCAGGAGAGGCTGAGCCGCACGGAACCTCGCCCCTCGTCGATCGCCCGGTGTACGAGCGGCGCACAATGGAGCCCCGTGCGGGCGACGATCCCGTAGGCCCGGGCGAGGATGAACCCCACATCATCGTTCTCCATCCCCCGGATGTTAAAGGAGACGATGGGAAGGACGGGCGACTCGTTGTAGACCGTGATGTTGGGCTCTTCCTTCAACTCCCCGATAAGGAACGCAGTCTGGCGCTCCGCTTTCTCTGCGACGGCCTCTACCCCGATAGAGGCGATGTAGTTCACCCCGGCGGCGAGGGCCGCAAGGCCGGGATAGTTATGGGTCCCGACCTCGAACCGCTCCGGCATCTCCCGGGGCTGGAAGAGCGAGAAGGAGTCCGTCCCGGTCCCCCCGTAACGGAGGGGTGCGATCGATTCCGGGTCCCGCAGGTAGAATCCGCCGGTGCCCGGGATACCGAGGAGGCCCTTATGGCCGGTGAAGACGTAGGCGTCTACCGGGAGGTTTCCAAGATCGACGGGGATGTGGCCGGCGGTCTGCGCTCCGTCGACGACAAAATAGACCCCGTGATCGTGCAGGGTTTCCCCGATCCGGGCAACGTCCTGTACGGAGCCGAGCACGTTGCTCCCGTGGGCCGTGACCATCAGCCGGGTATCGGGCGTGATGGCCGCGCGAACGGCATCGGGGCTGACGGAGCCGTTCTCGAAGGGGAGGACGGTCAGCCGGATGCGGCCCTGCCGCTCGAGTTCGTGAAGCGGCCGCAAAACCGAATTGTGGTCGAGCTCGGTCGTGATGACGTGGCACCCGGTCTCTCCGGCAAGAAATCCCTGGATGAGGACATTTAAGGAATCGGTCGCGTTCTGGGTGAAGATCACGTGCTCCGGCGGATCTGCGGTGAGGAGGCCCGAGAGTGCCTCCCGTGCCAGCGTGATGTAGTCCTCGCCCTGGCTGCCGGTGGTCCTTCCCGACCCGAAGACCGGGAGCGCAAGCGATTGCCTGACAGCCTCGAGCACCTCCGGGGGTTTCGGCCAGGTCGTGGCGGCGTTGTTTAAGTAGATGATCGGCGGTTTATCTGCCATAAGACTCGTTTTCAGTGAATCTATCGTCTGCGACCAAAAAGAGATCGCTTTGGGCACTTCGCAACGCTTATCCTGCGGGCGCTGTACACGCATCTTCAATGGCCGAAATAACCGCCGGGCGGGTGAGGGAGGCGGCTGAGCTGCTCGGCATCCGGGACCGGGCAAGCCTCAACGAGATTCGCGTGCGCTACTCCGAGAAGATCAAGGACTGGCATCCCGACGTGTCACGAAAAGACCCGGCGGAGTCCCACGAGATGACGATACGCTTAAAAGAGGCTTACGACCTCCTGGTCGACTACTGCATGAACCGTCCGGTCTCGTTCAGGCTCGATGACCTCGAAAAAGACCTGGCGCAGAGCCCCGCCGATTACTGGATGGACCGGTTCGGCGACGACCCGATCTGGGGCTGACGGTCTACTCTATCATAAACTGCGCCGCCTCTGGACGAGGTAAACCGGTATGCCCGCCAGCATGACCGCGCTCCCGATGCCGACGGCTGTTGCCGGCAGCATGAAAGCAAGCAGCAGGCATCCCAGAAGACCCAGTAGCGCAAAATTTCTGCTGTACAGCCTCTCCTGCCCCGATAACGTGTATGCAGAGAGGTTCGTGACCGCGTAGTACAGCAGCACGGTGAAGGAACTGAACCCTATCGCCGTGCGAAGGTCAGCGAGCAGCACCACCGCGACCAGGATGATGCCGACCGCCAGTTCGGCGAGGTGCGGAACCCTGTGCACCGGGTGGACCCGGGCCAGATATGAAGGCATTTTACGATCCACCGCCATGGCAAAGAGCATCCGGCTGATGCCCGTCATCAGGGAGAGCAGCACCCCGAGGGTCGCAAACGTCGAACCGACCCTGATGCTCCACTGCCACGATTGAAAACCCGCCCCGGCGAGCGCCGTCACCAGGGGGGCGCTGGACTCCGCGAGCAGGGCAGGCCCGACGAGGAGGAGCGCCGAGACGACGACGGCAGCGTAGACGAGGAGCGTGATACCGAGACCCAGCACGATCGCCCGGGGGATGGCCGTCTCCGGGTCTTCGACCTCTTCTGCAAGGGTGGCGAGCCTCGAATACCCCGCAAACGCGAAGAACCAGATCCCCGCCGATTGCAGGATACCGTAGAGGCCGTTCGGCCCAACGATCGGGCTTATGTTGTCGATATCCGGCTCGCCGACGAAGAGGAGGGCGACAACCGCGGCAAGAGAGAGCAGGACCACCACGACGATGGCCTTCGTCGCACGGGCGGTCTTCTCGATCCCGTGGTAGTTCAGCACCGTGAACGCGATCACCGCCCCCGCGGCAAGGAACCGTGCATACTCCGGAACTAGGTAGTAGCCGAAGGTGAGCGCGACGGCAGCGCAACTGGCGAGTTTCCCGACCACAAAACCCCAACCCGCAATCCAGGCCCAGAACTCGTTCAACCGTTCTCGCGCGTAGACGTAGGTGCCGCCCGATGCCGGGTAGAGGCGGGCGAGCTGGGCCGACGAACTGGCGTTGCAGTAGGCAACAGCGGCAGCAATCGCGAGGCCGAAGAGCAGCCCGGCCCCGGCCGCGGCCGCGGCCGGGGCAAGAGCCGTGAAGATGCCGGCCCCGATCATGGAGCCGAGCCCGATGAAGACGGCATCCACCGTAGACAGCCTTCTTGAGAGCCTGCTTGCCCTGACTCCACCGCGAGGGGTCGTTGCCATGCGCCTTCCACGCTCACGACGAACGGCGGGACAGTTAACCGTTCCGGCGACGCGAACGAACGCGGGAAGGGAAGGGAAAGATGCCGCCACGGGCAAGATAACCAGAATGCTCTTCATTTTCCTGGGATTTGCGATACATTGATATAGGGTCGTCCGGGTATACCCACGCCTCTCTTCGGGGGAGCGTACGAGATTGGTGATCGGTTGATGCTGGACAGTATCGGAGACAGCGGGAAGAGCGGACCCACCCTCATATCATGGAACGTCACCTACCGGTGCAATCTGCGGTGCGCCCACTGCTACATGGATGCCGGGGACGGAGGAGGGGCTCCGGAACTCTCCACCGATGAAGCAAAGCTGCTCATCGACCAGGTTGCGCAGGTAGGCTCCCCGGTGATGATCCTCAGCGGCGGAGAGCCCCTGCTGCGGGACGACCTCTTCGAGATTGCCGAATACGGGACGCAGCGGGGGCTTCGGATGGTCATCGGGACGAACGGAACCCTGATCGACGACCGCACCGCGGTGCGGCTCGCCGGGGCGGGGATCCGGAAAGCGGCGATAAGTCTCGACTCTGCGGATCCGGGGGTTCACGACCGGTTCAGGGGGGTAACGGGCGCGTGGGAGCGTGCCGTCGCGGGCATCGAGGCCTGCAGGGAGGCCGGTATTCCCGTTCAGGTGCACACGACGGTGACCCCGCAGAACCATCGCGATCTGGAGAGGATCGCGGAATTCGGGGAGAGCCTCGGGGTGCACGACTTCCAGTTCTTCTTCCTCGTTCCCACGGGAAGAGGGAGGAGCCTCGTCGATATCTCTCCCGGGATGTACGAGACCCTGATACGGCGGATCCTCCGTCTGAGGCTGATCGGGGTTTATCCATCCGCCCGACGTGCGCCCCGCAGCACGTGCGGATTGCATCCGAGATGGGATTACCTGTGGCAGAGGGGGAGCGGGGGTGCATCGCGGGCATCCGCTACTGCAGGATAGACCCGAAAGGAGAGGTTACCCCCTGTCCCTACCTTCCGCTGGGTCTTGGGAACATCCGGGAAACTTCGTTTGCGGAGATCTGGAGGGGGTCGGAGATCTTTGCAGCCCTCCGCTCCGGCGAGGCCCTGAAAGGTAAATGCGGCATATGTGAGTACCGTTTCGCCTGCGGGGGGTGCCGTGCCCGGGCATACGGGCTTACGGAAGAGAGTTCGCAGGCCGGCGATTACCTGGCAGAAGACCCCTGGTGCCTCTACGAGCCGGGATCGGGGGTGCGGTGAGTGCACCTCGACCCACTCGACCGGGAGATCCTCCGGCAGGTGCAGGACGATTTCCCGCTCGACCCCCGGCCGTACCGGGTTCTCGGCGACGCGCTCGGGATGCCGGAGCGGGAGGTGATGGAACGGCTCGCCAGGCTCTCCCGCCGCGGGGTGATCAGGCATATCGCGCCGATCCTCGAGCCCGGACGTCTCGGCATCCGCTCCTCCACGCTCGTCGCGATGCGGGTGCCGGAAGAGCGGATGCACGAGGTCGCGGCGATCGTGAACGAGTACGACGGCGTGTCCCACAACTACCGCCGCGACGGCGACTACAACCTCTGGTTCACCATCGCCGCTGCGGGCGAGGAGGAACTGCTCGATACGCTCGAGGAGATCGTGCGGCGTTCGATGATCCCTCCGGGGGACGTCCTGAACCTCCCGATAGCACAGAGGTTCAAACTCGACGTCCGGTTCCGGTTTCTCGCGGAGGATGACGATGATGGACGAGATCGATAGGGAGATTCTGCGGCTGACGCAGGACGGCATCGGGCTTGAGGAGAGGCCGTTTCTGCATGCGGCAAGGAGGCTTCGGATCAGCGAGGAGGAAGTCGTCGCCAGACTGCATAGGCTCAGGCTGACCGGTGTAGTCCGCCGGTTCGGGACGAGAATCAACCCCCGGAAGGCCGATCTCATGGCGAACGCCATGGTGGTCTGGAGCGTTCCCGAGAACTGCGTCGCCGAGGTCGGAGCGGCCATGGCGGAGAGCCCCGACGTGACCCACTGCTACGAGCGCCGCACCGTCCCCGGACGCTGGGAGTACAATCTCTATACCGTGCTCCACTGCCGTGACCGCGAGGACGCGCTCCGCAGGGTCGCGGCCCTCTCCCGGGCGACCGGTGCCGCCGACTACCGGATTCTCTTCAGCACCGAGGAGTTCAAGCGGGAACCGAGCGGCCGGATCGAGCCTGCGGCAGGGCCGGGGCGTGGGCAATGAACCGGATTACGAGATACATCCATGCAACCGGCACGGTCAGTGAGGTGCTCCGGCACCGTGCCGGCGAGAGGACACCAAGCGGAATGCTCGCATTCTCCGATATCCGCCGGCCGGTCGTCTTCTGGAACATCACGAACCGGTGCAACCTGTTCTGCTCCCACTGCTACATCCGCGCAGGACCGGGAGAGCAGCGGGAAGACGAGCTGACGACTGAGGAGGCGTTCGGCCTGATCGACGACCTTGCAGCGATGCGGGTCCCCCTCCTGCTCTTCTCCGGGGGGGAGCCGTTGGTCCGGGAGGACTTCTGGGAGCTCGCCGGGCACGCGAAGGAGCGCGGCCTCACCACCGCCCTGAGCACCAACGGCACGCTGATCACGCCCGCCGCTGCACGGCGGCTCCGCGATGCGGGCGTGGAGTACGCGGGAATCTCGCTCGACGGGGCGACCGCAGAGACGCACGACAGTATGCGAAACGTCCCGGGGAGCTTCCAGAGGGCCGTCTCGGCGCTCGAGAACTGCAGGTCGGCCGGGCTGAAGTGCGGCGTCCGGGTGACGGCGACGCGGGAGAACTACACCGAGATCCCCGCCCTCATCGACCTCTCCCTGGACGTCGGGGCGGAACGGTTCTGCGTCTACTGGCTGGTACCGAGCGGCCGGGGAGGCGAGGGATACGATGGCCTTCAACTTCGATCCTACGAGATTGCCGGCCTCCTTGACCTGCTCATCGAGAAGGCACGCGACGTCGATCCGGCGGCCATGGAGTTCCTCACGGTCGACGCGCCCCAGGACGCCGTATACCTTCTTGAGAAACTGGAGAAGGATGATCTGCCGGCATACGAGAGCATGTGCACGCTCCTCGCACGCTCCGGCGTCGGATGCAGCGCGGGGGACCGCATCGCAAACATCGATCCCTCCGGTTCCGTCTACCCCTGCCAGTTCGCCCAGATGGACGAACTCAAGGTCGGGAACATCAGGGAGAAGCCGTTCAGCGCCATCTGGAACGATCCGGAGAACCGGATCCTCGCCGACTTCAGGAGGAAGAAGGACCTGGTCGGAGGGTCCTGCAGACGATGCTCCTACCGCGACCGTTGCGGAGGAGGATGCAGGATCCGGGCGTTTGCCGATACCGGCGACCTCTGGGCGGAAGACCCGCTCTGCCCCGTCCGCCGCGAGGAACCCCGGGACGGGGCGTGACCGGAAACGTCTGATAGGTGGAAGAACCTGGTTTCCTCCATCAACCCATTTTGCAGGCACCCCTGGCTACAAAGGCCGTTCTGAACATCCGTTTCCAGCGTGCAGTTACTTTTATGGTGGGTGGCCGGAATGTGGGGGCACGCCCGCCGGGGAGAGCAGCGGTGTATGGCCGGCCGGGATAAGAGGGGTGCAGGTGAGTGAGTATGGATCAGAAGAGAAAGGTAGATGAGAAGAGCAAGCAGGAGCAACTCGACGAATTCCGCCAGGACCCGGAGCAGGAGTTCCTGACGACGAACCAGGGGGTCCGGGTAAGCCATACCGACGACTCGTTAAAAGCGGGGGAGCGGGGGCCGACGCTCCTTGAGGATTTCCACTTCCGCGAGAAACTGACGCATTTCGACCACGAGCGGATCCCCGAGCGGGTCGTCCACGCCAGGGGTTCGGGCGCTCACGGCTACTTTCAGGTCTACGAACCGATGACCGAGTACACGCGAGCGGCGTTCCTCCAGGACCCTGCAAAGAAGACGCCGGTCTTCGTCCGGTTCTCGACGGTCGTCGGGTTCCGCGGGTCTGCCGATACGGTCAGGGACGTCCGGGGGTTCGCGACGAAGTTCTACACGGAGGAGGGGAACTACGACCTCGTCGGCAACAACATGCCGGTCTTCTTCATCGTGGACGCCATCAAGTTCCCCGATCTCGTTCACGCCATCAAACCGGAGCAGCATCACCAGATGCCGCAGGCCTCCGCCGCCCACGACACCTTCTGGGACTTTGTCGGGAACCTGCCCGAGATCACGCACATGATCATGTGGGTCCTCTCTGACCGTGCGCTCCCGAGGAGTTACCGGATGATGGAGGGGTTCGGGGTCAACACCTTCCGGTTCGTCAACGCTGAAGGGAAGGCGCGGTTCGTCAAGTTCCACTGGCGGCCGCTGCTCGGCGTCCACTCGCTCGTCTGGGACGAGACGCAGAAGATTGCCGGAAAAGACCCGGACTTCAATCGCCGCGACCTCTGGGAGGCGATCGAGATGGGGGACTACCCGGAGTTCGAGTTCGGGGTGCAGCTGATCGAAGAGGCGGACGAGCACAACTTCGACTTCGATATCCTGGACGCGACGAAGATCTGGCCCGAGGAGGAGGTGCCGATCCGGTGGATCGGGAAGATGACCCTGAACAAAAACCCGGACAACTTCTTCGCGGAGACCGAGCAGGTCGCCTTCTGCCCGGCGAACGTCGTGCCGGGGATCGACCTCTCGAACGACCCGCTCCTCCAGGGCCGGCTCTTCTCGTACCTGGACACCCAGCTGATACGCCTCGGCGGCCCGAACTTCCAGGAGATCCCGATCAACCGGACGCTCGCGCCCGCCGCGAACAACCAGCGGGAGGGCTACAACCGGATGACGATCAACATGGGTGAGAGCAGCTACTTCCCGAACGCGCTCGGCGGGAACAAACCCCGGCCGGCAACGGCGAAGGAGGGCGGCTTCGTCCACTACCAGGAGAAGATCGAGGGCAAGAAGATCCGTGCACGGAGCGAGAAGTTCAACGACCACTTCAGCCAGGCGAAGCTCTTCTGGAACAGCATGTCGGACGCGGAGAAGGAGCATATCGTCAAGGCCTTCCACTTCGAGCTCGGGAAGGTCTCGGACTCCGGGGCCCGCAAAAGGGTGGTCGACCTCATCAACAACGTCGACGGCGATCTTGCCATACGAATTGCGGAAGGGATCGGGGTGCCGCCCCCGGCGGAGAAGGGCGCGTCCTCCGGCACGAAGAAGTCCCCGAACCTCAGCCAGGAGAGGACCGTCATGGACACCGTCAGGAGCAGGAAGGTCGCGATCCTCGCGATGGAGGGCTACAACCACGATGAGGTGATGCAGGTGAAGCAGGCGCTCAAAGATGCCGGAGCCCATCCGCAGATCGTCTCCCAGTTCCACGGCACGGTCAAATCCGCCGACGGCAAAGAGATGGAGGTGGACAAGAGCTACGTCACAACCACCTCCGTCGTATACGACGCCGTGTATATTCCGGGCGGGAGGCACGCGGAGACCCTGAAGAACCAGGGCTACGCGATCCACTTCATCAACGAGGCCTTCAAGCACTGCAAGCCGATCGGGGCGATGGGAGAGGGAATCGAACACTTAAAGGCCTCCGACATCAAGGGCGTGGCCTTCGCCGACGCCGGCTCAGGAGAGGAGGCCGTCTCCGAGATGGGGGTCGTGACCTGCGGGAGCCGGGGGGACGTGAACTCGTTTGTCGAGCAGTTCAAGACGGCCATCGGCCGGCACCGCCACTGGGACCGGGAGAAGAAGGAGCAGGTGCCGGCCTGAGGCGGATCGTTGCAAAAAGAGCCGGGGAGAACCTCCCCGGAGGTTCTTTTTTAAAATTCTGATGGAACACGTTAACTGCGCAACTTCGGTGAGTTGAACCAGAGCCCGTGGAGCCGGTGCGACGGATCGTCCTTTTTAAAGACGAACCGGAGAGCCACCCCGTCCTCCCGCTCGAACTTTGCTTTGTAGTTGACGGCAATATGCTCGCCGGTCTCGGTGACGACGGGATCGCTCCTGGATTCATAAAGCCCGATCCGGGACGTGACGTGTTCGCGGTTCTGCTCGAACGCGCCCTCGTCGAGAGCCTGCCTCATCTCCGGGCTGAAGCCGCGGGAGTAGATCGTGTAGTTGCCCTCGTTGAAGCCCTGCATGAGGTTGTCGGCGATCGGGTCCGCGTATGCGAGCACCTCTGCCTTCACGTCGTCTGAGACCACGGTCTCCGGGGCCATGCACCCGCATGCAGCGGCCGCGGCGAGGATGAGCAGGACGGCGAGGAGTGGGATCCAGGGGAAATTCATAGAGTGACGTCGGATTAAGGGGAGATTAAGGTAGGGGTCGGGTCGCGGGGAGCCGGAGGGACGGCGATACAGGAGACCGCCTCCCGGCACAAAACTCCCTCATCCTTCAACCCGATACATCCCGCGGGGCACGAGCATCTCGAATCGTGCCCCATTCCCGGGCTCGCCCGTCTCGGTGATTCTGATCCCGGTGATCCCGAGAATCTCCCGGATCAGGAAGAGGCCGAGCCCCGTGTTCTTCCCGACGCCCCGGTGAAAGATCCGCTCCTTCTCCTCCGCGGGGACTCCGGCACCGTCGTCTTCCCAGATGAGGGTGAGATCTCCGTTCTCTCCCGGATGATACCGGACGCAGACCCGGGTCACCGACCCCCCGTGCCGGAGTGTGTTGTCCATCAGGTTGGAAAAGACCGTTGCAAGCATCGGATCGGCGTAAACGGCAAGATCGCCGGCCTCGTTCTCGACCGGCAGCCCGTGAAGCGCCTCGGTCCCGAGCGCATCGGAGACCTGCTGCCATTCCGGCGACCGGACACCGAGATCCGTGTAATCCCGGGTGAACTCGATCTGGCGGCGTATCCGGTCGGCCGAACTCTTCACGCGGGCAAGGTTCTCCGAGATATCCTCGCCCGGTTCGGCCTCCTCCACCATCCAGAGGTTGCCGAGAAGGATCGTCAGCTGGTTCAGGATATCGTGCCGGGTGATGCTGCTCATCAGGTTGAGTTTCCTGTTCGCAACAGCCAGGCTGTTCGTCTGCCGGACAAGTTCCTCGGCGTGATACGCGATCTCCCGCTCCAGCGCCGTGTGCTCGCTGATGTCCAGAATCGTAAACGTCACGCCACGTGAGGAGTCCGCCGGATCGAGGGGTGTGCCGGAGAACTGCACGTCGAGAGTCGCTCCGTCCTTGCGCAGACAACGGGTCTCAAGCGTGCACGTTCCGGCCTTCCGGATCTGGACGTCCATCTGCTGCAGGGCGGATTCATACTCCGCGTCGCCCGGATAAAGCAGCCGCATGGACTGACCGACGAGTTCGTCGCGGGTGTAGCCGAGAAGATCGCAGAGCCGTTCGTTGACCTCCGTGACGACCCCGTCCACAGCCATTCCTATACCGGTGGGGGCGGTGCGGAAGATGCTCTCCGCCCTGTGCAGCATATCTTCGCTCCTGCGCAACGCCGCTTCCGCCCTCTGCTTCCCGGCCAGTTGCCGGACCGCATTGGCGAGATCGGCAAACTGCGCTCTCGGGTCGCCGCCTTTCTGGAGGTAGAAGTCGGCACCGCTGTTCAGCGCCTCGATTGCCACCTCCTCGCGTCCCCTGCCGGTGAAGATGATGAAGGGTACCCGGGACCCTGCCTCCCGGACATGCTTTAAGAGAGCAATCCCATCCATCCCCGGCATCATGTAGTCCGAGACGACCGCATCGTACCGCCCGGCCATGATTGTTTCGCATGCCTCCAGCGGGTTCGAGGTCGTATCGACGATGATGCTGCCCGCTCGCTCGAGGAAGGCCCGACCGATCTCGAGCAGCGCCTCTTCGTCGTCCACGTAGAGGATGTGATCCGGGTTCGTGAGGGGATGCACTATATCTAAATGAGAGAGAACGAGTATAAAAAACATTTCCAATTGTCAGGGCAATATAGAGGCATTTTATCGTATTGTGCGGGATTAAGGAAAGATTTCGATCTAACGGGGGCCGGTATTCCCACAGAAGGGAGAATGCAATCTCTCCCGCGTGAGCACGGCGCCTCCTTCAGGTCGCCCGGGTCACCGCACGTTTGCGATCATCTCGATCTCGACCCTCGATCCTTTCGGGAGGGCGGCGACCTGCATCGTCGCCCGTGCGGGGTAGGGCTCGTTGAAATACTCGGCGTAGACGGCGTTGACCGCATCGAAGTCCGCGAGGTCCGTGAGATAAATCCGGGTCTGAACGACGTCCGGGAAGTCGAGGCCGCCTTCGGCGAGTATGGCCCGCAGGTTCTCCATCGCCTGCCTCGCCTCGCCGGCGGCGGTGCCGGAGAGGTTGCCGGTGACCGGGTCGAGACCGATCTGCCCCGAGATGAAGAGGTAGTCCCCGGACTGCACGGCCTGGCTGTACGGCCCGATGGGCTCCGGCGCGTCATCCGTGTAGAGAGCGATCCTTTCCGGATCGGGCGGGGGGGCTATGATCGCGTAGATGCCGAATCCCGCAAGGAGACCGCATGCAAAAACGAGAGCCAGGATCATCGTGCCGCCGTTCATGACCTCTTCCTGCCCGTCGAGGCCGGAGCATCCATATGAGGTGTTCGATGCACCGATACGTATACCTTTGGAGGAGGGCGGCGGTTCCGGCGTCCAGGCGGGCGCCTCCGTGGAGCCGGACGAATCGGCGGATGGCGTTCGGTCTCTATCCGCTCCCTTCCTGCAGCAGGGTGGAGATGTCTTTCTCGGTTCTGCAGAGGCGCACCATCGATTGTGCGATCCGGTACGGGTCGATCTCTTCCCCGAAGAAGAACTGAAGCCTCGTCCATCCGGACGGGTCGGTAACGAGCTCGACCCTCTGCGTCTCCGGGATGGCCGTGGCGAGGTGCTCGCGGAGTCTGGGGAGGAAGCCTGCGATCGTCGGGTACTCTTTGTGGTTGACCTGTATCTCGATGCTGATGGAATCCACCCGGTCGCCGAACTCGTAGTGCACCGCTGCCGGCCACCCTTCGCGGTATACGCGGACGCTCTCTTTGGTCGCGTGCGTTGAGAATACGGGCGGCTTCATCTTCGAGAACTTCTCGACGATCAGGCGAAACCGTAACCTCTGCCGCTTTATCTCCGGATCCGCCTCTCCCGATACCAGGAAACGCGAATGGTAGAAGTACTCGTGCCTGCCGAGCCGGTAGCGCTCGACCACCAGCAGCCGCAGATCGAGATCGCTGTGTTCGTTGAGGTAGCTGAACTCCCGGATAAGGTCATCCGGGGCAGCGTCGAGGACGATGATGCCCCTTATCTGCCCGGCTCTCAGGTACGAGGCGAAGTTGCTCTTCAGCAGGGCGAGCCGTTCTCCGGGGTTCTCTTCCCCCTCGGCACCGGCCATAGAGTGAAATGTCTCTTCGAGAAGGCCCCCGGATCGCTCGTTCACCGCATCAGGCGTAAGGTTGCGCATTGCTGAAAGAGAGTCGCATAACCGACCGACAACCTCGTGCCGCGACTCTTCGTTCCGGGCCAGTTTCACCTCGACGATGACCGGCAGTCCGTTGTTGTCGATGAGAACGATATCGGCGAACCCGCCCTCAAGCGGAAACTCGCGGCTGATCGTGACGAGCGCGGAATCGTCCCGGTCGACGAGGAGCACCGGGTGCCCGGCGAGGATCTCCTGCAGTTCATATTCATTCTTGAAGGGGTCCGGCTGCTGAGCCAGCTCGCTTCCTTCGCTTATTCGTATCGCGGGCATCGAATCTCTCCATAGCGAATATGGAGGGAGAGGTTGATATGTTTATCAATAGGAGTGCCGTGGGTTCGGAATGCGGCGGCGAACGGGTATCATGTCATTCGCGTGTCAGACAGCGCCATCCCGAAGTTACCACCCGCGCTCCTGCTTGAGGATGCGGCGGAGCTCCTGCCGGAGCTCCGGAACGCGATTGACGACGGTACGCCAGACAAGTTGCGTGTCGACGCCGAAATACGTGTGAATCAGTTTATCCCGCATCCCCGCCATCTCACGCCAGGGAACGGCGGGATACTTCTCCTGGACGGGCAGCGGAATCCTTTTTGCCGCCTCGCCGATGATCTCAAACTTCCTGATGACGGCGCTCTGCGTCCTGTCGTCGTGCAGGAACTGATCATAGGTCATGCCTGCGGTAAACTCCTCAATCCTCTCAAGCGCAGCAGCAAGGTCCGAGAGATAGAGAGTATGCGATCTCATGCGACAAGGAGGTCCCGGGTAACCGATCTCTGGATCTCCGGGCGAAGTGCCGCCTTCGGCACGACGTCCACGCCGGACCCGAGTTTTTCTTCGAGGTACTGTGACAGCCCGACAAAATCGAAGAGATCCGCACCGGAACCGAACTCGACGAGTATGTCGATATCGCTGCCCTCCCCCTGTTCTTCACGGGCATACGACCCGAAGAGGGCGATGCTCTCGACGTGATAACGCTCTCTGAGTTCGCCCTTCAGGGAGCGAAGAACCTCGAGGACTTCGGTGCGGGTTTTCATCTGCGCAACGCTCCTGCTGTATCTCCTCTTACGCTCGCGGGTTGCTTTAATCTATTGTTCTTCGTAGGAGCAGCAGCCCCGGTCACCTCCCGAACAACCTGACGGTGGAAAAGATTCGGGCTGGCAACTCCAATATCAGAAACCCGATTCTTGCATCGTACGTCGCAAAGGGGCTGTTGCCGTACCGCGGTCTCGGCTCCGGCATCAAACGGGCACTCGAAGACTGGCCCGAGATCGACTTTACCGACGACCGGGACGGCTGCCTCTTCACCGTCACAGTTCACCGAAAGGGGGAGAAAAGTTCGGAGAAAAGTTCGGAGAAAATCCTCGCGCTCCTGAAGGCCGAACCCGACCTTGCAGCAAGAGTAGTCGCAGAGAGGCTGGAAATCACGCAGAGAGCAGTTGAAAAGCAGATCGCCAAACTTCGTGAAGATGGCCGGCTCCGTCGCATCGGCCCTGCCCGGGGCGGTCACTGGGAGGTACTGGAATGACCTTCACCGAAGCATGCTCCATCCCCCGGGACAGGTGAGCCGCCGGCATAATCGAGGGGAAAAACCGGCTCCTTGAGGGAGATGTTGCCCGGGCTACCTGAACCTGCTCATGACATGGGAGTGAACAAAAGAACAAACTACCGTCCCACAACGGAACGGTAGCGAGTATAACAGGTACACATATTGCACAATCTCATAAGTGGTTCTCGGTGCTCAACAGATCCAGAACAGGGCGGTTATAGATTAGCGAAAAATTAGACGCTCCCCCCCCGTCACTGCGCCGCCTTCTTCTCCTGCACCGGCGGATTCTTGATTGTAACGTCGACCGACTTCGAGTTCTTCCCGCGAACCTCCACCTTATATGTCCCCGCTGCCGGGAACTTGTGCGCGAAGAACGTGTAGGTCTGCGGGCCGCCGGCGGAGAGGTCCTGTTTCTTGCCGACCTGTTCACCGTTGATCCACAACTGCGCCTTGAAGTGCGTATCCCAGTCCGAAGACGGAACTCCTTCGTTGTCGAACCAGTAGCCGATGCTCACCGAGACGTCCGGGAAGAAGTACACGTTGCCCTTCTCGTCGCGGCCGCCGCCCGTGCTGCCGCTGACCGTGGCAGTCGCTTCGACGGAGTTGATGGTTGCATCACGGTATGTTGGATCCATGGTGCCACATGTATAAAAGAAGTATAATAAATTACCTCTCTGCCGCATTACTGCTCGGAGGCCCGTCAATACCGCGTGCGGGATCGTTTTGCCGCCGAACGGATTCGCATGCGGATGTAGGGCATTCGTGAGATTCAGAATCAGATGTTCGGAAGTGAGGGAAATGCGAAATTTGAGTGAGTTTGATCTTAGGTGGGGTCATTGTATAGGGTTGTTGTAGGCTTACTGTGAAAACCTGAAGCATAGGACCATCCCAGAGAGTCACTCTTGCCCACAGCCAGTATCGTTGCACTCGCATCGCTGCTTACCATGAAACCTTCCGCGTAAAACAGCTCAAGGCAGGTGAAAACAGCATTTGGAGCCCCAATACCAAATAAACATGTGCGATATCAAGTAAAAGATGCGACAGACATATATAAAACGTTCTTTGAATGGTTGATCAATGAAAAATGATTCCAAGAAAATAAAATGGAATTGGTTAATAGTAACTGTCTTTGTGCTCATTCTTATTCTCCTTCCCGAAGCGCTTGTTATATTGGCATACCCCAGTATTAAAGAGCAAAGTGATGCAGATCTTGCTGAATTTATTAGAGAACTGGATCAGAATTGTTCGTCGCAGGACAAAATTGAAAAGATCATGGATTTTGTCGTGAAAGACTACTTTCAAACATATAACGTGAAGCCAACATTTTATTTGAATCCTTGTTTAATGAGGTTTCCAATATATGGAGATTCTCCAAATAATATGTCTGCTAGACCCCATATCCGACCATCCCGCATGCTATTTAATGAAAACTCACATTTCATAGCATACTATAAAACGGGAGCATGCGAAGAGTTAGCTATTCTCTTCAATAAAACAACTTCAGAGGCGGGCTTTAAATCAAGAATAGTTAGGACTACGGCCGA
>NZ_JMIO01000013.1 GCF_000691865.1 Methanoculleus sp. MH98A | reverse complement strand
GCTCGAGAAGTGCGAAGCATCTTCGAATGGCGACTGTCCGTAGGATGCGACTGTCCGCAGGACAGGAGCTCGAGAAGATGCGAAGCATCTTCGAATGGCGACTGTCCGTAGGATGCGACTGCCGGAACGGCAGGAGCTCGAGAAGATGCGAAGCATCTTCGAATGGCGACTGTCCGCAGGATGCGACTGCCGGAACGGCAGGAGCTCGAGAAGATGCGAAGCATCTTCGAATGGCGACTGTCCGTAGGATGCGACTGCCGGAACGGCAGGAGCTCGAGAAGATGCGAAGCATCTTCGAATGGCGACTGTCCGTAGGATGCGACTGTCCGCAGGACAGGAGCTCGAGAAGATGCGAAGCATCTTCGAATGCGACGGGCCAGAGGGCCGGAGCCTGAGCCCCGGAAGTCCGCGAGGCGCCGGGCCTACAACAACCCGGCTCTCCTGAACATCGGCCGGACCTCGGCGCCCTCCATGTTCCCCGCGGCCCAGGTGTAACGCTCCCTGATTCCGGGCGGGAGGTCGCGTTCCGGTATCGAGATGAACCCGAACTCCGCGTAAAACCCGGCGAGGCTCTCGACCGCGTACATGTAGAGGTCGTCGTTGTGGCAGGCCGTGACCAGAGCGGTCATCGTCGTGCGGGCATACCCCTTTTTCCGGCAGGTATCGGGGGTGAAGACGCCGTCGACCTCCTGGCCGTCGGGATGCCTCCTGCACCGGGCGAGAGAGACGATCTGCCCCGCAAGGAAGGTCGCGAAGATCCGGTCCCGTGCGGGATCGCCGACCGTGCCGTGGTACTCGCGCCAGACCTCGTCCGCGGCGGAGAACTCCGCGCTTGTCAGTTCACGAACCTCCGGCCGGATCCCGGCCGACATAGTGTCCAGTTCTGGAATAACGGCAGTTATCATTCCCTTTACCTCAGACAATCCTGTAGCCCTCGGACGGCACCAGGATCTCGAATTTCGCCCCCGTCCCGAACGTCCCGGTCTCGCGGATCGCGATCCCGGTGATAGCCAGGATCTCGTGGGCGAGGAAGAGCCCGTGCCCGTAGCTCTCCGCCTTCTGCGCAAAAAGATCTTCCTTCTCCGCATCGGGGATACCGGTCCCGTCGTCCTCGACAATGATTGCACACCCCTCCGGGCGCAACTGGTAGGTGACGACGATCCTGCTCGCCTCCGTCTCCAATGCGAGCGAGTTCTCGAAGAGGTGGGTAAAGACCGTCGCGAGATGGGGGTCGGCAAAGATCTCGAGCCGTTCCGTCCACGCGTCGAGGGAGACGTCCCCGAAAGAGAGGGTGGCGGCTGCCTTCCCGATGGTCTGCTGCACGGGGATCCATGCCGGCGGCGACGTCCCGATGTCGCGGAACTCGCGGGAGATCTCGATCTGTCGCCGGATCCCGTTTGCGGCATCGTTTAAGTCGTCGATAAAGGAGAGTATCTCGGGATCGTCGAACTTCATCACGCCCACCGAGAGGTGCCCGTACAGGACCGCAAGCCGGTTCGCAAGGTCGGTGCGCAGGATCCCCGTGAGGGTGTTGAGCTGGCGGCCGGCGTTCTGCAGCGCGGCCTTTGTCATGATCTCGTCGCTGATGTCCCGGATGGACTCGATTGCCCCGGTGACCCCTCCGCTCCGGTCGAGAAGCGCGGTCGCCGCGAACCTGATGTGCGCCCCCCGCCCGCCCCTGAGAAGAGGGGTGTAGATCTCCGCAACGAGGACGTCGCCGCTCCTCCTGACCGACGGGTACCCGGCTTCGGGATCGCCCTGGAGGATCCGGTCTGCAAGCAGCGGTCGCGATTCGCCGTAGAAGGGCACGGCGTACTCGTAGCCCCCCCGGCCGAGCATGGCCTCTTTCTTCACCCCGGTCATCTCCTCGATCGCGCGGTTCCAGGCGATGACCTTCCCCTCGCGGTCGATGGCGAAGGTCGCGTCGGGCAGGAACTCGATGATCTGGTTCATCTGCTGCTCTGACTCACGGAGTTTCGTTGCGAGGAACGCAACCACGCCGCCGATGAGAACGAGGAGGATCGCACGGGGGAGGATGGCGTAAGCCAGCAGGGGGGCCGGCGGGGAGAGAAGGTAGGTCGTGACGGCGTAGATGGATGCGAAGCAGACGGAGAAGAGGATGCCCCGGCGCGGGTACCAGTAACTCGCAAGGATGATCGGGATGGTGAGCGGGAGGGAAGGAAGGGGGAGAAGCCCTTCCGGTGCGCCGAGGACCATGGCGAGCAGGTTCCCGCCGAGGGTCAGCACGGCTAGCCCGGCGATGATCGCGATACGGTTGCGCGTATCGGATACGAACGTGGTCTGGATGTCGGTGACGCTCATGAGGGGAGCCTGCGGTTATGGTCTCGGTTCATTCGGTCTGCCTGCCGGGAGCACGGATCACTTTTGCCGGGCAGAGGAGTTCGAATCGTGCTCCGCTCCCGGGGATCCCCGTCTCCTGGAGGGTGATCCCGGTGATGGCCAGGATTTCCCGCGCGAGGAAGAGGCCGAGTCCGGTATTCATGCCGTGCGCGTAGGTGAAGATCTTCTCCTTCTCGTCGGCAGGAACTCCCACGCCGTCATCCTCACAGAGGATGGTGTAGATATCTCCATCCTGTTTGAGGCTGAAGGTGATGGTGGTGACCGTCTCCCCGTAGCGCAGCGCGTTCTCGATAAGGTTCGAGAACACCTTCTCGATGAGCGGGTCGGCGAGGATCTCCACCCCTGCCGGAATGGCGTTCTCAAGGGTTATGTTACCCGTCGAGACGTATTTCTCCGACCGCTCCACAAGTTTCCTGATCTCCTGCCAGGCTGGAGCCGCCGCCCCCACCTTCTGGTATTCGGCCGTGAACCGGACGGTGTTGTTGATCCGGTTCACCATCTCGGCAGCGCTCTCGACGTGGCGCCACGCGTTTGCCGGTTCCCGCTCGCGCAGAATCTGGGCCAGGTCGAGATACCCCCAGAGCGCCGCGAGCTGGTTCAAGAGATCGTGGCGGGTGATGCTCGCCATGAGCTGGAGTTTCCTGTTGGCTTCCGCAAGCGCTTTTTCCACGCGCCGCCGTTCCTGGTTCTCTTCAGCAAGGCTCTCGTTGCTGCGCGAGAGATCCGCGACGGCCTCCTGGAGCTGTTCGTTCAAGGAGTTCAGCTGCTCCTGCGCCTCCTGGAGTTCGGTGTTCTTCGTCACCGCGATGGTATACGTCGAGAGGAGGGTGTTTAAGATCTTGAGCCTTCCGGCGGCGATGGTATAGGTGCTGCCGGCGAAGGGGATCTCCAGTTCGGCGGGAGAATCTTTTGGTTCCGGTATCTCCCGCGTTCGCATGACGGCCTCGATCTGGGAGCGGACGTGTTCGGGGTCGACGGGCTTGACGATGAAACTGTCCGCGCCCGATGCCAGCCCTTTCAGCACGTCGGCGGGATCGAAGAGGTTGGTGACCAGGATGACGGGTGTGTCCGGGCTCTGCTGCTTGATCCGGCGGCAGAGTTCGTAGCCGTCCATCCCGGGCATCACGATGTCGCTCAGGACGATATCGGGCATAACGGCCTCCATCCGCCGTATCGCCTCGGTGCCGTCGGCTGCCAGGGTGACGTCGAACCCTTCCGTCTCGAGGACGTGACGGATGAACTCGGCCTGCGTCCTGCTATCCTCTACCACCAGAACGCTCATTCTCGTTCCTCCTTCGTGTTTCCCTTCCATATCATCGCTCCTGTGTCTCTCCGTCGCGGCGACGCATCAGGCGCCGGATTATCATGAGAAACTCGTCTGCCTCGAAGTTCTTCTTGACGATATATGCATCCGCCCCGACCGCCTTGCCCCGTTCCCGGTCTTCGGGCGAATCGAGCGAAGTGACCAGCACCACCAGGATCCCGGCAAGGTGCCCGCCTTCGGCACGTATCTTCTCGGTGAGCGTAAAACCGTTCATCCGGGGCATATCAACATCTGAAACGACCATATCAAACTCATGCTGCTTAAGCCTTGCGAATGCGTCGATCCCGTTGACAGCGGTCTCTACCTGATATCCGGCCCCCTCGAGGACGGCCTGCAGCAGGGCACGTGAGGTGACCGAGTCCTCGACGACCATGACCCGCCGCTCTGCCTCCTGTGGGAGTGCGGATGCCGACACCGACCGTTCCGCCTGCATCGCGTCCTGGATCAGTTCGAGGGGATCGAGCACGAGCGCCAGACGCCCGTCCCCGAGGATCACGGCCCCGTCGATCCTCCGTACGGAGGTGAGCTGGCTGCCGAGCGGCCGGACGACGATCTCCTGCACCCGGATCACCTCGTCGACCATACATGCGATCTGCCCGGCACCGTATGCGATGATGACGAGGGGTTTCGGCCGGTCCACCTCCGTGGGGGCGCTGGACAGGGGGATGCCCAGGGCGTCGGTGAGCCGGATGACCTCGATCGTCTCCTCCGAGAGGAAGATCGTCGGCCGGCCCCTGGAGATAGTCAGGGAATCCGGGCGAACCCGGAGAACCTGCTTCACCTGCTGCATCGGGAGGACGTACACCTGCCGTTCGGACCGGACGAGCAGCCCGCGGAGGGTGGCCATCCTCACCGGGACGGTCAGGGTGACTGCCGTTCCCCTGCCGACGGTCGAGGAGACCGTCACCTCTCCCCCGAGACGGGAGACGGTGTCTTCCACGATTGCAAGCCCGAGCCCCCTCCCCGAGAGGTCGGTGACGATCCGGCTCGTGGTCATCCCCGACCGGAAGATGAGCCAGATCGCCTCGCTGCCCGTGAGGCTTGCATCCTCGTCCGCCGTGATCACTCCGTTCTCGACGGCGGTTCTCCGGATCGCGCTGCTGTCGATGCCGGCACCGTCGTCGGCCACCTCGATGCCGACCCTGCTCCCCGACCGGGGGAAGACCCGGATACGCACTGAGCCGCAGGCCGGTTTCTGGCGCCCCCTCCTGACGTCCGGGCTCTCGATGCCGTGATCGATGCTGTTCCGTATGAGGTGCATGATGGGGTTCTTCAACGCGTCGAGGATACGGCGGTCGACCTCGATCTCGCCCCCCTCGATCGTGAGGTCGACCGATTTCCCCGAGGTGCGGGAGAACTCTCTCACGAACACGGAGAACGGGGTAAGTATGGTTGAAGCCGGGAGCAGCGCGGCATCGTGGATGAGGTCGGATATCTCGGAGGTGCTCGTCTCGAGCGCCGACCGGTCGATCTCCATAAAACGCAGGTGCGTGGCGAGGTCGTGCTGCAGGTAGGTCACGAACTCGCGGTTGTACTCCAGGAACTCGACCGCCCGCTGGAGCGGCAGGACGAGATCGGGGGGAATCGCCGCTTTCTCTTCCCCGAAGGCTCTCCTGCGAATCATCTGCAGGTCGTTGAACACCTGGGAATGGTTCCACTGCCAGAGGGAGAAGCGGGTCACCATCTCCTCGAGCTCGCGTATCCTTTGCAT
This sequence comes from Methanoculleus sp. MH98A, assembly GCF_000691865.1. Classification (GTDB taxonomy): domain Archaea; phylum Halobacteriota; class Methanomicrobia; order Methanomicrobiales; family Methanoculleaceae; genus Methanoculleus. The sequence continues at coordinate 53,458 of NZ_JMIO01000013.1, read as the reverse complement.
GATGAAGAGCCGGGTCGTGAGGAGACTGTCGGCTCCGGCGGTGAGCCGGTCGAGTTTATGGGCGGCAATCCGCACCGTGCTCCGGTCGGTCCCCTGCTCGCCGCCGTTATAACCTCCTGGCGCGCCGTAAGCGTGGTTCTCCCGGGAGGCCGGACCAGGTTCGGCCGGACGGCTTCCCGGAGAACCGATCCCGCCGGGGATGGCCCGGAGCGCCCCGTTGATCTCTGTCGGCGAGGCATCGGGCCTCTCTCCCCGGAGAAGGCTCTTGATTACCGCGACTGTGCGGTGGAATAGGTCGAAATCGTCCACTCCCGGGACGTACTCGGCCCGCTTCATGAGGGAGAAGGCGGTCTCGAGGTTCTGGCAGATCGACTCGATCTCCCGGTGATTGACCGCGCGCGACGCTCCTTTCAGGCTATGGACCGTCCGGTAAACCCGCTCGACCAGCTCGGGCGTCGGCCCGGCCTTCTCAAGCGCGATCAGCCCCTCGGTGATTGCTTCAAGGTACTCGTCCGCCTCCTCGCGGAATGTCTCGAGGAGACGGGCACGAAATACGTCGTCCGGTCCGGTCATGGAAGGTTGTGCTAGACCCGGTACTGCTGGGTGATCCTCTTTAAGCGGGCACCGAGCTCGTGCAGGTCCTCGGCGGTCTTCTCCGCCTTATGGGTGGTTTCGAGGTTCTTCTGCGCCGCGTCCCGGATGTTCTCCATCGCGCTCGAGATCTGGTCTATACCTGAGGCCTGCGTCTGGATCGAGGAGGCGATCTCGATGACCTCCTGCGAGGTGTCTGCTATCGACCGGGCGAGCACCTCGATAACCTCCTGTGCGTTGCTCGTCAGCTGGGCCGCGTCCGCGACGGACCGGATCCCCTGTTCGGTCGAGGCCGCGGTCGAGGAGACCCCCTGCTGGATGTCGGTGAGGATAGCCCGGATGTTCGAGGTCGCTTTCTTCGACTGCTCGGCAAGGTTATGGATCTCGTTTGCGACGACGGCGAACCCTTTCCCGAACTCCCCGGCCTTCGCGGCTTCGATGGAAGCGTTCACCGCAAGCAGGTTGGACTGTTCGGAGATGTCGTTCACGGTCGCGATGATCTCGCCGACGGCCTGGCTCTGCTCGGAGAGCCTGATGACGCTCATCCGGACGATATCCATCTGGCGCTGGATCTGGTTCATACCTTCAAGGGTCTCGCGCACGGACTTCTGGCCGCCCTTGGAGACCTCCAGCGCCCGCATGGCCTTCTCCGAGACTCCCTTTGTCTTCAGGTTCACGAGCTCGGTCTTCTTCCTGACGCTCTCGACCGAGTCCGAGGTCTCGTTCACCGTCGCGGCGGTCTGGGAACTGGCTGCGGCGAGCTGGCTCGTGACCGCCAGGATCTCGTTTGAAGCGAGCGAGAGAACCGAGACGCCTTCGTAGAGTTCCTCGCTGATCAGTTTCATCAGCCGCGAGAGTTCGATCCCGATGGTGTTGAGGGCGTCGCGGTAGGCGACGAACTCCCCGGCGACCGGGATATTTTCGTCGAACCGGGCGGTGAAGTCGCCGGATGCGTAGAATCGCGCAAGCCGCATCGCTTCGTTCACCGGCTCGGTGATCGACTCGAGGGTCTTGTTGAACCCGGCGATGATCATCCGGTAGCCGCCGCGGAACGCCTTCTCATCGCCGCGGATGGAGAGATCGCCCGCACGGGCGGCGTCGGTGAGTTTGAGCGTCTCTTTGTGGAGGTGGTCGAGCGACTGGACCATCATCGCGAGCGCGGGACGGATCTCGTCGCCTTCGTCGGCGACCGGGAACTCCTGGACGTACTCGCCGAGAGCGATCTTTTTGAGGTTCCCGACGACGTTCTCCTGGAGATCGCCGGCGAACTCGTCCATTGTTCTGGCCATGACTCCGATCTCGTCCTGCCGCCTGATGTTGAGCCGGGCGGAGAGGTGCCCGCTACGGAGCTCTTTGAGCATCAGCACGACCTGCTGCAGGGGATCGGAGATCGAGCGGCCGAAGAGGATGGCGATTGCGACGCCGATGGCGATGGATGCGAGGACGACGATGACGATCGTGTTCCTGATGGTGTCTATCGGCCCGGTGAAGTCGGAGAGTTCGGCACGCGAGACGATATGCCAGTCGAGCGGTTCGTAGTAGGTGTATGCATCGATGATATCCGTCCCGTCGACCTGGTGGCGGATGATGCCGACCTTATTCTCGATCATCTCCTGGACATAATCCTCGTCGGCCTTGCTCTCCCCCTCCTGGGACGGGTGTATGAGCAGCTGGCCGTTGCTGTCGACGACGAACATGTAGCCGTTTCTGCCGATGACCGTATCCTTGAGGCTCGACTTGACGACGTCGAGTGTCTCCTGCTCCTCCGTCCCGACGAAGAGAACGCCGACGATGTTTCCGCGGCTGTCCCGTATCGGCTCATACGCGGTGACGTAGCGCTTGCCGAAGAGGTCCCTGCTCCCGTAGTAGGTCTCCCCCTGGTTCACCACGACGTCGTAGACGTTCTGGGTCAGCTCGGTTCCGACCGCCCTCGTCCCGTCGGTCCCGATGACGTTTGTGGAGATCCTGATGGCGTGGTCGTCGTAGACCTGGAAGACCGTCGCCGCGCCGCCGACCAGCGACTGGACCTGGTCGACGATCTCGAAGTTGTCGTTGATGACGTACGGGTTGCCGGTCCCGTCCACCAGGGCCAGTTCCCCGTCGATGATCTCGGGAGTTCCCCGGGCGTAAAAGTTCTCGTGGAGGACGTTGAGGTCGCTGTTCACCTTATTGCGCGTGAGTTTGTAGACGTCGTTGGTCCATCCCCGTGCGTCGTGCACCTGCGTCTCGAGCAGCGTCTCGATCTGGTCGTTAATCACGCCGCTCGAACTGGTATACGCCACTATGCCGATCATAAGCGTCGGGATGATCGCCAGAAACAGGCAGATGACGAGGATCTTCGTCCCGACTTTCATGTCTGAAAAAAATGTGAGCATGATACTTCCGTTCCACTCGCTCCTGTAAGACGACTTAATAGATTGATGCACACCCCGGGTTAAATAATGATCCGTCCCGCGAATGGCGCTCCAGGGTCCCCGTTACCCATAATGGGCGGATAAAATCTGTTTATTTTCTGGTCTGGCCGACCACCATTGCGGGGTCGCCGAGGATCGCCGCAGCATCGAGGACGAGCACCGATTCGTCCGTGACGCCCAGGAGGTAACGCTGTTTTATAGGGGTCGTTTCAGGCTCTACGGGGGAGAACTGGTCGGTCGGCCTGATGTAGATGTCCGTGATGTAGTCCGCAAGGATTCCGAAGGTCACCGTTCCGTCGGAGAGAACGATGACCCGGTTGAGGTCGGTCAGGCCGTGCTTCGGGATCGAGAAGAGTGCGCGGAGATCGACGACGGAGATGATCTCTCCCCTGACGGCACAGATCCCGGCGATGAAGTCGGGCACCCCGGGCACGGGGGTGATCTCGTGCATGATGAAGACTTCGCGGATGTACTGCGTTTTGATGGCATACTCCCGGTCGGCGAGCCTGAACGTGAGGAGTTCCGAGAACGGGGTCTCGCCGCCCGTCTCCTCTTCCGGCCGCGCGAACGCCCGCGCCCGTTCTGCGAGGATCTCACCGCCCTTTCCGTCGTCGTAAGGAGGCGCCTCCTCCCCGGTACCGGCCGTGCCCGGGAGGGAGTACTGCGCGGTCTCTTCCGTTGCAAGGAACGCGCCGAGATCGTAGATGATGATCTCCTCTTCTTCGGTCAGCAGCATGCCGGGAGGGGAGGTGGCGTCGGGTTCGGGCGGAAGTTCGACCGGGCTCTCCTGCACCCCCCGTACCCCGTCCGCCCAGAGCGCCACGCATTCCCCGGAAGCGATGATGAGAACGTCGTTTGGGAGAGGAGGGCGGTCGGCGAGCCCGAGGAGTCTCCGGAGCGAGTAGACGGGGACGGCTCTGCCGTGCAGGTTCATGGTTCCCGCTCCCCCGCGGCGGTTCCCGGTTTCCGGCTGGAGGTCCACCATGCCGACGACCTGCCGGGTCTCGGCAAGAGGGAGAGCACAGGTTATCCCCTCAACGGTAAAGGACAGAAGATGCGTCATGGCGGATCATCGGATGCTCGAAGATTGGTCCCGGGCGAATAAAAGGTTACGGGGGGTGCGCCGGTCAGGGCCCGAAGAGGTCGATGCCGGCGTTCGAGGTTTTGACGGTGACGGTCGGGCCCCCGTTGCCTCGATTCCGGGTTGAAGATAGGTCGCGATCAGGATGCGTCATCAATATCATGAGATGGGGGCTGCAGTCACGTCACGACCGCCCTCTCAAACGTCCGCCGGGCAAGGAGATACATCACCGCCGCAAAGATCACCAGGTACGCGAACGATCCGAGGACGTCGGCCGTGGTGGAGGTGTAGCGGGCGCCGACGGCGAAGAAATCGCCCCCGAGGGCGAAGTAGCGGATCCCGTTGACCAGGTGGGTCAGCGGATTGAAGATCGAGAGCGTCTGTAAAAACGGCGGGAACGCCTGGATCGGGTAGAGGGCGTTCGAGACGAAGAAGAGCGGCAGGGTGAGAAGCGTGATGATTCCCTGCAGTCCTTCGGGGCTTTCGAGGCGCATCGAGATGGTGGAGGAGAAGAGGAGGAACCCGAGCGAGAAGACACCGACGAACACGAATATCCCGAGGATCGAGAGGGCGATCCGGGCGGCGGAATACCCCGGGAAGAACTGCACCCCGAGGAGGAGACCGAAGGCCATGATGATGGACGCCTGGATGAATGATTTCGTCATCCCCGAGAGGCTGACCCCGAGCATGATGTGCGTCCGGGGCATGGGGCTTGCAAGCATCTCCCGCATCAGCCCCCAGTTCTTATCGAAGAGGAGGCTCATCCCTCCAAAAAGGCTCGTAAAGAGGGTCGTCATCGCGATCACCCCGGCGGCCATGAAGGTGAGGTAGTCGAGGGGGACGACTCCCGCAGGAGCCGGGATCGACGACGTGAACCGGTCGAAGTTCGAGGACATCGCGATGCCGAAGAAGGCCATCCAGAGCGCCGGCTGCAGGAGCGACGAGAAGAGCTGCGTCCTGAACCTGACGAACCGGATCATCTCCCGCCAGTAGACGGTAAGGAACTCCCATGCCATCCGTTCACGCCCCCGCGTCGCGCAGTTCGCTCCCCGTGTAGTGGACGAAGACGTCGTCCATCGTCGGTTTTTTCAGGTTCACGTTCGAGATGGCGATCCCGGCGCCGCGCACCCGCTCTATGATCCGCGGGAGGCAGTGGCTCCCGTCTGCCGATATCGTGACCGAGAGGCCGCGGGGCGACTCCGTGACCGACCGGATCTCTTCGATCCCAGAAAGAGCGTCCCTGGCCTTCTCGTCGTCTTCGGTCTCCAGGTAGACGACGTCCTCGCCGAGGGCGTCCTTCAGTTCGGCCGGGGTTCCGGAGACGACGATCCTGCCGTGATCGATGATGCTTATCCGGTCGGAGAGCATATCAGCCTCTTCCATGTAGTGCGTCGTTAAAAATATCGTCGTCCCGGTCGCGTTCACCTGCCGGATATAGTCCCAGATCCGCATCCGGGTCTGGGGGTCGAGCCCCTGCGTCGGTTCGTCCAGAAAGAGCACCTCCGGCTGGGTCATCAGGCCGCGTGCGATCTGGAGCCGCCGTTTCATGCCGCCGGAGAGGTTCTTCGTCCGTTCGTCCCGTTTGGACTCAAGTTCGACGATCCCGAGCAGGTCGTCGATACGCCGCCGCCGTTCTTCCCGCGGGATGCCGTAGAGCCGGCCGTGGAACTCCATCGTCTCCCGAACGGTGAGGTCGCGGTCGAGCACGTCTTCCTGGAAGACGATGCCGATCGTCTCCCGGACCTTCGCGGGCTCCCGGGCGACGTCGTAACCGGCCACCCGTACCGTGCCCTTCTGGAGGGGGAGGAGCGTTGTCAGGATGTTGATGGTGGTGCTCTTGCCGGCGCCGTTCGGGCCGAGGAACGAGAAGATTTCGCCGTTTTTGACGGTGAAACTGATGCCGCGAACCGCCGCGAAGTTGCCGAACGCATGTTCGAGGTCTCGTACCTCGATGATATCGTCCCCTCCCATCGATCGCCATCCGCTCCCGCGCTCTTGTTACCTCCATGCACGGTGCCGTCATATCTCCTTTTCCCTCCCGGGATGCGCGAGCCCGCACACGGACTCGCGCGATTACTCCCCTCCTCCCTCCGCCGCTTCTCAGGGGTAGCGGCCGGGGCGGCAAATACATCCCGGCACCCTTCGGCAGCCGGGCCGTATAGATATCCTGAAATACCAGAACCAGCCATCCATCCTCGGAGACGGCATGTGCGGCAGCAGTTTGCTGACCAATAAAGGCGACGAGCGGGCCTGCTCCGCGTATAGCATCGCTCCCGGAGCCGGCGCACCGGAGCGCGAAGAGCGGGCGGGAGGAGGACGGTGATCCCGCGCCTCCGGACGATCCTCGTCCTTTTCCTCGCGGCGCTGGCTCTCACCGCGCCGGCGGGGGGGCTCGTGGTCGAGAACGCCGACCTGACCCCGGCGGAGGTGAACCTCCTCTTTGCGATGCGGGAGTATACCCTGACCTATAACGAGTACGCCGACCGGCTGCCGGGGTGGGTGACCGGGCCGTTTGCGGACGAGAAGGTCAACCTCTACGTCACGTCTCCCGACGGCGTGCTGGTCATGGGGATCACGTTTCACGACAAAAAGGTCATCCAGTTCGACGCAAGAGGCTGCCCGGACCCGATCGTCACGGTGACCACCGACGCCGCGACGGTGGAGGAGGTCATGGTCTCCGACCGGCCGTTCGACACCTTCCGGGCGGCGATGCAAAACGGCACGGCCACGATCGAAGGGAACAACCTCCTCGGGGTGTTGCGGACGGGAATGGTTCTCTTCGGGTTTCGGGTGATGGACATCCTCGGGATGTGACGCCCTCCAAAAAAAGCGGTGTTAACGATTTTCCCTCTCTTAGAGGCCTGCAAGGCGCATACAGGCCCCGATGGTCAGCCCCGACATCGAGGACGTCGCCGAGAGGGCCGCGAGCACGGCGGCGTTCATTACCGGACCGATCCTGATCGGGGTGTAGGTCGGGTTGCACTGCAGTCTCCGCACGACCCTGAACGGTTTTGCGGTCGTCGAGATCGGGGGTTTATACCGTCTGATCCTCACATGAACACCTCCCTGTGTGAATTTCTCTTTTGAGTCTTGGTCGTTTCTCCGGTAGATATTTTTTATGGTTTTGTTTGCCGACCGGAGGGTACGGCCGCTTGCGAAACCCCGGCACCGGGTTTTTTGCTCCGCTTTCCGGATCCGGGCCGGAACCCGCGACAGGTTTATCCGTTCTCCGGGCGAGGACACTCTTCTGATGCATCGGTATGCGAAACTCCTTCTCTATGGCGTTCTTGCGTTCGTCGTCTTCGTCGGCATCAGTTTCACCCTCGGCGGCCGGGTGAACTGGGTGCTCGCGGCGGCGACGGCGGCCGGGGTGATGATCGCTTACTTCTTCGCGGCTCCCCGGAGAGAGAGGTGAGCCGGATGGCGGCGGGCGTGCGGGCGGAGTGGGAGCGGCTCCAGACGGTGGTCGTTCACCGCCCGGGGATCGAGATGTTCTTCGGGCTGCTCGAGCCGTACGCAGCGCTCTACGAACGGGCGTTCAGCCGCCACGAGGCGCGGCGCGAGCACGACGCTCTCCAGCGCACGCTCCGGGACGAGTTCGGGGTCCGGGTGCTCCGGCTCAAAGAGACGGTTCTCGATGCAGCCGATCGCGACCCGGCGGTGCGTCGGCGGCTCGTCGACCGGGCGCACGAGACCGTCGCCGTCCGGGGCGGTCGGAAGGAGGTGGCGGAGGCCCGGCGGAGCATGGAGCAGAACGCCGATGCCCTGGACTCGCTGCACTTCTTCACCCTCCTGCTCCTGAACCCGGTCATCGACGTGGGCAGGAGGGGTGCCGGCGGCGGGGTGGACGTCCATATCCTTGAGCAGACGCCTCTTGCAAACCTCTACTTCATGCGCGACCAGCAGGCGGCGACCGCCCGCGGTCTCGTCGTCGGCCGGCCGGCAAAGCGGCAGCGGGCAAGGGAGCCCGAGATCACCCGGTTCCTCTGGGAGATTCTCGGCATCCCGATTGCCGGGACGGTGCAGGCGCCGGGAACGTTCGAGGGCGGCGATTTCATGCCGATGGGGGAGTTCGCCCTCGTCGGCACCGGGGATCGGACGAACCGCGAGGGGGTATCCCGGTTTCTCGACTTCGCCCCGGGGTTCGACGAGATCGGCATCGTCCACCAGCCGGGCCACCCGCTCATCCCGGGCGACCGGCCCGACCCGATGGTCGACATGCATCTCGACACCTACTTCAACGTCGCGGGAAGCGGGGTGGTGCTCGGCTCGGAGCGCCTCCTCCGGAGGGCGCGCCTCGAGGTCCGGCACCGGTCGGACGGAGGCTACGAGCCGTCGGGCGAGACGACGACCCTCTACGACTACATCCGATCGAAGGGGTTCTCCGTGATCGATCTCTCTATTCTCGAGCAGCTCTCCTACGCCGCGAACGTCCTCTGCGTCCGTGACGGGAGCATCCTCGCGGTGGAGGGGGAACGGGTGATGCGGACGGTGCTCTCGAACCTGGAGAGGAAGGCCGTCCGCGACCCGCGGCGTTATGGACGGCTTTTACGCCACGCAGAAGAAGACTATCGCCGGATAAAGAACGGGGGGCACGTCTTTCCGCACAAGCCGGAGTTCTCCCGGCACGGCATCGAGGTCTGCCCGCTGCACCTGGAGAACCTGACGGGGGGCTACGGCGGCCCCCATTGCATGACCTGCACGCTGGAGCGGGGGTGACGGGGTGGCGGAAAGAACGGTGGTGATCGCGCTCGGCGGCAACGCCATCCTGCAGCACCGGGAGACCGGGACGGCCGAGGATCAGTTCGAAAACGTCCGAAAGGCGTCGCGCCGCATCGCAGAGATCGCGGCCGAAGGCTACACCGTCGCCGTCACCCACGGGAACGGGCCGCAGGTGGGAGATATCCTCCTCCGAAACGAGCTCGCGAAGGACACCCTCCCGCCGATGCCGCTCGACGTCTGCGGGGCGGAGAGCCAGGGGATGATCGGCTACATGCTCCAGCAGTCGATGCAGGAGGCGCTCCGGGAGGCCGGGCTCGACCGCCCGGTCGCGACGGTGCTCACCCAGACCCTGGTGGACGGCGACGATCCGGCGTTTGAGAGCCCCGAAAAACCCATCGGCCCGTTCTACACGCCGATGCAGGCGAAGAGGCTGGAAGCGGAGAAGGGCTGGCGGATGGTCCGGATCCCGGGGGAGGGTTACCGGCGGGTCGTCCCCTCGCCGCGCCCGATCGCCCTCGTGGAGGAGCGGGCGATAGTCCGGCTCGTCTCCGCCGGGGCTATCGTGATCGCCGCGGGCGGGGGCGGCGTCCCGGTGGTCGCGGACGGTGGAGGCGCCCTCCGGGGTGTCGAGGCGGTCGTGGATAAGGACTACACCGCGGCGATCCTCGCCCGGCTCGTCGGTGTCGAAGACCTCCTGATCCTGACCGACGTCGAGCGTGTGGCCTTGAACTACGGGCGGCCCGACCGGCAGGAGATCAGCGAGATGACGGTCCGCGAGGCACGGGAGCACCTCGCGGCGGGGCAGTTCCCTCCCGGGACGATGGGGCCGAAGATCGAGGCGGCTATTGAGTTCCTAGAGACCGGAGGAAAGCGGGCGATCATCGCATCGCTCGAAGAGGCATCGACGGCGCTTGCCGGGCGGGCCGGAACCCGGCTTCGCCCGTAACGGCCACCCGCCCCAACGCTTATATACCACGTTCCCGAAGTCCCGCCGGTGATGGAAGGTTATGGCGGATAACTTCTGGACGTGAGTCATCGTCGGGTGGCTCGTGGGGCTTGTTCTCGGCTTCCTGCTGCCGGTCATCGGACCACTGGTCGGCGGGTTCGTCGCCGGCTGGATGGTCCGGGGCGGGATAGGGAACGGTGCAAAGGCCGGGCTGCTTGCCGGCATCCTCGGCGCCATCGTTATCGCGGTGCTGCTCCTCGTCGGCGGCACGGTTCTCCTCGGCGCGTTCGGGTTCATCACGGGCCTCGGAACGTCGCTCGTCATCATCGTGATGGCGTTCGTCTACCAGGGTCTTCTCTCCCTGATCGGCGGCGTCATCGCCGGGGCAATCCGGCGGTAATCGGAGGTCGAACGCCGGGGGGCCTTCTCCCCGGCTCTTCTCGTTTCGGAGGAGCGATTGGCGGAAAATAATGGTCCCTTCTGGCTCTCCACGCTCGTAGGCCTCGTATTCATGCTTTTTGTCAGCCCGTTCTTCCCGGTAGGGGGTCCGATCGCCGGGGGGATCGTCGGCGGTTACCTCGGGTCCCCGGGAGCGGTTCGGGGCGCGCTCGGCGGACTCCTCGGCGGGCTCATCGTCGCCGCGATCTTCTCGGTCGTCGCCGTCGTCGGCGGGACGGCGCTCCTCGGCCCTCTCGGCACCCTCATCGGCCTCGGGGTTGCCGTTCTCCTCTTTGCCCTCGCCCTCTACTTCGGCATCCTCGGCGCCGTCGGCGGTGCGATCGGGGGGGCGCTGAAAGCGTGGATGGTGTCGCGGCGCAGGGTTACGGGATGATCTCCCCGAGCCCCTCCTGGAGCCTCACCACGATCCGGGAGCGGTACATCCAGAGATAGGCGGCGACCGCCGCGGCCTCGACGACGACGACGTAGGCGACGATATGCCCGATCGATACGTCGTAGAGGACGCCCATCACGGCACTCCCCACGAACCACGCCGTCCCGAAGACCGCGCTCACGTTCCCGTAGACCTTCCCCCTCCGGTCGAGCGCCGTGGACTCCGCGATCGACGCCCGGAGAACAGGCTCGAAGATCCCGATCCCGGCTCCCCAGGCGAGCGCTCCCGCGACTGCCGCGCCCGGTTCGGGCGAGAAGGCGAGCACGACCGTCGCGATGCTGAGGGCCGGGATGGCGAGGAGGATATGGGTGCCGATGCGGTCGAAGACCCGCCCGACGAGCAGCGCCACGGCAACCGAGACCGTCATCGCGGCGGCGTAAAAGAGAGGGATGGCGGCGTCGGGGACGATCGATTGGGCTTTTAAGTGGAAGGAGATAAGCGGGAAACTGGCAAACCCGGCCATCCCGAGGAATACGAACGCGGCATACGGCACGATCCCGGGCAGGTTGTCCCTGTCCCCTTCCCCCATTCCTTCCAGGCGTCCCGGTCTCGGCACCTCCGATTGCGCGAGGAAGAGAGCGACTGCAACACCGGCGAGAGGAATCCCGAGCAGGAGGAACCCCACGCCGTAGCCGCCGGTGACGGCCAGGGCGGCGGCCATGACCAGCGGGCCGGCGACCGCACCGACCTGGTCGAGCGCCTTGTGGACGCCGAATCCCCACCCTCTCCCGACGGCCGTCGTCGCGTGAGAGAGGATCGTGTCGCGCGCCGGTGTCCGGACGGCCTTTCCTATCCGTTCGGCGATGATGAGAACGGCGGCAGTCTCCCACCGTCCGGCGACGGCAAGGAGCGGGATGGCGGCGAGCAGGCCGTAGCCGGCCGTCGCCGCCTTCCAGTATCGGTGGTTTTTGCCGACGTAGATGCCGGTGGCCGAACGCAGGGCATACCCGATGAACTCGCCGGCTCCGGCGACCAGCCCGACGATTGCCGCGCTTCCCCCGAGGAGGAGGATGTAAGGGCCGGTGACGCTCCTGGCGCCGTTCGAGACGAGGCTCCCGCAGAGGCTTGCCGCGCCGAGGAGCAGGATGAGCCGGATCGAGAGATCGCGGAGATCCTGTCGGGTCTCGGGGGGAGGGTCGGGCATACTCTCTCCGGTGCCGTTCTCATTAAAGTAATCCGCGGGCGGCGGCAGTGCTCTTATCTGCGCTCGCCGCGAACACTTAATCACGCATACCCGGGGCAGGATCGGGATGTTTCAGGGGCACGAGGGATACCGTGGAGCAGGAAGAGAGCAAATCGTATTCGCGAAGGTTCATCCTCATACTGGTCACCGTCGCCACGTTTTTAAACCCCTTCACGGGCTCCGCCATCAACCTCGCCCTGCCCGCCATCGGCGGGGAGTTCTCCGCCGACGCCGCCACGCTTGCCTGGGTCACGAGCGCCTATCTCCTCGCATCGGTCATCTTCCTCCTCCCGGCAGGGAGGCTCGGCGACTCGCGGGGGAAGGTCACCGTCTTTTTAGCCGGGATCGTGGTCTATACCGCCGGGTCGCTCCTCACCATCCTCACGCCCACGATGGATCTCCTCCTCGTCTGTCGGTTCATCCAGGGTATGGGCGGCGCCATGATCTACGCAAACAGCGTGGCCCTGATCACCCACCTCTACCCGCCCGGCGAGCGAGGCTACGCGATCGGGCTGAATACGACGGCGGTCTACGCCGGGCTCTCGCTCGGGCCGTTCCTTGGGGGCGCCCTGACCCAGTTCCTCGGCTGGCGGAGCATCTTCATCGTGACCGCGCTCCTCGCCGTCCCGGTCCTCTTCTACGCCGGAAAGTTCCCGGCGTTCTTAAACGAGCGGCAGCGGGAGCACTTCGACGTCGCGGGTCTGATCCTCTCCTCCGCCCTGATCCTCTGCCTCTTCCTGGGCCTGGCCTGGGTGACCACCCCGACCGGCGCAACGCTCCTCGCGGCGGCCTGGTGCTCGGGGCGGTCTTCTTCCGGGTGGAGCGCGGCCGCCAAAACCCGCTTCTCCCGGTCACGCTTCTCGAGAAGAACCGGGTCTTTGCCGCCTCGAACGCCGCCGCCCTGATCAACTACAGCGCAACGTTCGCGGTCGGGTTCCTCCTCTCCCTCTACCTCCAGTACATCCGGGGCTACGAACCCGTCGCCGCGGGCACCCTCCTCCTCCTCCAGCCGATCGTCCAGGTCTTCGTCGCCCCGGCGGCGGGCCGCCTGGCCGACCGGATGCAGCCCGGGCTCGTCGCTTCGGTGGGGATGGGGATTACGGCCGTGGGCCTCTTCGGCTTCTCGCTGCTCGGCGAGACGACGCCGATCGCCGCGATCCTCGCCCTCCTGGTGCTGCTGGGCGTGGGGCTCGGGATCTTCTCGTCCCCGAACACCACCGCCATCATGGGCTGCGTGGAGAAACGCTACTACGGAAGCGCGTCGGCGATGGTGGCCATGATGCGGTCGCTCGGGATGATGCTGAGCATGGGGGCGGTTCTCGTGGTCTTTGCGGTCATCATGGGGTCGACGACCGTTACCCCGGCGATATTCCCTGAGTTCCTCGCGAGCCTGCGGCTGATCTTCCTCGCCTTTGCGGTTCTCTCGGCTTTCGGGGTCCTCCTCTCGCTCCGCAGGAACAAATGCTGACGAGAGGTGCCCGATCCCCCGAACAAATATCACTGAAACGAAAAGGAAGCGTTAAACCTCTCGCCGTCCTGTGATCTTCTTGAACTGATGGAGATCGTAATCGGAAAGGACGGCGACCGCGACGTCGCCATCGACGCCCAGGAACTCGTCACGGGCAGGACCTGTGTCATCGCGCAGTCGGGTGCCGGGAAGAGCTGGGGCATCGCGGTTCTCTGCGAGCAGCTCCTGCAGGCACGGGTAGGGTTCTGCCTCATCGATACGGAGGGGGAGTACTTCTCGCTCAGGGACCGGTTCCCCCTCCTCTGGATTGGTTCCACCGACGACTGCGACGTGGATATCGGACAGGTGAACCTCCGGGAACTGATGCAGAACGCGATCTGCTCCCGGACGGCGGTGATCTTCGATGTCTCGGAAGCCGACATGCAGGAACGGGTGTCCTACCTTGCGGAAGTCCTCTACGACCTTGAGAGCGAGTTAAAGCAGCCGTTCCTGCTGATCGTGGAGGAGGCGGACAAGTTCATTCCCCAGTCGGGGGAATCCATCAAGAAGATCGAGGAGATCTCCCGCCGGGGGCGCAAGCGCGGACTCGGCCTCCTGGTCGCGACCCAGCGGCCGTCGCTCGTGACGAAGAACGTCCTCTCGCAGTGCAACAGCCAGATCCTCGGGAAGCTCTCGATCGAGAACGACTTGAAAGCGGTCAGTCTCTTCTTCTCGTCCCGGAAGGAGGCTGGAGAGCTCGCGGATCTCGAGCCGGGGGAGTTCTTCGTGATGGGCAAACTCTCAAGGGAGAATGCGACGAAGATGCGCTTTGGAGCCCGGCTGTGCGAACACCGGGGGCTGACGCCCAAACTCGTGCCCGCAGAACCGGTTGAGCCGGTCAAGCCTGCCAGGCCTTCCCGGGCGGAACCGGTCCGCGCCGAACCCTGCGCTCCTGAGGATACCTCCCTGGAAGAGCCGGAGGTTCCGCCCGCGGTCGAGAATGCGGTGATCCCGGTGCTGCTCCGCGAGGAAGCGCTCGATATCGCGAAGGCCAAACGGAAACGCCGGTACCGGATCCTCGAACCCGAAGAACGGATAGTCTCGGGAGAACGGATCTACCGCCCGCTCCACCGGGTGGAGGTCCGCTACATCGGCGGACTTCTCCGGAAATCGACGAGAACTGCTTCGTTTGTCCTCGACGGCTGTACCGGCTGTATCATCGAGGTGGATCGGGGGATGAAGATCAGGCCGGGGTTCTCGGAGCTCCTGGGACTCGACGAGGCCGCGGTGAAGATCGTTGCCGGGCTCGCGAACGGCGGCTCGACCCTGACCGAGATCGAGGCCGATACCCACCTTGCGCCCGGCGTGGTGAAGAAGGCGATGAAGAGCCTTGCCGATGTGAAACTCATCACGGAGATGAAGACGGTGGGCGACACGAAGGTCTACGTGCCCCTGCTTGCGGCGGATGTCCCGGCGCTCTCCTCCCTCAGGCAGGGAGCGGACCCCCCGATGGAGTCGCTCCGGGAGAAGCCCCTCGAGGCGAAGGTCACGGAGTCGTCGCTCCGGACGATTCTCAAAGGGCTCGAACCAACGGCGGAGATCGTCGGGTTCGAGACGATCTACTACCCGGTCTACCTGATCCGGTTCGCCTCGGAGCGGGGAGAACGCTCGATCGTCCTCGACGGCTGCACGGGGAAAGAGCTCCTCTTCCCGGTGTCGTGACCGGAGCGCTTATCCTCACGAGGGAGTATGAGGGATCGTATGTCCTGCCGTCCTCGCGGTCGGTGGGCGGAGAGGTGAAGAAGCAATGGATTCATACCGGTGCACTCTGTGCGGCTACGTCTACTTCCCGGCAATTGGCGACACCGACCACGGCGTCAAGCCCGGCACGGCTTTTGAAGACCTGCCCGAGACCTGGAAATGCCCCCGGTGCGGTGCGCCGAAGAGCCGGTTTAAGAAGGTGTAAGGAGAGAGCCGTTCCTGACCGGATCCGGTCTTTTCTTCTGGTTACGCGCGCCGTTTAGCGTATCGCTCTCTCGCCTGAACCGGAAGGGCTACGGTTCCTCCGCCTCGAAGAGCGATTCGCCCGGGGGGCAGTATGCCGGCCGTTTCACCGTACCGGTCGTCCCCGATGGGCTTGCCGACGGAAAACCCCATCTCCCGATCTCCTGACCGGAGTACTTATCACTCAGAGGGTACATGGTGGCCGTGCCCCGGTCGACGTTGCGGCCGGTCGGGGCGGTGAGGTGAAGGAGATGATGGATTCATACCGGTGCGGACTCTGCGGCTACGTCTACAACCCCAGGGCCGGCGAGCCCGGCCAGGGGATCGAGGCCCGCACGGAGTTTGGAGACCTGCCCGAAACCTGGGCATGCTCCCGGTGCGGTGCGGAGAAGAACCTGTTTCGGAAGGTGTAAGGGGCGGTTCGGGGCCGGCCTCCCCACAACACATCTTCCCTTTTAGGGGTGTGGTCGTACGAGAGCGTTATATGGCGTTCTATTCTCCCGGCCGCACAAACTTCCTCACCCGAACCGGAAGGTCCGGAGCCCCTCCCCGCGGATCTCGCGCCCGGCGAGGTGCTCCATCTCGTGGTCGATCCCGCAGGCGGTGGAGCCAGAGAACTCCATCTCTGCGGCATCGAGGTCTTCGGCCCGGATCGTCCTCTCGAGCGGGTGAACGGTCGCCCTGATGACCCGGCGGGCGCCGAGCCGTACCCGGTAGGGCCGTTTTACGAGCAGCCGCGCGGGAGCGCTGCCGCACTTCTCCAGCCGGTAGACGGTTCCCTCCCGGTGCAGGAGTACCGGGTCGACGAAGAGGAAGATCTCCTCAAGCGAGTAACCTATCAGCCGTTCATCATCGTAGACCGTGGTTTTCTTCACCGCCGATATCGCGGTGAGCCCCTCCGCGGCGTAGCTCCAGTCACCCCCGTAACGGAGCGAGAAAAGAAGGGGGACGAGCGCGTCGGCGGGTATCCCGAACCGCTCGGCGAGGGCGGCCTCCCGGGCGGCAAAGACGAGTTCTTCCCGGATATCGTCGGCATTCATCGGCTCGCCCCTGCGCCGGGGGACCGGATAAATACTACCGCTTGAAGACGTGGACCGCGGAGGCCTTGAAGGTGACGTTGGCCGGCTCGCCCTCGACGAGGCCCAGGCGAGCGACGCTCTGCCGGGTCAGGACGGCGACGAAAAGCAGTCCCGTATCCACGACGACCCGTGAAAACATTCCGTTCTGCCGGATCTCTATCACCGTGCCCGGGAAGGTGTTTGCGGCGCTCGACTCGAACGGCCGGCGGGAGAGGATCACCTCCTCAGGCCGGATGCCGACGCAGACGTCGCCCTCGATCGCGGTGACAGTCCGGACGACGATCTCCCCGAGGTCGATCGCCGCTTCCCCGTCCCGGACCCTGGAAACCCCGCAGTAGACGTTTTCCATGCCGGTGAAGGCGGCGACGAACTCGGTGGCAGGTTTCCGGAAGACCTCATCAGGCGTGCCCGTCTGGACGATCCTGCCGTCCTGCATCACCGCCACCCGGTCGGCAAGGGCGAATATATCCTCGAAATGGTGGGTGATGTGGATGACCGTCGTTTCGGTCGTCCGGTGGATCGCCTTCAGTTCCCTCCGGAGCCGTTCCCGGGTGACGGTGTCGAGCGCCGAGAGCGGTTCGTCGAGGAGCAGGACGCGGGGCCGGAGGACGAGCGCCCGGGCTATCGCCGCCCGCTGCTGCTCGCCGCCGGAGAGCGTCCCCGTCGTCCGATCCAGGAGATGCCCGATCCCGAGGAGGGCCGCGGTCTCCTGCACGCTCTCCCTGATGCGGGCGGGATCGGTCTTCCTCTGCTTGAGGCCGAACCCGATGTTCTCCCCGACGGTGAGGTGGGGAAAGAGCATGTAGTCCTGGTAGACCATGCCGATCCCCCGGTCTTTCGGGTCGGTGCGGGTGATATCAAGGCCGTCCAGATCGATCGTTCCGGCGTCCGGGGAGTATATCCCTGCCAGGGTCTCGAGGAGGATGGTCTTTCCCGCGCCGGTCGGGCCGAGGACGACGAAGTACTCGCCGTCGTCGACGGTCATATCCACGCCGTCGAGAGCGAAGTCCCCGAGACGTTTGGCGAGCCCGGCGATCCTGAGCACCTAGAACACCCCTCGTCCGCCGGTGTAGCGTTCAAAGACCGCGAGTGAGATCACCGATATGGCGATCAGGATGACGGACGCGGCGACGGCAAGGTCGAGATCCCCGGTCGACATGTTCAGGAAAAGCGCGATGGGCAGGGTCTCGGTCTTCATCCGGGTGGCCCCCGCGAGCATGAGAACCGCGCCGAACTCCCCGATGGACTTCGACCATGTGATGACCAGACCTGCGATGAGGCCGCTTCTGGCGAGAGGAAGGGTGACCTGGCGGAACGCGCCCCACTCGGTGCACCCGAGCGTCCGGGCAACATGCTCGTAGCGGGGGTTGATCGTCTCGAAGGCCGAGCGTGTGACCCTCACCATGTAAGGGAGATTGACGAAGAATTGGGCGACGACGATCCCGAGCGGGGTGTAGATGACATCGAGTCCCCACTCCGAGAGCATCTTCCCGAACGTCGAGGGGCCGTAGAAGATGAGCAGCGCCACGCCCGCAACGAGCGGCGGGAGGGTGAGCGGGATGTTGAAGATGGTGTTTGCCACCCCTCTGCCGGGAAACGAGAACCGGGCGAGCGAGTAGGCGACCGGCACGGCGGCGATGACGCAGAAGGCGGTAGAGACCGCCGAGGTGACGAGCGAGAGTTCGACGGCAAAGAGGATCTCGGGGGAGAGCAGGCTCTCGATGAGAGCCGGGAGCGGCGGATAGACCACGAGGCCGGCGATGACGACGAGCATGTAGGCGATCAGGCAAAACGAGACGGCGAGAAAGATCGCCTTGAACGGGGAGGGGCGGGGGAGAGCGGCCCGGTTCGGGAACACAGTTAATCTACCCTGAAGGACGCGCTCTGTTTTTTGATCTGCTCGACGTGCTGCGGCGTCACCCACCCTGAGGCAGCATCGGGAAGGCTGTCGAACGCCGGGATGTAGGGCTTGATGTCCAGGATCGGCGTCCCGTCCAGGAGGTCGATGCCCTCGACGGCGAGCGTGGCGCCGTCAATCCCGGTAAGCCTGACGACCGATATCCCGAGCATGTTCGGGCGGTTGAAGTGCCGGGTGGCGAAGATGCCGTGCGGTTCGGTGCCGTCGACGAGCGGTCGTTCGGCGATTTCTTCACCGGCGGCCCGGTGGAACCGGTAGATGAGGATGAGGTGGGAGAACCCCGCGAGCGCCGCAAGACCGTCCCGGAATTCGGGGTAGACCTCCACCGTCCCGCGGGCGGTGGCGAAGGTCGCCTGGATGGGGGTGGCGGCCGGGTCGGTGAACGGCGTCCGGGCGACGCCGATGGCCCTGCAGGTGTATTCCGTGCCGTTCATGGCTCCACCCCCGCGTATGCCGGGTCGGGGTAGGCCGGGAACCCGTGGTCGACAAAGATTGCCTTCCCCTCGTCGGAGGTGACGAACTCGACGAACGCCTGAGCGGCGTCCGGCTGCTCCGTGAAGGTGGTCGCCCCTATCGGGACGATAAGGGTGAGGCTGTCTTCCTGCGCCAGAGCGATCGTGTCCATCGTCTCGGGGTTCACCATATCGAGCGTGATGAGCGCGGCATCGGCGGTGCCCATGTTCATCGCCACGACCACCTCGTTGATCGTCGGCCCCCGGAGGATGACGTTTGTCTCGACGGCGTCGAGGATGCCGTGCGCCCGGAAGAGTTTGTCGCCGGCCCTGCCGATGGCGGTGGTGTTCGCGCCGCCGAGCGCGATCTTCAGTCCGGGCCGGGCAAAGTCGTCAACCGAGGCGATGTTCTTCGGGTTTCCTTTCGCGACGACGATCACCGGGACGTGGTAGGCGGCGTAGCCGGGCTCCCCGACCAGTCCTTTATCCTGCGCGATCCGGTAGTCGGGCGTCCCGCCGGGAATGAAGGCGTCGCCTTTTTGGGAGAGTTCCATCTGGGCGATGAGCGTGCCCGAACCGGCGAAGGTGTACTTGACGTCGATACCGTACTTCTCGGTGAACGCCTCTCCTATTGCGGTCATCGGCTTCTTGAGGCCGGCGCCGGAGTAGACGAGCAGTGTGGCGTCGTCGCCGGCAGCGGTGTTATCCCCGGTGACGGTGGTGCATCCCGCCGCGAAGAGGAGAAGGGCGAGCGTGACCAGTGCTATGGCATTTTTTGACATGGATACCATTCAGTACCCGCTATACTGATATTAAAGTGATTTCTTTTACTTTTGAGTTGATTTAAAATGTTTTACTTGACAACATCCCTGTTTAACCTTGCTGTTCTCAGGGTGGACAGGACCCGGGGAAACGATTAATATCGACTCGTGCGTCCAGACGCTCCTTATGGAAGACCTGTTATCTATTCTGCTGGATCTCGAGAAGCGGGCCTGGAGGGCTGCCGATGTCCGGGACGTGGAGTTCTACCGTGATTATCTCGCGCCGGAAGCCCTCGTCGTCACTCCTTTCGGAGTCCTGGACAGGGAAGGGATCCTTCGTGATCTCGTGGAGAACCCCAACGAGCTGCCGGCGTATACGATCACGGACCCGAAGGTCGTTTCCGTCGGGGAGGAGGGAGCCGTCCTCACGTATACCGTCTCCTTCGGCGGGCAGACGATCTTTGTATCGACCGTGTATGCACGGAGCGACGGCCGGTGGCGGGCGCTCTTCCACCAGCGGACGCCTGCTTCCCCGGCGACCTGCCCGGCGGATTAACGCCCTCCCGCTTTCGCCGCGGCGATCCGTGCGCGGAGGTCGCGTGCGGCGGCGGTGACGTCGTCCTCCCCCACGACCGCCGAGATCACCGCGACGCCGTCCGCACCCGCGGCGATGACGTCGGAGACGTTCCCGGCGGTGATGCCCCCGATAGCAACAAGCGGGAGGGAGACCGCGGCCCTGATCTCCGAGAGCGCTATAAGCCCGCACCCCGGCCCCGCGTCGTCCTTTGACCCGGTCGCAAACGTCGGGCTGAGCGCCACGTAGTCGGCACCCGCTGCGGCGGCCCGGACAGCCGCGGCGACGGACCCGACCGATGCCCCGATGACGAACCCCGGCGGGGCGATGCGCCGCGCCTCGCCCACGGCAGATCGCTTGCGCCGAGGTGAACGCCGTCGGCACCGGCCGCAAGGGCCACGTCCAGGCGGTCGTTCACGATGAAGAGCGCGCCGGCGTCACGGGTGATCTCGCGTATGGCAACCGCCGCGCTGAGGAGGTCCCGGCCCGGGAGCCTCTTGTCGCGGAGCTGGATCACGTCCGCGCCGCCGGCGGCGGCGAGGCGGGCAAGTTCCGTGTGAGTGCGTCCGCGCCCGATCGCTTCGTCGGTGACTACGTAGAGGTCATACGCCATTACCGCTCCTCGATCCGTGCATGCCTGGCAAGGTCATCGGGTGAAAGCCCGGCAAGTTCGTCGAAGAGCGCCGTCCGAAACGTGTAGGGGCCGCGTGCCCCTGCCGCGCCCCGCTCCCCGGCAAGGCCGAAGGCCGCGAGCGCCGCGGCCGACGCGACCGCATAGTCGTCCGCGACCGCGACGAACGCCGCGGTGACCGAGGAGGCCATGCACCCCGTCCCCGAGAGCCGGTCCATCGCGGGGTTGCCGTTCCTGACAAGGAAGACCCTGCTACCGTCGGTCACAACGTCGATCGCCCCCGTCATCGCCACGACTGTTCCGGTCGAGCGTGCGCACTCCCGCGCAGTCTCGACGGGGTCTCCCGCAACGCCGCCCGAGTCGACCCCCCGGACGCTCCCGCCCGTCCCGGCAAGGACGCCGATCTCCCCGGCGTTCCCTTTCAGGACGGCGATATCCAGGGCATCGAGGAGTCTGTGGGCGGTCGCTGTCCGAAACTCCGTCGCCCCCACGCCGACCGGGTCGAGGACGACCGGGATACCGAGTTCGTTTGCCCGGCGCCCGGCGATCAGCATGGCCTCGACCTGCGTGGCGGAGAGCGTCCCGATGTTCAGGACGAGGGCTCCGGCGGCTGCGACCATCTCGCCGACCTCCTCGGGGGCCTCGGCCATCACCGGGGCGGCCCCGGCGCAGATGGTTATGTTCGCGCAGTCGTTGATCGTGACGCTGTTCGTGATGTGATGCACCAGCGGCCGCCCTGACCGCACGGCGGCAAGGAGGCCGGCGGGGATCGCGCCGTCCACGAAGCGTGCCGATGAACTGTTGTTCGTGCTGTCCGGCATAGGTACTTACCTATTTCTCGGGCAGTTGCATAAAGCCGGTCGTTGCCGGGTGCGCGTCGGACCGGATTGCATGCCTGGAGGGGAACTGCTAAAGCGATCTGCACCCTACCGCTGAGATAGGTGAGGACGATGCTCAGCGTAAACCGCACGGCGATGCCCGCCGTCAGAGAACTGATCGACCGCCGGGACGAACTCGGGGTGGCGGTCGCGGAGCAGGAGAACGGTGCGACGTGCATCGACTGCGGCGTGCACGTCGCCGGGAGTTACCGGGCGGGGGCCCTCTTCGTGGAGATCTGCCTTGCGGGGCTTGCGACGACGGCGATAACCATGGGCCGGGTGGGCGGCGTGCCCGTCCCGTTCCTGCACCTCACCGTGAGCCGCCCCGCTCTCGCGTGCCTCGGTTCGCAGAAGGCGGGATGGGTGCTCAAGGCCGGGGGCTACTCCGCGATGGCTTCCGGTCCGGCGCGGGCGCTCTCCTTAAAGCCGAAAAATACCTACAAAATGCTTGGCTACCGCGACACCTCTGAGATCGGCATCCTCGCGCTGGAGGCGGACACCCTCCCGGGCGAGGAAGTCACGGGCTTCATCGCGGAGAAGTGCGGCATCGAACCCGAAAACCTCTATGTCCTCGTCGCCCCGACCCGGAGCCTGGTCGGCTCGGTGCAGATCTCCGGCCGGGTCGTCACGGCGACCCTCCACAAACTCGAGGAGAAAGGATACGACGTCCTCCGCATCAGCCACGCGGCGGGCCGATCGCCGATCGCGCCCGTAAAGCGGACCGGCATCGAGGCGATGGGGACGACCAACGACTGCAACATCTACTACGGCTCGGTCTCCCTCGTCGCGGAGGGCTACGACCCGGTCTTTGCGACCCTCCCCTCACAGACCTCCCCCGACTACGGGAGGCCGTTTGCCCGGGTGCTCAAGGATGCCGGCTACGACTTCCTCAAGGTGGACTCGCTGCTTGCCTTCTCGCCGGCGGAGGTCACGGTGAACGATTCGGAGAGCGGCGAAGTCCATCACTTCGGCAGCCTGAATGCCGACGTGCTGCTTGAGTCGTTTGGGTTTCTGTAGAACCAGGTATGAGTCTGGATTCAAGGCCTTTGTTGAATCCCTCTACTTTCTTCAGGAGGTATTTCAGGGCAGCTCCGTTCTACTCACATAACTCCATCAACCGATATTCCCGGGCATCGCCATGCACTGCCCCCGCCCCTTGGGGCGGGGAACGACGGACAGGACGTCCGGAGCTTGAGAAGACCGAAGGTCTTCGAGTGGAGGTTACAGGCGTATAGTTATCTGTAGAAATTGATTCTGGACACTGAAGACATGAGGCAGAGACAGGGAAGGGGGCGAGCCCCCTCCCCGTCAGCCCCACCCCCGTGGCGATATCCCCACGGTCCACAGTATGGGGAGATTCCGAAAAAGAACAGAATCCCAACTCGCTCCCGGGACACGGCTTCCCACCGGCTATCGCCACGCACTGCCCCCGCCCCTTGGGGCGGGGAACGACTGCCGGGAGCGTAGCGGACGGCAGGAGTTTGAGCACCGAAGGTGCGGAGGAGGAGGCCGGAGGCCGGGTGGGGTGGGGGTCACAGGTATAGCCTTATGGAGTAGAGACAGGGGAGGGGGGCTGCTCCCTCGAAGAACTTCGTTCTTCTCGTGTTCGCTTCGCTCCCCCCTCGAAACTCTTCGAGTTTCTCATGCTCACTCCGTTCGCACCTCGACGCCTCACGGCTTCTCGTGCTCCGCTCCTCCGGAGCATCGCACTCGCACCTCCGGTGCTCAAGCTCGCTTCGCTCGCACTCCCTGTCAGCCCCACAGCGAAGACCTTCGGTCTTCTCGTTTTCGCTTTCGCTCACACAGCGAACCCCTTCAGATTTCTCGAACTCCTGTCTCGCACCTTCGGTGCTCACGCTCCAGTTCTAGCGAACTGTCGCGTCCTGCGGACAGTCGTTCCCCCAATGGCGGTAAGCGACTGGCCGAAGGGCAGAAGCTCGAGCACCATCAGGTGCGCAGCCACCACGGTCCAGCGTACTGGTAGGTGCTGTGGCCCAACACACTCTCATAGGTGTGTGTTTCAGGATGCCCTTGTTTCCATCGACAGCGAGACACCACTCATGGAACGTAAAAAAGGAGCCTGATCCCGGAATTACTCCGGGCTCGTCTTCTCGCGGTAGCGCTTGAGCGCCTTCTCGACGTAGGACGTCATCTGCACGGCGCCCACGACGCAGGCATCGGCGCACTTCCCGCAGCCGATGCAGGTCTCCGGGTTCGTAATCCAGGCCTTGTCGATCTTCTTTCCGAGATCCACGAGCTCGATCGAGCCGGTCGGACAGACCTCGACGCAGTCGCCGCACCCCTCGCACGAGAAGGGGATGATCCAGGGGAACTGTTTAGGAATCTTTTTTTCGTCGCTGCTCATCAGAAATCAGTCCCTCTTCCTCGGCACGTCCTTCCAGCGCTGCCGCTCCCACGCATCGAGTTCCTCCGGCGTCATGCCGTCGAGCCGCTGCCCGGCCTCGTACCCGGGCTTCGTGCAGTAGAGTTCGGTCAGGCGGACGAGGAGCACCGATTCCGCGTCAATCCCTTTCTCCTCTTTTGCCTGTGCCGCGATCGTGTCGAAGACCGATCCGGAACGGAGGAGTTCTCCGGTTCCCTTGAACTGGTACGCCGCGCGGATACCGCCCTGGCGCGAGACGCCGAACGCCACCCGGGAATTCTCCGACAGCACGGGCGCGATCACCTTCGCTTCGTCCTGTGCAAGCGCGAACGCCACCTCGCCGTTGCCCGTCACCTCGGCGTAGCGGCCCAGCACCACGAACGGCACGCCCTCCGGCGTCGCGACGCAGAGGTGGCAGCCCATCGCCTCGATCCAGGCCTTCATCCTGTCTGTAAGATTCACCGTCATCTCGATCACCCCGTTAGAACCTTCTCTCCCACGTGCCCCGGCTCGATGGAGTAGGCCTCCTCGACATGCACGACCACGACCCCGCGCTGGACGGCTTTCGGGAAGACGATGTCCGGCGGCACCTCATCCGGCGGTTCGGCCTTGTTCCAGTTCCCCCACTCGTTCAGGATATCCGTCGCGTTCGCGCCGTACCAGTCGAAATCGCGCGGGAACCCGTACTCCATGTCCACGGCCTTACCTTTGAAGACCCACCACCGCCCCTCGTCGAGCGGGTGGCAGATCGTGACCGCGACCTCGGGGTTCTCCTTGATGTTCGCCTTCGTCTTCAAGAGGAACATATCGGCGATCAGGATCTTGTCGTCCATGTGCGTGGCGACGAACCGCATCGCGGCGATGTTCGGGTTGCCGTCCCTGCTCGACGTGCAGAGGTAGATCAGGCTCCCTCCCTTGCCGGGAACCCGCAGGGCTTCTTTCATCTCCTTCGTAAACTTCACCATTCTTCTCACCTCGTCTGGCTACTTCACCGGATACCCGAACGCGGCGGTTCCGGCAGGGCCGAGTTCCTCGCCCAGCGCCTGTTTCACGAGCTGGGTGATGTAGATCGGCTCGATCTCCATCTTCCGGCAGGTCGCCCGCATCACGGAGATGCAGGCCGGGCAGATGAAGACGAGTTCTTCGGCGCCGGCTTCGGCGGCATCGCCGATGTTTTTACGCTGGATATCGACCGCTCGCTCGTGCTGGGTGTGGAAGATCCCGCACCCGCAGCAGAGCCGGTCATCTCCCGTATACGTCCGCTTCTCCTCGACGGACTCTACACCGATCATCTCGAAGATATCGGCGAGCCAGTCCGACCAGATCTCGCGGTCCCCGCCTCTCGGGGCGTAGCGCGTCGTGCAGCCGCCCTGCACCGCGATGCTGATGCCGAGCGGGTTTTTGATCCGGTCGGGGTGGTCGCGCAGCCAGTTCCTGATGTGCTCGAGGAGATGAACCGGCCGGAACGGCACCTCTACCCCCTGCTGCATCGCGAGGGTCGTCGCCACGTTGTAGCAGGCGTCGTGGGTGAAGACGATCTCGTCGACCCCGAACTCTTCGGCCGCTTTCGCGAGATTCTCGATGAACTGCGGGAGGTTCTTCAGCGGCCGGGACGCCCGGCCGAGGTGGGTCTCGGTGAACCCGCACGCGTACGGCCCTCCCCCGATGATGGTTGCGTCCTCAAACACCTGTCCCGTGAGGAACTCCGCCTGGGGCACCACCTCGTAGATCCCGCCGGCCGAGATCAGCGCCCCGCCCGGCTTTCCTCTCCGGATGACTACGGCCGGTTTCGTCAGCCAGTCGCTCGACGGCTTCGCGTCCGCCGGGATGCCGAGAGCATCCGTCTCTTCCTGCCGCCGTGCGATGAGGTCCCAGGGATCGGCGCCCAGCGGGCAGAAATCGTTGCACGCTGCGCAGGTGATGCACTCTTTCAGGATCTGGTGGCGTTCTCCCTCTATCAGGGACTTCATTGCTCTCTTTGCGTCGTCCTCGTCGTATGATACGTACGGGCAGCGGGCGAGACATTCTCCCCTGCAGCGGGAGAAGTCGCATTTCGATAGATCAAATGCCATCACATATCCCTCGTTCTACCCTGTGTCAATACCCTCACTTTAACGTGGGGTTCCCGGCAAGACAGGTTTCGAACCGATCTCCGGCCCTTTCCCGGCGGAGAACCGTTCAGGGAGTAGATCCGGTGGGTGCCGTGGATCCCTGAGAGGGGCCGAACATGTAAGTATCAATACTACTTTCTGTTAACGTTGTTAACATTATTGTGCGAGCCGTGTTGCATGACCCTGTTCGGGAAGAACACTCGTGCGGGCTCACAATCACTTCGTGACCGGTGGACGGACGATTCCGCCCACTGGAGATGAGGTGTTGAGGGTACGTTATGGCAGAAACAGACAATACAACGAAGGATGCCGGACAGCAGCAGAAAAACCCGTTTGAAAAGGTTTCCGTGAGCGTCAAGCACGTCATCCTGGTGCTGAGCGGAAAGGGTGGCGTCGGGAAGAGCACGGTGGCCGCGAACCTTGCAATGGCGCTTGCGAACCACGGCTACCAGACGGGCCTTCTCGATCTCGATATCCACGGCCCCAACATCCCCAAGATGCTGGGCATCGAGGAGACCAAACTCACGTCGACGAACGGCACGAGGATCGAACCGGTATACGTGGTGCCGGCACTCGGCGTCGTCTCGATGGCGTTTCTCCTGCCGGATAAGAGCACTCCTGTCATCTGGCGCGGCCCCATGAAGATGCAGGTCATCAAACAGTTCCTCGCGGATGTCAACTGGGGAGACCTGGACTACCTCGTGGTGGATCTGCCCCCGGGCACGGGAGACGAGGCGTTATCGATCATCCAGCTCGCCCCGAACGTTGCCGGTGCCGTTATTGTTACGACGCCGCAGGAGGTTGCCATACTCGACTCGACCAAAGCCGTAAAGTTCGTCGAGAAAATGGATATTAAGGTTCTCGGGATAGTCGAGAACATGAGCGGCATGGTTTGCCCGCACTGCGGCAAGGAGATCGACCTCTTCGGACAGGGCGGGGGGAAGAAGGCCGCAGAGGACCTTGGCGTGCCGTATCTCGGCAATATCCCTCTGGACCCCGACATGCGCAAAGCCGGTGACGAAGGACGCCCCTTCATCGTCCGGCGTCCGGGTATGAGCGCGGATAACCCCACGTGGGAGCATGTGGACAGGGTCATGCAGGCAGTTCTCCGCAGTATCGGAGAGACACAGTAGGATGCAAGCGGATGCTGCAGTGAGACGGAGGCAAGCAGAGGCATGAAAAAGTTCCGTATAGAACTGACCGGGTTCATCGAGATGGACACCGACCAGGAGCGCGACGCGCGGATACTGGCCGAGCGGATTCTTGAGGAGATCCGTTCGGTCTTTTCCGGGCACGGCGCGATACAGGACTGCGACGTCGGGATAGACTCTGTCACGGAGAAACCGCTTACCCGGCGCTACAGGTAGGCCGGACGTCACTCCCGGTCGTGCCGCCGGAGGAACGCGCGAACTTCCCGCGACTCCACCCATCCCCGGTCCAGCTGCCTGATATACTCGTTGATCCGCTCGACCTGATCGTGGATAACCGCCGACGTCTTCGGATCGTCGGCCAGGTCGGCCATGCCGAGGATCACCTGCAGGGGCTGGCGTATGTGATCGCCGAGGACGGCGAACTGCTCGATGTTCCGTTCGATCTGCTCGAACGCCTGCTGGTTAAGCTGCTCGGTCTGTTTCCGTTCGGTGATGTCTCTTCCCACCGCCTGGACGCCGACCACCTTTCCGTTCTCCACGATCGGGGATTCGTTCAGCTCGACGAAGGCCGTCGTTCCGTCCTTTCGGCGGAACTCGACTTCGAGCCCTTCGATCGATTCGCCTCTCGCCATTTTCTTTTGCCCCTCCTCCCATGCGGCGAGCGATACGGGGGTGACGTAGTCACGGCACTTGCAGCCGATGAGTTCGGCGGGGGTAAAGCCGAGGATGCGGGTCACGGCCGGGGACATGTAGGTGATCCCCCGGTCGTGGTAGCAGGTGTAGATCATGTCGAAACTCCGCTGCGCTATCTCGCGGAACTTCTCCTCGCTCTTGCTGAGCGCCTCTTCGGCCGCCTTTCGCTTGAATCCCAGTGCCAGAACGTTTGCGGCCGCCTGGACGAAGTTGATGTCGTCCCGGGTGAACCTGCGCAGGGTCCGGGTATGGGCGCCGAGCACCCCGTACGGTGCCTCGTCACCCTGGATAATGACGCTGATGCCGCTCAGGATCCCCTCGTTTCGCAGGAGGGCCGGGCCCCGGAACCGGGTCTCGGCGTCGAAGTCTTCGACGATCACCGGCTCATGAGAGAGAAGGGTGTACCCCGCCTGGGAATCGGTTCCTCCATCCACTTTCTCGGTACCGACCCGGACTCCGCCGAATCCCACCGCCGCCTCGAGGATGAAAAGATATTCATTGGGCAGGTACCGGAGCACTTTGGCGTACTCGACTCCCAGACACTCCGCCACCATCCGGACCACGGCGTTCATCAGTTCGGGAAGCTCCGCCCCTGCAAGAGCGAACTGGCCGAGGTCCGCGATGGCTGCCTGCTGCGCCGCACGGACGGCGGTGAGCCGCTCGGCCTGTTTTCTCGCGGTGATGTCGAGATTGATTCCGGCCCAGAGGACGATCTGCCCGTCCCTGTCACGGATCGGCGCTCCCCGGGAGAGGATGGTACGGCACTCCCCGTCGGGATCCGGAACCCTTAACTCGCGATCCCAACGGCACCCCATATCGAGGCACCGTCTCCAGTCGGAACGCACTGCTGCCGCGTCCTCGAGCGGGATGCACTCCAGCCACCCGGCGTGCCGGCACTCCTCGATCGTCCTTCCCACCAGTTCGAGGAACGAGGCGGAAAGATAGAGCACGTTGCCGTCCGGCCCGCATACCCAGAGGCCGTAGGGCACCAGTTCTCCGACGGCGGTAAAGACCGACTCGGCCCTGATCCGTGCCATCTCCTCCTGACGTCCGGGAGTGATCTCCCGGAACCGTGCAAGCCTCTCCCCGGCGCCGGGCTCGCCGGAGATCACCCGGCACGAGAAGGAGAAGTGACGCACCTCACCGGTGGAGGTTCGCATCCGGCAGGTCTCGTGCGTCACCTCCTCGCGGTTCCGGAGTGCTTCGATTATCCGGTCGGCAGAGTCCCTCTCCTCGAAGAGCGGTGCGAGGTGGCGGGCGATGAGGTCGCCTATCTCCATGCCGCGGGCAGCATCATCGCCGATCCCGAACGTTTCGCAAAACGATCGGTTCAGCCGCACAACGGTGTTATCCCGGTCAAGGATGACGACGGCATCGTCGAGTTCGTCAAAGCAGTGGTACACGGGAGATCTCCATCGGCCGGCGCGGGATGATCCCGGACAGCAGGCGCTACGTACCAACTGTGGTTTACCGTGACCATAAATATCTCTCCCGGAACCGCACGCATCCGCGCCGATACCGGGATCGCAGAAAAGGTTCCGGTAAACGGTCCCGAAAACCAGGTTCCGCCCCGTCCCGGGGGCGTGCCGGGCCCTATATGAGGAACCTGAAAACGCCGAGGGGGAGATTTGAACTCCCGAGGTGCCGAACACCAGTGGCTTTCGAGGCCACCGCCTTCCCGGACTAGACTACCTCGGCACAGAATCGGCCTAGAGTATTTAGGCTCTACGGCTATAATAGTATCGAGATATGCTCTGTCGGTTCACCCTTATCCCGGACGGTCGTGTGCTGGTCTACCGCGGGCAGCCGGGCGACACGTATGAGATCGCTCTCCTCTCCTTCGGGATCAACCCGGATACGGCGCTGATATTTTGCCGCGGGCGGAGCGTTCCGCAGGACGAAGAAATAGCAGAAGAAGAAGCCGGGATCTTCCTGGCCTCTTCGCGCGGGTGACTTATTGTGCGGCCGGCTGTCCGGCCTGGGTGACCATCATGTCGTCGACGCGGACGAGGAGCATGGCCGTCTCGGTCGCGCTCTTGATCGCCTGGGTCTTCACCCGCTCGGGTTCGATGACCCCGGCCTCCTGCATGTCGACGACCTCGCCGGTGTAGACGTTGAGCCCGGCATGCTTCGCGCCGTCGGCGTGGGCCTTTCGGAGAGCGACAACCTTGTCGATCGTGTCGAATCCGGAGTTCTCCGCGAGCGTCCTCGGGACGACCTCGAAAGCGTTCGCAAACGCTTCGATAGCGAGCTGAACCCGGCCGCCGACGGTTGCGGCGTAGTCGCGGATGCGCATCTGGAGTTCGGTCTCGACCGATCCGCCGCCGACGACGAACTTGCCGTCCTCGATGGCGTCCTGGACGACCCGGGCCGCGTCGTAGACCGCCCGCTCGAGTTCGTCCAGCAGGAGCTGGGAGGTGCCCCGCAGGAGGATCGTGACGGCCTTCGGGTTTTCGCACCCGGAGATGATCGTCAGGTCGGCGTCGGGGACCTCCTTGGCCGCCTCGGCGTGTCCGAGCGTCTCCCCGGTGAGTTCCTCGGGCTTGTTGACGATGCTGCCGCAGAGCGCTCTCGCGGCGAACTTCATGTCGGCTTCTTTCACGTCTTCTATGGCGTAGACACCGTGCTTGGCCAGGTAGTACTGCACCGCATCGGCGATTCCCTTCTGGCAGAGGACGACGTTCGCGCCGGCGGCAACGATCTGCTCGGCAAGTTCCCGGAGGGACTCGCGCTCCTGCTCGGAGAACGCCTTCATCTGGTCGGAGGAGGTGATCTTGATCTTCGACTTCACCTGGGTCTTCGTGATCTCGAGCGGCTGGGCGAGCAGGGCAACTTTGGCGTCCTTGATCTTATCGGGCATCTGCTCGAAGACGCGCTTCTTGTCGATGACGATGCCCCGGATCAGTTCGGCGTCGTCCATGGAGTCGCCGACCTGCTTCTTGATCTTGATGTCGTCCTCGTCCACGGCGTAGGTGCCCTGACCGGTCTCGGTCGCGACCAGCCGCACTGCGTCCACCACGATGGTGGAGATCTGGTCTTTGATTGCCTCGATGGACTTGCCGGTCATGGCGGTTCCGGCGAGTTTGATGAGGTTTTCCTGGTCGTCGGCACTGATGGAGATGGCCAGTTCCTTGAGGATTGCAAGGGCCTTCTCCATGCCGAGCTGGTAGCCTTGCGCGATGATGGTGGGATGCACCTCCTGGGCAAGCAGCGTCTCTGCCTCTTCCATAAGGGACCCGACGAGCACGGTCGCAGTCGTGGTGCCGTCGCCGACCTCGTCGTCCTGGGTCTCCGCGACCTCGACGATCAACTTGCCGCCGGGGTGCTGCACGGACATCTCGTGCAGGATGGTTGCCCCGTCGTTCGTGATCACCACGTCACCGCTGGAGCTGACCAGCATCTTGTCCATTCCCCTGGGACCGAGCGTCGTCCGAACGGCGGCCGCGATTGCCTTTGCAGCCATGATATTCGAGCGCTGCGCCTCGAATCCGCGAGTGCGCTCAACGTTGTCCCGCAAAATAATGATGGGCTGTCCAGCAAGCATTGTATAATCCTCCTTTGCTCGTTAGGTTTGTTCAGAGGTTCTATATAAATTGGTCGATGCCGTTCAGCCTTCCGGGGACGCCCCCGCCCAACGGCGGTGCTGTATCATCCGTCAGCCACCGTTACGCGCCCGGATCCCCCGAACCGGTTGCGATCCGTTTTGCCGTTCCCGCCGGAGCGGGTTCAGGGCGTATCAAAAAAAAGTGCCGGGCCGTTCACCCGAGCCTCGATATCACGAAGAGCGAATGGACCGGGACCCCGTCGATCTCCCTCGCCCCCCGCTTGTCGAAGAGCGACCAGACCGCCATCGGCGTGGCTCCGTGCTGCCGGAGAAACGTTATCGTCTCGGAAAGCGTCGTCCCGGTCGTGACGACGTCGTCGACGATGATGCACCGCTTGGCGGCGATCGCGGAGAAGGTGCCCGAGAGCGACCCGATGGGCGTTTCGCTCCGGCTGTGCTTCGCCGGGAGGTAGACCGCGAGTTTCAGCCCCTCCTCCGCGGCGATGAGGGTGGCGAGCGGGGCACCCGACGGCGCGATCCCGACGACCGTGTCGGGGAGATCGTCGACGGCACGTACGCCTCCTCCCTCCGCCAGGTAGAGGAAGCGTTTGAGCATCATCATCGCCATGTCGTTTAAGAGCACGCCGTGGCTCCCCACCGCCGCCCAGTCGATGTGGACGTCTTTGGGGGCCTCCATGCCCTTCTGCTGGGTGAGCAGCCAGGTGACCGTCTCCATCGAGAGACCCAGCTCGTCGGAGATCTGGCCGGGGGTGTGCCCTTCTGCCTGGAGCGCCTTTGCCTTCGTGATCAGCTCTTCGAGCGCGGACATGGAGAAAAGATCTCCGGTTGATTATTTAAGCTTTCTTTTGATTGGTGCGCCGCAGATCGGGCAGTCTCCCGGCTCCCTCCAGTACCGCCCGCACCCGCTACACCGGTAGCGCCACCGGATAGGCCGGGCGGGCCGCTGCCTGATGCTCCGGGTCTCGATGCCGAGGCGGTGGGCGACGTTCTGGATGGCGAAATCGTCGGTGACGAGGACGGCCGAGAGTTCCAGCGCGAGCGCGAGGATATCCCGGTCGGTTCCGGAGAGCACCCCGCTATCTCCCGTCCGGAGTGCGGCCGCATCCACTCTTGCGAGATCTTCCCCGCGCGGCTCCCGGACCGTGAGTCCCGCGGCCGTGAGGACCTCGAAGCGACACTTCGCGTGGGTGTCGGTGAGTTCCTCGACGACCGACGGTGTGGTCGAGATCGGGCCGTTGACGGGGATCTCCGTGAAAAAGACCGAGGCGTCGAGGACAAGCGTCATGCGGAGAACCTCACGATATCGTTCTTTTTGCAGGCTATGGGATACCCGAACTCCGCCAGGAGAGAGCCTGCGGTCTCTGCATGCATCGAGAGGGTATGGGTGCTGTACTCTCCCCCGTAGAGGGCAAGGTAGACGAGGAGCTGGTCGGCGAGGTGGACGTCGACCGTGCCGGGGCTGCGGCATTCGTCGGCGAGGGCCCGTGCCGCCGTCCGGCCCACCTCCTCGGCCGGAAGCCCCCGCTTCCCGAGCGCGACGGCACCCTTCGCCCCGCTCCACACCGTGACCGAACTCCCGACGCTCGGCCCGCCTTCCCGTGAGTCGAGCGTCGCGGTGCAGGAAAGATCGAGTTCGCCCTCAAGGAGATCGCGTGCGGCCGCCGCCTGGCGCTCCGCGACGTGCGCGGGAAGGCGCGCCGAGCAGGATACGATCCCGCAGTTCCTCTCCTCCCCTTCCGGGACCGCGATCGGGCCCGGGCGGGACGGTTCCGCCCGGACGTGCACCCGCCCCCCTCCGCGGGGATAATACCCTCTCCCGCGCACCGCAATCTCGATCGAGGCCCCGGCGCGCCGGAGCACCGGCGCGAAGACATGCTCCAGGTAATCGATGGTCGGGCTCCACGGCACCTCGGTCCCGCCCGAGACCGTGATGCTCCCGCCGGCGGCGAGGCCGACCGGGAGCCACGCCTGGACGATGAGGGGTATGCTTCCGGCGGTGCCGGGGTCGATCTCCAGATCGGCCCGGCGAACCCGGCCGGGAGCAAACGAGATCTCCCGGCTCCCCGGCGTTAGACCCGTGCATTCCGCATCGCAGGCGCCGGCGACCGCCCGGACCGCAGCGATGTGCTGGGGGGCAAGCCCGGGGTTCGGCCGGTTCTGCCGGATCCTGGTCACGGTGACCGGAGTGGCGGAGATGGCCGATAAGGCGACCGCCAGGCGGAGGATCTGCCCGCCTCCTTCGAGGTGTGATCCGTCAACGGTGAGCATCTTCCCTGATCGCGGTGACGATAGCGCTCGCGGCCGATATGAAACTTGAGGCGTTCTCGTAGGTGTCGCTGGAGACGACCGAAGAGACTCCCGCCGCCCGCAGGCGGGTGTAGGCGCCGCTCGTGAGCACCCCGTGGACGCAGGCCGCGTGGATGGACGCGGCCCCCCGCTCCCGGAGCATGCAGGCGGCGGTCGCGAGGGTTCCGCCGGTGGATATGATATCGTCCACGATCACGACGTCCCGTCCGGCGGCATCGATGGTCTTCGGGGCGATCCTGACCTCCTCGCCCGAGAGCCGGGTCTTTTCGAGGTGGTCGCAGTCCCACCCGCCGACCGCCGCGACGTCCGAAGCGAAGTCGATCGCGCCCTCGTCCGGCGCGAGAACCAGGGGGTTTTTCAGGCGCAGGTCGCCGACGTAGCCGCCGACGGCCGGGGCGATGGTGACGTTCTTTGCCGGGACGCCGAAGTGACCCAGCACGCCCGGGTCGTGGATGTTGACGACGTAGACCCGCTCGATGCCGGTTGAAAGCGCCCGTGCGACCGCCCGGGCGCTGATCGGCTCGCCGGGGGAGAAACGTTTGTCCTGCCGGGAATAGCCGAGATACGGAATCACCAGCGTGTTCCTCGATTGATCGGCGGCATCGATCGCGAGAAGGGTCTGCATGAACATATCGTTGTCCACGATGCTGCTGACGATCAGGGTCTCGTCGTCCAGTTCTCCGCACTTAAGATACAGTTCCCCGTCGGGAAATCGGGTGAATTTTGTCTCGACCAGTGGGGCCAAGTTTTTCGGCAACGCGGGCTGCAAGAACCTGGGACCGCTCCGTGCTGATTATTCTCATGAAACACCTTTGCTAGAAAGTATTTGAACGAGGATGAATAAATTATATAAGTACCAGTGCAGCAAAGAGGTAAACTCGACGATGGATTCGACGCCAACAACAAAAATTCCCAACATCGAGCTCACGAATGACGAACTGGAGGAGGCCGATGTCTTTTCCGGTCTTGAGCTGAGCGCATCGTCCGATATCGACGTACCCCCGAATCTCATCGACCAGGTCATCGGCCAGGAGCACGCCGTCGAGGTGATCCGGAAGGCCGCCGTCCAGCGCAGGCACGTGATGATGATCGGCACCCCCGGGACCGGCAAATCGATGCTGGCGAAGGCGATGGCCGAGCTCCTCCCCAAAGAGGAACTGCAGGATATCCTGGTCTACCCGAATCCCGAGGATAATAATAATCCCATCATCAGGACCGTCCCCGCCGGCCGCGGCAAACAGATCGTCAACGCTCACAAGGTGGAGGCAAGGAAGAAGATCCAGATGCGGAGCACCCTTATCATGCTCCTCATCATCGGCATCATCGGCTACGCGATCATCACCTACCAGTGGCTGATGGGCATCATCGCCGCCGCGTTCGTCTTCATGGCGTTGAAGTATTCGATGCCCCGCGAGGAGGCGATGGTCCCGAAGCTCCTGATATCCCACGACTCGAACACCATGGCGCCCTTTATCGACGGCACCGGTTCGCACGCGGGCGCCCTGCTCGGCGACGTCCGGCACGACCCCTTCCAGAGCGGCGGGCTCGAGACACCTTCCCACGACCGTGTCGAGGGAGGGGCCATCCACCGGGCGCACGGGGGGGTGCTCTTCATCGACGAGATCAACACCCTCACCCCCCACTCCCAGCAGAACCTGCTGACCGCGCTCCAGGAGGGCACCTTCCCGATCACCGGCCAGAGCGAGCGTTCGAGCGGCGCGATGGTCAGGACGGAGCCGGTTCCCTGCCGGTTCGTGATGATCGCGGCAGGCAACATCGACGCCATCCAGGGGATGCACCCGGCGCTCCGGTCGCGTATCCGGGGCTACGGCTACGAGGTCTACATGCGCGAGACGATGGAGGACACGGCGGAGAACCGGAAGAAGTTCCTCCGGTTCATCGCGCAGGAGGTCAAGAACGACGGGAAGATCCCCCACTTCGACCGGGCCGCCATGCTCGAGGTGCTCCGCGAGGCCCGGCGCCGCTCGAACCGGAAGGGCCACCTGACCCTGAAACTCCGTGACATGGGCGGGCTCATCCGGGTGGCGGGTGACCTTGCCCGGCAGGAAGGTGCGGAGTTCACCTCGGCAAAGCACGTCCTCGCCGCGAAATCGGCCTCCCGCTCGATTGAAGACCAGATCTCCGACGAGTATATCAGGCGGAGCCGCGACTACGACCTTGCCGTCGTGGAAGGCACCCGGGTGGGCCGGGTGAACGGGCTTGCGGTGATGGGGAGCGATTCCGGTTCGGTGCTTCCCGTCATGGCCGAGTGGACGCCGCGCCAGGGGGAGGACGGCACGGTCGTCGCGACCGGTATGCTCCAGGATATCGCCAAGGAATCGATCATGAACGTCAGCGCCTTCATCAAGAAGTTCACGGGCAAGGATGTCCGGGAGATGGACATCCACGTCCAGTTCATCGGCACCTACGGCGGTGTCGAGGGCGACTCCGCCTCCGTGACCGTGGCGACGGCGGTGATCAGCGCCATCGAGAACATCCCGGTGCGCCAGGACGTCGCGATGACGGGGTCACTCTCTGTCCGGGGCGACGTCCTCCCCATCGGCGGTGTCACCTACAAGATCGAGGCGGCGGCAAAGGCCGGGATCAAGACGGTGATCATCCCGCGGTCGAACCTCGACGACGTGCTGATCGAGGACCGCTATCGCGAGATGGTCGAGATTTTGCCGGTCGACCACATCAAGGAGGTTCTCCAGAACGCGCTCGTGCCCGAGAACCGCGAAGGGTTTATTTCGAAGCTCCGGAAGATGGCGGTCAATCCGACCGGCATCTTCGACCCGAATGTCGGGCGTTCTCCGGTCTGATGCCCTATGGCTGAAGTGCGTTACTACGATATACGGTGCGTACGGGGCGAGATCACCCTGGTCGATATCGACAACGGTGTGATCGAGTCCGCGGGCACCTCATTTTTCGATAAAGCCGTGATCCGGGTGCTGGGATCGAAAGGCTGGGGGATCCTCACCCGCGATCACGTCGATATCGATTCGAAACGCGAGGTCGAGAGTCTCGTCGAGGCGGCATCGCGCCTTGCGGTCGTCACGGAGGATCATCTCGACCTTGCCGACGCGCCGCGCGGCGTGCTCCCGGTTCCGCCCCTTGGGGAGGATCCCCGGGACGTCGATCTCGAGGAGAAGACCCGGCTGCTTGCCGGGATAGAGGAGGCGGCACGGGTTGCCGGGGTGGGAAACACCCGCGCGCGCTACACCGAGGGGATCGATGCGGTCCGGTTCCTGGATTCGAGTGAAAACGAGTACTCTTACGAGGCCGTCCGGTCCGGGTTCTCGGTCGTCGCCATCGCGTCCAGGAACGGCGTGATGCAGATGGGGAGCGAACGCGACCACATCACCACCGGGTTCAACCTCCGGAACAAGCAGGATCTCGGCCGGAAGGCGGGCGAGGTCGCGGTCTCCCTGCTCGACGCGAAACTCCCGAAAGGCGGGACAAAACGGGCGGTGCTCGACCCGGAGCTTGCGGGCGTCTTCACCCACGAGGCGGTCGGCCACGCGAGCGAGGGCGACCTCGTCCGCGAAGGCGCATCGGTCCTTGGCGGGAAGATCGGCGAACGCATCGGGTGCGAGGGGCTCGTGATCGTCGACGATCCCTCCCTCCCCGAGTTCGGTTCATGCCCGTCGACGCCGAGGGCGTTGCCGTGCACCGGACGGAGATCATCCGCGACGGCATTCTCTCCTCCTACCTGCACAACCGCGAGACCCTCGCGGCCGTGGGAGACGGTGTTCCCGGCCACGCCCGGTCGGAGCACGGGGCACCGCCGATCGTCCGGATGAGCAACACCTTCATCGAGAACGGCGACGCGGCCTACGACGAGATCCTCGCGGAATGCAAAGACGGTATCCTCCTCATCGGGTCAAGGGGCGGCCAGGTCGATCCCGGCCGCGGCGTCTTCCAGTTCAACGCGGAGTATGGCTACCTCATCGAGGGTGGCGAGAAGGCCGGTATGGTCCGGGACGTCTCGCTTTCGGGCGAGATCCTCTCGACGCTGCACAACATCGCTCTGGTCGGCAACGACCGGAAGATGAGCCCGGGATACTGCGGGAAAGGCGGGCAGAGCGTCCCGGTCAGCGACGGCGCGCCCCATCTCCTGCTCGAGAATGCAACCATCGGGGGACGCGGCGAATGAACGGCGAAGACCTGATCGAGAGGATTCTCCGGGAAGGAGAACGCCGGGCGGACGAGGTCGAGGTCTTCTACGCCCGGGGACTGAGCGTCGGCACCGAGATCAAGAAAGGGATCCTCGGGAACGCCGAGGAGTCGGAAGCCTGGAACATGGCCGTCAGGACGGTCAGGGACGGGCGAATAGGGTTCTCGGCCACGAGCGACCCCGACCGGTGGAAGGAATGTCTGGATGCCGCGCTCGCGAGCGGGCGACTCGCCACCCCGCAACAGTGGGGCGGGTTCCCGAAACCGGCCGATCTTGCGGGCACTCCTTCCGCGGCCGACGGGGATCTCGTCGTCGCGGTGGAGGATGCGGCGAAGATGGTCGGCGATCTCCTTGCCGGTGCCGCGGAGCACCCGGTTGAGGTCGTGGGCGGGAGCGCGGATCTTGCCCGGTCGTACCTCGCGGTCGCGAACTCGAGCGGCG
Organism: Methanoculleus sp. MH98A; assembly: GCF_000691865.1. Taxonomy (GTDB): domain Archaea; phylum Halobacteriota; class Methanomicrobia; order Methanomicrobiales; family Methanoculleaceae; genus Methanoculleus. The sequence continues at coordinate 15,057 of NZ_JMIO01000013.1, read as the reverse complement.
TCTTCTACGGCATGGACCGGACGGTGGCGGCGGTCTCCCTCGAGGCAATCAGGGAGCAGTCCACGGGTTACGAGTTCGACGCCTCCCCGTACCTCGCCGATATCGATGCGCGGTCGGTCGGGGAGCGGGCCGCCTCGCTTGCTGCGCGCTCTCTATCGGGGCGCGATATCGAGACCGGGCGCTACGACGTCGTTCTCTCCCCGGTTGCTGCGGCAAGCCTCCTCGGCCAGGTTCTTCTCCCGGCCCTCTCCGGGCGGAACGTGAAGGCCGGCCGGTCGTTCCTTGCGGACAAAGTCGGCGAACAGGTCTTTGACGAGCGGCTCTCCGTCTACGACGACCCGTTTGCTCCCGGCCTCGGGAGCACCGCCTGGGACGCGGAGGGGACCCCGGCCCGGCGCCTGGTCTTCGTGGAGCAGGGAGTGCTCCGGCAATTCGCCTACGATCTCAAGACCGGCTACCGCTACGGCGAGGGGAGCACGGGGAGCGCCGTCCGTTCCGGGAGCGAAGGCCCCGGGATCGGCGTGCACAACCTCTTCATCGACGGCCCGCGGGTAAAAGAGCCCGGCGACGATCGGGCGGTCTGGATCCACGACGTCGTGGGCGCCCATACCGCGAACCCGTTCTCCGGCGACTTCTCGGTGGAGATCTCGAACCCCTTCTGGATCGAAGGAGGGGACCTCACCGAACCCATCCGGACGGCGATGCTCTCCGGGAACGTCTTTGAAATGCTCGCGGGCATCGGGGGGCTCGGGAATGACGCAAGGCGCGTCGGACGTCTGACGATTCCATCAATACGGTTAAATAACCAGCAGATCATTGGTAAATAGATGATGGAAGAGATCCTTGCCATCCTTCTCGCGGTCGCGATAGCCGCGGCGCTCTACTACCTCATGAAGAAGGCCATGACGCTCGTCATCAACGCCATCGCCGGGCTCATCACGCTCTGGCTCCTGAATTACTTCAACGTTCTCGCGTGGTTCGGCGCTCCCGACATCCAGATCAACCTGGTGACGGTTCTCATCTGCGCCCTCGCAGGGCTGCCGGGCGCCCTGGTCCTGGTTCTACTCCACCTTGTGGGGATCGCGATCTGAGGAGGGTTTTCGACCGCTTCTTGCTTTTCGATGCCCTCCGTCAACTCACGCGAAGCCGCGAAATCGCGAAGTCCACACAGGTGTCGATCGTCCATTTCGCGTCCTTCGCGCCTTCGCGTGAGACCATCTCAAAGACAGGGCTGGTAGAAGCCCCGTAAGGATAGCGATACACCTCACGCGAAGAGCGGCGGATGGTACATCCGGGCCGAAACCCTTATCCCCTGCCGTGAGTTCTCTGGAACCGTGGCCCCGACCCGGGCGGGTGCGCTCTTTGCAGCCGTCACCCTGGCCCTGTTTGCGCTTGTTGCCGCGGTGGTGCTGACCGCACCGTACGAGGATCTGTTCAGCGTCATAGCGCGCCTTGCCGCGCTGTGGGGGTTCCTTGCTCTCGGCATCGCGACCCTCCTGACCCCGTTCCTCCGTGAGATCATGGAGGTCTTCGGGAGATCGTTTCTCTCGGTGCACCACACCTTCGCCGCCGTCGGCCTTCTCCTCCCCACGCTGCACCCCGTGACCCTCGCCATAGGGGCGATGAACCCCGCCGTGTTCATCCCGGTCTTCTCCCCGTGGGAGCGGTTCTGGGCGCTCGCAGGCCGGCCCGCGCTTTATCTCCTCTATATCGCGTTCGCCGGCGTGCTGCTCCGAAGAAGCATCCCGAACTACTGGCGGTGGGTGCACGGGCTGATGTACGTCGTGCTCCTCTTTGCCGTCGTCCACGGGAACCTGATCGGGACGGACTTTGAAGACCCGATCATATGGGTGCTCTTCAACACGCTCTTCGCCCTCAGCGTCGCGGCATTCGTTCTCAAGCGCTGGCGGATGATGCAAAAGAAGGCAAACCCATAGGGACGGCGGTGCATGAAGGCGGACACATTCCGCGCCGCAGATCCGGGTTTTTCAAGGCTGCCGCGATAGGGTTTTATCCTCTGCCCTCCTCCCTCTCTTCTGGTGATGCCAGATGTGTACAGTCGGTGGACCCGTCGACATTGAGTTCAACGAGCGTGTGGAGGGCAAGAATTACCGCTGCAAAGAGTGCGGCGAGAAGTTCAAGGGCGTTGGAAAGCGGCCCATGTGCCCGGGCTGCCAGTCCGAAGATGTCGAAGAGATCTGAAGGCGGCGCTTTTGGGGCCTCCCCCGCCGGGGCGGGCGCGACGACCGTCCCCCTCGGCGGCGAACCCCTCCTCATCCGGGGAGAACGCTCTTTTCTGCTTGTTGCGAAAGCCTGCTCCCGGTTCACGCTCTGCATCGAGACCCCGGACGACGAGTACTGCCAGGCGGTCGACCCCGACGATCTGGTCGCCGTCTCCATGCCGGAAGGCGGCCCCGTCGAGCAGGCACGCATGATGCTCGAGCTGGTCCGGCGCTACCATATACCGCTTGTCGTCCTTCCTAAAGACCATCCGGGTTCGAAACGGCTATCGATGGTCGTTTCGGTCGCCCCGGCGATTCTCCTCGCCTGCGATATCCGGCGCGGAACCCATCCCGAGCAGCACCTGCTCTGCTCGTCCGCGGAGTTCTCCGGGCTCTCGCTTGCCGGGGTTCCCGGGGGCGTCGCGATTGAAAACCTACCCCCCGGGGTGGAAATGGTGCATCTGAATGCGGAAAAATCCTCAGCAGACAAACAACAATAAATATATGCCCAATTTCATCAAATATTCATACGCCGTGAGAAGGAGGGTTTGATGAAGACCGATGTCCTGAAAAGCATCAGGGAAACTGAAGAAGAGTATCAGGCGATGATCCGTGATGCGCAGGCGGAGAGGAAGAAGAGCCTCTCTGATGCCGAGCTGGAGGCTGAAAACCTGGTCGTCAAGGCACAGAAGGATGCCGAGGACTACAGGAATCAGCGTCTGGCGGAGGCACGGGCCCAGGCGCAGAACAGGTACAAAGAGATTGTCAAAGAGGGTGAAGCGCGCGCAGAGGCGCTGAGTGCATCCGGGAACGAAAACCTTGCAGAAGCTGTAGACTTTATTGTTACACGGTTTAAGGAGCAGCTGCATGTTAAGGCCTGAACGGATGCGCCGGTTGCTCATCGCAGCCCCGAAAGGTGAGATCGACGCCATCATCAGGGAACTCTACCGGCACAACGTCTACCACATCGAAGACTTCGTGCCCGAGAGTTCGTCTGAAGCGCTGTCGATCGGCCACCCGCTTCCGGAGGCGAGCGACGCAGCTTCGGCGCTCATCAAGGTCAGGGCAATCGAGAATGCGTGCGGGATAGACCCCGAGAACGTAGACGTCAAAACGAAGCTCCCCGCGTCGAAGGTCAGGGAGATGATCCGGACGGATCTGCCCGTTATCCAGAAGGAGGCGGAAGATCTTGTCGGTTCACGCTCGAGGCTGGAGGCGCGGCAGAAGGAGCACGAGCAACGCGCGAGGGAACTTGAACCGTTTGCTGCGGTTCCCCTGGATCTGGAATTCTATCGCGGATATACGCGGTTTACCGTCTTTACCGGGCACATAACCCACGACGTCGAGATCGACGTCCCGAACGAGAAGTATTTCTCCGATAAGGTGGTCGGCAACATGATCGTCGTCGTGGTGCAGAACGAGCACCGCGAGCAGGTCGAGCGGACTCTCCTCGATGCCGGGTTCCAGGCGATCCCCGTCCCTGAGGAGACCGGGGCGCCGGCCGACCGCATGAAGGCCCACCTGGAAGAGGCCCGGGGGATCGAAGGCGAGATATCTGCAATCAACGGAAAGATTGCAGGGATCCGGGAGAGGCACGCCGACTTCCTGGTAGCATGCGATGAACTACTCACGGCTGACGTAGAGCGGGCGGAAGCCCCGTTGCGGTTTGCTACCACGGAGGAGACCTTCATCACCGAAGGCTGGGTGCCCGAAGACCGGGCGGACAGGATTCTGGACGCGCTGGAGAAAGCGACCAACGGGAAGATCTACATCGAGGAACTGGAGATCGAAGAAGACACCAGTGTCCCGGTGGAATACGAAAACCCGTCGTTCGCTTCGCCGACACAGATGCTCATGGACATCTACGCGCGGCCCCGCTACTCCGAGATCGACCCGACGCTGATGGTAGCCATTGTGTTTCCCATCTTCTTCGGTATGATCCTCGGTGACGTGGGTTACGGAGCCGTCCTGCTCGCTCTGAGTCTTGGCTTACGCAAGTTCCTGAAGGGCGAAGGCGGAAGAAACCTGCTCAAGGTGCTCAGTTACGCAAGCATCTCGAGTATCGTCTTCGGCGTGCTCTACAGTGAATTTCTGGGATTCTCGCTCCCGTGGGAGCCGCTGGTCTTCTCCCGACACCTCAATATCGGAGGGCATGCGGGAGGACACGGCCCGCAGGTAGTCGAACTGATGGTCATTGCGATCTGGATCGGTATCCTGCACATCACGCTCGGGCGCATCCTTGGCATACTCAATGCACGGAGACTTTACCACGGCAGGCACGCGACAAAAGCGGTTATCTCCCACGCCGGCTGGCTCGGGGTCATGTGGGGCATACTCCTCATCATATGGTCGTTCTTCCCCATCCCGATGATGCTCGACCTTACGGGCTTCCCCGTGGCCATCGCGGTAGGCGTCGTCCTGCTGGTGGCGGGAGTCATCGGTATCGCGCAGGAGAACGCGCTCGAGATCGTCGAACTTCCGACGATCGTCAGCCACGTATTGTCGTATGCCCGTCTTGTGGCGGTGGGCCTCTCGTCGGTCGCAATCGCGATGGTGGTCAACTACATCTCGATCGGCATGATGATAGAGCCCCAACTTGAAGCAATCACACCGGTCGGTGTGATCCTCATCATCGTCGGCATTCTCGTCTTCCTGATGGGGCACGTGCTGAACACGGCACTTGGCCTCCTCGGCGGCGGTCTGCATTCGATTCGTCTTCACTATGTTGAGTTCTTCACCAAGTTCTACAAAGGTGGAGGCAAAAAGTACAATCCATTCGGTATGATATCAAAGTTTACGGAGGAATAAGAAAATGGTAGATTTTGGCACAGCAGAACTGACTCTTGAAATGATCCAGGCATCGCAGGTAGGAATGAGCGCAGTCGGCGCAGGTCTCGCAGTAGGTCTCACCGGCGTCGGCACCGGCCTTGCCGAGATGGGTATCGGTGCGGCGGCCGTCGGCGCAACCGCAGAAAACAGGGACATGTTTGGTCTCGCACTGCTCTTTACGGTCATTCCGGAAACCATCGTCATCTTCGGTCTTGTGGTTGCACTGCTGCTTCTGTTCTGATGGAGTGAACCATGGGACTCGAAGCAGTAGTGAACGAGATCCGGGAGAAAGGGCGAAAGGAGGTCGAGGCGATCCGGGCAGAGACCCGGACCGACGTTGAGGAGATCCTGGTGGACGCACAGACTCGCGCCGCCGGGATCAAGGCGTCGGCACAGGAGGAAGCGGACCGGGCAGCCACCCACATCATCAACCAGGAAGCCTCGGCGGCGAACCTCGTCGTCAAGCGGCAGGTCCTGAACGCCCAGAAGACGCTCCTCGATCAGGTCTATTCGGCCTCGCTTGCCGCTGTCGGTGATCTGCCCGCCGAGTTCCAGGAGAAGGCGCTCACAGCCCTGCTGAAGAGAGCGGTAAAGGAGATCAAGAAGGGCGTCGTCCATGCAAACGAGCGGGATACCCCGGTTGTCGAAGAGATCCTCTCCCAGTTGAAGATGTTCTCGGGCTACACCGTGGGCGCCCCGGCCGACATTCCCGGCGGCATCATCGTTGAGAGCAACGACGGCGAACTGCAGATCGATTACAGTTACCGCACGTTCCTGGACGAGATCTGGGAATCCGGTTTGAAGGATGCGTCGGATATTCTGTTTACATGAGGAGGGTTCATAAATGGCAGGGGTAAGTAGCGGATCGGCCCAGTACATTTACGCCTGCACCCGCATGCGGGTGCGTAAATCGCTGCTGATACCGCGCGAGGATTATCTCCGCATGCTGAATATGAGCCTGCCTGAGATCACCCGGTTCATCGGCGAGACCATCTACCGGTCGGAGATCGATGAACTCGGCACCTCCTTCTCCGGGATCAACCTCGTCGAGGTGGCCCTGAGCTGGAACCTCGCCAAGGAGTACCAGAGCATCCTGGAACTGGTTCCGGGAGATCTGAAGCACTTTACCGCCAGTTACCTGCGCCGCTGGGATATCCAGAACGTCGTCACCGTCCTGCGCGGGAAGATGCAGAAGATGCAGCCGGGCAAGATCAAAGAGGTCCTGGTCCCGGCCGGCAGACTCGATCGGGTCGCTCTCGACCGCCTTGTCGCGGAAGAGTCGCCGGAGCGGGTCGCCGAGTCGCTCAAGGGCGAGCGGTTCTACCCGGTCATCGAGAGAGAACTGCCTCGCGCGATGGAGACCGGATCGTTTGCTCACCTGGAAAACGAGCTCTACAAGGGCTACTACGCGCGGCTCATCGCGGACGCGAAAGGAGGCGTCAAGGGCGGGGATATCTTCCTCAAGTATATCCAGCTCGAGATCGATATCCGGAACATCCAGAACCTCTTCCGGCTGCGGGCCGGGCAGGTCCGGGAGGATGTCAGGGAACTGATGATCGGTGGCGGTTCGTTCACGGTGGACGAGTTGCAGCGGCTCTCGGGACTTGAGAGCCCGGATGAGTTCATCGACGCCTTGAAGAGGCAGGTGAAGATGATCCCGCTCTTAAACGCGCTTGAGGAGATCCGGGGCAAGACCGCACTCCACGAGATCGAGGTTGCGCTGACCCGGGTCCAGCTGGACCAGATGGAGCGGATGTCGAAGCGGTACGCGTTTTCGATCCTTCCGATCCTCGTCTACCTGGAGAAGAAAAAGTACGAGGTCGCGAATCTTCGCGCCCTTGCCCGGGGCAAGGAAGCCGGCCTCCCCGGTGAGCGATTACAGGGCTACCTGGTGATGTAGAATGGAGATCGCAGTTGTCGGTACCGGTGAATTCATCCTTGGTTTCAGGCTCGCGGGTGTCAGAAAGACCTACGCGGCCGAGACCGACGAGCGGCTGGTCGAGCATATCAACCAGGTGCTGGATGACAGAGACGTCGGCATCCTCGTGCTGAAGGGCAGCGACATGGAGCGGATTCCCCTGCGGCTTCGCACCACCCTCGAAAATTCCGTCAAGCCGACGGTGATCGCGATCGGCGGAGAAGAGGGCGGCCTGTCGATGAGAGAGAGAATCAAGAGATCGGTGGGTGTTGATCTGTGGAAGTAATGGAGAAAGGAAAAGAGAACAGGACTCAGGGAGTCCTGAAGCGGATTTCAGGGCCGGTCGTCACTGCTGTCGGTCTCGACGCACACATGTACGACGTGGTGAAGGTCGGCAATGAAGAACTGATGGGGGAGGTCATCAAGATCCAGGGTGAGAACATCATCATCCAGGTCTATGAAGACACCGCCGGCATCAGACCCGGTGAGCCGGTGGGGAACACCGGTCTCTCGCTTGCTGTTGAACTCGGGCCCGGGCTGCTGACCAGCATCTACGATGGGATCCAGCGGCCGCTCGAGGTGCTTGTGGACAAGATGGGCAACTTCATCGAGCGCGGCGTCTCGGCACCCGGCCTCTCCCACGAGAAGAAGTGGGAGTTCGTGCCCACGGTGAAGAAGGGCGACGAAGTCAAGGCCGGCGACATCATCGGCACGGTCCAGGAGACGAACATCGTCCATAAGGTCATGGTTCCGCCCAAAGCGAAGGGCGGCAAGATCAAGGAGATCTCGGGCGGCAGTTTCACGGTCGACGAGACCGTCTGCGTCCTCGAGGACGGCACCGAGATCGCGATGCTCCAGCGCTGGCCGGTCCGTGTGCCCCGCCCGGTGACGGAAAAACTGAACCCGGACATCCCGCTGATCACCGGTCAGCGGATCCTGGACGGTCTCTTCCCCATCGCGAAGGGCGGAACGGCAGCCATCCCCGGCCCGTTCGGCAGCGGCAAGACGGTCACCCAGCAGCAGCTTGCGAAGTGGTCGGATGCCGAGATCGTCGTCTACATCGGCTGCGGCGAGCGCGGCAACGAGATGACCGAGGTTCTGACGGAGTTCCCGGAACTCGAGGACCCGAAGACCGGCAAGCCGCTGATGGAGCGGACGGTGCTGATCGCGAACACCTCGAACATGCCTGTCGCGGCCCGTGAAGCGTCGGTTTACACCGGCATCACGATCGCCGAGTACTTCCGTGACATGGGCTACGACGTCTCGCTGATGGCCGACTCCACCTCCCGGTGGGCCGAAGCCATGCGTGAGATCTCGAGCCGTCTCGAGGAGATGCCCGGTGAGGAAGGCTACCCCGCGTACCTTGCGGCACGTCTCTCGGAGTTCTACGAGCGTGCGGGCCGTGTCATCTCCCTGAACGGAGAGGGCGGTTCCGTCTCCGTCATCGGCGCGGTTTCGCCGCCGGGCGGCGACTTCTCCGAGCCGGTCACCCAGAACACCCTGCGTATCGTCAAGGTCTTCTGGGCACTGGACGCGAAGCTCTCGCAGCGCCGGCATTTCCCGGCGATCAACTGGCTGAACTCCTACTCGCTCTACCTCGACGCGCTCAACGAGTGGTACGACAAAGAGGTCTCGCCCGAGTGGAACCCGCTCCGGGCGTGGGCGATGGGCGTCCTCCAGAAAGAGGCCGAACTCCAGGAGATCGTCCAGCTGGTCGGTTCCGATGCCCTGCCCGACGAGGAGCAGGTCACCATCGAGGTGGCCAGGATGATCCGTGAGATCTTCCTGCAGCAGAACGCCTACGATGCGGTGGACACGTTCTGCCCGATGTCCAAGCAGTACGACATGATGAAGGCGATCAAGCACTTCGCCGACCTCGCGCATACCGCCCAGGCGGGCGGCGCGACGCCGCAGCAGGTCATCGCCATCAAGAGCAAGAACGAGCTTCCGCAGATCAAGTTCATCAGGGACTACGAGCCCGAGCTTGAGAAGATCATGAAGGATATGGAAGCTGAATTTGACGCGATGAGGACGGTGTGACCATGAAGGAATACAGAACGGTTGCACAGATTGCAGGGCCGCTGGTATTCGTCGAGAAGACTGAGCCGGTCGGCTACAGCGAACTCGTCAACATCGTGACCGCCGACGGCACGGTCAAGCGCGGCCAGGTGCTGGATACGAGTGACGAGATCGTGGTCGTCCAGGTCTTCGAGACCACCGCGGGTATCGGCAGGGACTCGGGCATCCGGTTCACCGGCGAGACAATCAAGATGCCGGTGGGGAAAGACATGCTCGGCCGTATCCTCTCCGGAGGCGGCAAGCCGATCGACGGCGGCCCGGATATCGTGCCCGAAAAGAGGCTCGAGATCACCGGTGCGGCCATCAACCCCTACGCCCGCTCCTCGCCTGAGGATTTCATCCAGACGGGTATCTCGACGATCGACGGGACGAACACCCTCGTCCGCGGCCAGAAGCTCCCGATCTTCTCGCATCGGGTCTGCCCCACAACGACGTGGCGCTCCAGATCGCCCGCCAGGCAAAGGTGCCCGGCTCGACCGAAGAGTTCGCCGTGGTCTTCGCTGCGATGGGCATCACCCGGGAAGAGGCCAACTACTTCATGGCCGACTTCGAGAAGACCGGCGCTCTCGAGCGCTCGGTCGTGTTCCTGAACCTTGCCGACGACCCGGCCGTCGAGCGGACGATCACGCCGCGTCTCGCGCTCACCACAGCCGAGTACCTGGCGTTCGACCTCGGCTACCACGTGCTGGTCATCCTGACGGATATGACCAACTACTGCGAGGCGCTCCGTCAGATCGGCGCGGCCCGTGAGGAAGTGCCCGGCCGGCGCGGTTACCCCGGCTACATGTATACCGATCTTGCAAGCATCTACGAGCGTGCGGGTATCATCAAGGGTGTCAAGGGCTCGGTGACCCAGATCCCGATCCTGACGATGCCGGGCGACGATATCACTCACCCGATCCCGGACCTGACCGGTTACATCACCGAAGGCCAGATCGTGGTCAACCGTGAGCTGCACCGGAAGGGTATCTACCCGCCGATCAACGTGCTGCCCTCGCTGTCGCGTCTGATGAACCTCGGTATCGGTGAAGGCCACACCCGCGAGGACCACAAGAAGGTCTCGGACCAGCTCTACGCGGCATACGCGGAGGGTAACGATCTCCGGGGTCTCGTGGCCATCGTCGGCAAGGACGCGCTCTCGGAGCGCGACCGGATGTTCCTCGAGTTCGCCGACCTCTTCGAGGACCGGTTCGTCAGGCAGGGCCTCTACGAAGACCGGTCGATCGAGGAGACGCTCGACCTTGGCTGGGAACTCCTCTCGACGCTGCCCGAAGAGCAGCTCGTCCGTATCGACCGCGAACTGATCCAGAAATACCACCCGAAGTACCGGAAGAAGGCACAGGGGTAAACGTCCATGGCGCTGCGAGATATCAAGCCGACCCGATCGGAGCTGATCAACATCAAGAGGAGGATCAAGCTCTCGGAGCGCGGCTATAACATCCTCAAGATGAAGCGCGATGGGCTGATCCTGGAGTTCTTCAAGGTGCTGCAGCAGGCGAAAGACAGCCGCGGCGCACTGCTGGAGCGCTACGAGCGTGCAATGGAGATGATCGCCCTTGCGGAGACCGTCGAGGGCGCGATTGGGGTAAAGGCCGCCGCCTTCTCGACGGCGGACGCCCCCGCCATCTCCCTTAAAAGCAAAAACATCATGGGCGTCGTCGTCCCCGAGATCGATGCGTCTTCGGTTCGGAAAGGCGTGCTCGACCGCGGCTACGGGATGCTCGGCACGTCCGCCGTCATCGACGAGACCGCGGAGGCGTTCGAGGATCTGCTCGAGGCCATCATCGAGGCCGCCGAGATCGAGACGACCATGAAGAGGCTGCTCGACGAGATCGAGAGCACCAAGCGGCGCGTGAACGCGCTCGAGTTCAAGGTGATCCCGGAACTCTCCGAGGCCAGAGACTTCATCAAGATGCGGCTCGATGAGATGGAGCGTGAGGAGCTCTTCCGCCTGAAAAAGATTAAGGCACGGAGCACCTGAAGAGAGAGACTGGTGATACCCGGTGGAGATCGGTACGCTCGCAGATACTGGGAAGTTGACGGGAACGGTGATGCTGCGGGTTGATTTCAACTCGCCCATCGATCCTTCCTCAAACCAGATTTTAGACGACAAACGGTTCCGGGAACACCTGCCGACGGTGCAGGCGCTCGAGGACGCGCGGCTTGTCGTCCTCACGCACCAGAGCAGGCCCGGCAAGAAGGATTTCACGACGCTTGAGGCGCATGCGGCGAAACTGGAGCGGCTGCTCGGTCGCCCGGTGACGTATGTGGAGGACATCTTCGGGCGGTGCGCCCGGGATGCCATCCGGAGCGCAAAGCGCGGGGACGTCCTGATGCTCGAGAACCTCCGGTTTGCCGCCGAGGAGAACCTGACCCTGAAACCGGAGGAGGCGAAGAAGACCCTCCTCGTCCGGAGGCTGGCGTCGATGGCCGATGTGTACGTCAACGACGCGTTCGGTACGGCGCACCGGTCGCAGCCGTCGATCGTGGGGCTGCCGCTCGTGCTCCCGTCGGTGGCCGGCCTCCTGATGGAGAAGGAGGTCGCGAACCTCTCCCGGGTCTTTTCCGGCGCCCCACGTCCCGTCACCTTCGTGCTCGGCGGGACGAAGGTGGACGACTCGATCGCGGTCGCGCAGAATGTCCTCGAACGGGGAACGGCCGACCGCGTGATCGTCGTCGGCGTGGTGGGAAACGTCTTCCTGCTTGCGGCGGGCCACGAGATCGGGCGGCCGTCGGCCCGGCTGATCGACGACCTCGGCTACCGGGCAGAGATCGATAAGGCGAAAGCCCTCCTGGAATCCTACGCCGACCGGCTCTCTCTGCCGCACTCGGTCGCCGTCCGCGAAGACGGCGAGCGCGTCGAGTACCCCCTGGACACCGTCCCGGAGGACGCCCAGGTGCTCGACATCGGGAGCGATTCGATCGAGAGTCTTACGGAGACGATCTCGGGCTCGGGAACGGTCGTGGTGAACGGTCCGGCGGGGCTCTTCGAGGAGGAGCCGTTCGCCGTCGGCACCTTCGAACTCCTGCGGGCGGCCTCTGCCGTGGAGTTCTCGGTGGTGGGCGGCGGGCATTCCGGCGCGGCCATCGAGCGGCTCGGCCTCGAGAGCGAGTTTACGCACATCTCCACCGGCGGAGGGGCGGCAATCGAGTTCCTGACCGGGAAGAAGATGCCCGCCATCGAAGCGCTGGAGATGTCCCGCAAGACCTTCGGCTGAGAGGAGCACTGTGCGACTGCCCGTTAGGGCAGGGGCTGGAGCCCCGGAGGTGCGATCCCCCTCTTCTTTCTCTCCGATTTTTCCGCTATGCTTCCGTTGCATCGGCTCTGTTGAACCTCCTGCTTGCTCCAGACGGCCGCAATCAGGGGTACTCAGGGGCACGGCTTTGCACCGGGTTGGGCACCTTCGGTGCTCATGTTCCCGCCCTGGCGGCCGGTCGCATTCCGTCCATCGCACGTCCAGGACCTTCGGTCTTCTCCTGCTCCGGTTCTTCGCACCTCACGGTGCTCACGCTCCCGGCCTCTGGCCAGTCGCGTAACGAACCATCGCAATCGCCACGCACTGCCCGCCCCCCTGGGGGCGGGAGGAGCGCGAAGCGCGGGTGGTGGGGGTTACAGAGGTCCATGACAACGTGGAGACAGGGGAGGGGGAGACCCCCCTCCCCGCGAGCCCCACAGCGAAACCCTTTGGGTTTCTCGAACTCCTGTCCTGTGGACAGTCGTTCCCCCAATGGCGATATGCGACTGGCCGAAGGTGCGACGTTCCTCTGGAACGGAGCTGGAGCACCGTTAGGTGCGGGGGCAGGAGCACGAGCACCAAAGAACGACGTTCCTTCAGGATGCGACGGTTCGTCAGAATCGAAGCTGGAGAAACCCGGGAGGGTTTCGGGAACGGAGTTTGAGCACCGTAGGTGCGAAGTGCGATGCTCCGAAGAAGGAGAGTTTGAGCACCGTTAGGTGCGAAATGCGATACTCCGGGGAGTGGAGCACGAGAAGCCGTGAGGCTTCGAGGAGCGCAGGCCACCATGGTCCCCTGCATGAGGACATGCCCGAGAAAAAGGTCGTCCCCGGGGACAGCCTGATCTGGCACCAGCCTCATCAGGGACAGGATGAAGATCGGAACAGGGTTTCAACAAAGCCGTTGCATCGTCACGTGAGGTTGTATGCCTCCGATTCCGTCAGAGGCATGCAAAGCCGCGAATGCTGCGCCGGACAGGGAGCGTTTCCGGTACAATAGCAGCGGTTCGAGTTTTTTGCGACCCGGGGGCTAAGAAAAGTGAGGTGGGGTTGGCCTTATGGAATGAGGTGGGGGGGCCACACCCGAAGGCTTCATAGTCCGGTGTAATCTCGCTTGTGGTTGCTGAGCGCTGGTTCGGGGGCAGTTGGGTGCTCCCGAACCGAATCCTTACATCGTTGGGGGTGTAGTCGGTTGTGGTGATTGCTGATGGAATTGAATGACTGGTGATTGCTGATGGAATTGAATGACTGGTGATTGCTGGGTGTGGTAGTTCCCCGCTCCAGTATCTATTCTACCAATTATATATTAGTTTCCAATAAATAACTAAATGAATATATCTTTCAAAATACCAAACAGGAGATTCACACACTGTCGTTAACCGGGAGAACGATTCATATCCCGGAAAAATGTTGCCGCAAAGGTTATATGTCCCCGACCGTCGGGCGGCACTTCCCGGGGGAACTCAGGCCCCCGCGCCGGATCACTCACGGAGGAGGGCGACCCGGGAACCGACCGGGATGCCGATATCCGCACCGATCGGGCCACATTTCACCGACATCAGGTAGGCGACGGGGGGGAGGTCGCGATCGTCGGAGAGCGACTCGTAGTTGGCCATGCCCTTTGCGATGACGAGCGTCGCGCGATCGAGAGCATCGGCGAGCGCCGGGGGGGTGAGGTCGCGGTTGAGCCCGAGTTCGGCGATGCCGTCCGTGGTGGGGGTGAGCAGGTCGACCCGGCGGTCGAGCCCGAGCGCCACGGCATCCTCCATCGTTGCGTCGTTTAAGATCGGGGCTCCCCGGACGGCGAACGTGACGTGCGACCCGCTTTTCTTGAGGTAATCGGCAAAAAGGGTGTCAAAGACGATCTCCCCGCAGTTGTCGGCGAGGTAGACCACCCGGGAGGTGTGCCTCTCGATCGCGGCGGTGTCGTCGACGGTCAGCCCCGCCGCAAACTCCCGGCGGAAGAACTCGACGAAGTTATCGGTGACGGTATGCGCCATCGCCCCGTAGTCCAGGGTATTCCCGATGACCGATGCAAGCGCCAGGTCGCGGAACGTCGAAAGATCGCCGCGCACCTCCCGGCAGACCGCCGCCGCGTCCTCGTTGTTGCCCTTCTTCAATGACCGGTAGGGGTCGTCGTCGCCGATCATCCGGTAGGCGAGCCGATGCACCCGGCTCGCGATGACGGGTGCGGGCACCGGGTCGGCGATGGTGCGCCCAAGAAGGTCCCGGCACGCATCGACGATCTCGGAGACGCGCAGGGAATCGTCGATGCAGAGCCGGCTCTCGTACTCGACCCGGCTCATCAGGCAATCCGTGCAGCCTGCAGTCAACTTCATGCTGCGGATAACTCTGTCGGGGACAGAGAAAAAATGGTCTGATGGGGCCACTGCGATTTGAACGCAGGTCAGAAGACCCCCAGTCTCCTAGGATGGCCAGGCTACCCTATGGCCCCTTCCCTATTAGCTAGGTTCGAATTACACATATATCTTCGCTTTGCGGAGCCGGAGTAGAACCTCTATCCGCGGGCGTTCTTATACTCCTCGACGCTTCTTGTCAGTTGTTCCAGTTCGCTGCCGGTGATCTCCATTCTGCCGGTCAATGACTCGACCTCTTTGAGAAGCTGCTGGATGCGCACGTACATCACGTACATAATAAACAGCAGGCAAACGATGGTTACCGAGAGCAGGACTATCATGATTGCGTTAATATCCATAGTCATCATGGTTCTCTCCTGAATAGTGCGCGGGCGAACCGCTCAACAAATCCTTCCT
>NZ_JMIO01000012.1 GCF_000691865.1 Methanoculleus sp. MH98A | reverse complement strand
GATCTTTTCGACAGGATGGCCCAGACGGTCGTCTCCGCAGCCGATCTGCTCGTCGAACTCGTCGAGAACTTCGAGAACGTGAAAGAGCAGTGCCATAGGATGAAGCAGATCGAGCACCAGGGAGACGAGATCTCGCATGAGATCTACGAGCAGCTGAACAGGACGTTCATCACGCCGCTCGAGCCGGAAGAGATCTCCCGCCTTGCATCGGCGCTCGATGACATCCTCGACTACATCGACGGCACCGCACACCAGATGTACAGCTACGGCATCGCCGAGACCGACGACTCGATGATCGAACTTGCAAAACTGATCCGGCTGAGTGTCATCGAGATCGAGAAGGCCGTGACCGGTATCCGGACGATCAAGAACCCGGGGCTGATCGAGGAGCGGTGCATCGAGGTGAATCGCCTGGAGAACGTCGCGGACAACGTCCTCGGCCACGCCATCATGAATCTCTTCAAAACGGAGGATGCCATTACCATCATCAAACTCAAGGATATCTACGAGAACCTCGAGATGGCGACCGACAAGTGCGAAGACGTCGCGAATGTCTTAAGCGACATAGCCATCAGGCACTCCTGACCACTATGGACCCGATCATCGTTCTCGGCATCCTTCTTGCCTTACTCTTTAATTTTGCAAACGGCTTGAACGATGCCGCAAACTCGATCGCTACCATCGTCGCGACAAAGGCCTTAACACCCCTGCAGGCGGTGCTTCTTGCCGGCGTCTTCAACCTCCTCGGCCCCCTCCTCTTCACCACGGCGATTGCGGCAACCATCGGCAGGGGGATCGTCGATCCCGTATCTCTCACGCCGACGCTGATCCTCGTGGGCATGCTCGGCGCGGTTCTCTGGGTCTTCACGACCTCGTTTTTCGGGATCCCGGTCTCGAGCAGCCACGCCCTGATCGGGGGGCTGCTCGGTGCCGGGATTGCAGCTGCGGGAACAGGGTCGATCCTCTGGCCGTCGCTTGTGGTCATCGAGCAGACCGTCTTCTACGGGTTCGCGGGCGCGATCCTCGGTGCAGTCATCACGGGCGTTATTGCACGCCAGAGAGGCGACTTCAAGCCGTGGAACCTCCTCCTCGGCGGGCTCATCGGGGTGACGGTGGCAATTCCGCTCGCCATCGCAACCGGGTTTCTGAAGATCAGCGGCATCCTCGCGGTCGTGATCTTCATCGTCATCTCCCCCACACTTGGATTTCTCTCCGCCTTCGCCCTCGGCACCCTCGTCACCTGGATCTTCCGCAACCATCCTCCCCGGCGCTTATCGCGTATGTTCAAGAACCTCCAGATCTTCTCGGGCTCGCTGCAGGCCATCGGCCACGGAAGCAACGACGCCCAGAACGCGATGGGCATCATCACCGCGATGCTCCTTGCCGGCGGCCTGATCACCGAGTTCTCCGTCCCGCTCTGGGTCATCCTCACATCTTCGCTTGCCATATCCCTCGGAACGCTCCTCGGCGGATGGCGCGTCATCGACAAGATGGCCAACCGGATCACGCGGATCCGGCCCTACCAGGGATTTGCCGCATCGACCGCAGCCGGGAGCGTCCTCTCGCTGATGACCGCGTTCGGCGTCCCGGTCTCGACGACCCATGCGGCAACCGGCGCGATCATGGGCGTCGGCACAACCCGCGGCTATTCGGCGGTCAAGTGGGGGGTTGTCCGGGAGATCCTGGTCGCGTGGGTCCTGACGATCCCGGCGGCGGCGATCGTGGCCGGCGGGTGTTACCTCGCCGCGCGGGCCTGATCGGCGGGGGATTTTGAATAAACCGGTTCTCTGCCCGGTCGCCCGTGCTCCTTTTAATCGACCTTCGTGATGGTTGACGATCGCGGGACGAAGTCTGATACGGTTATACTCTCCTGAAACCCCAGGCAATCGCACAAACCCATCCACGGATTTCCGTCGGTTACGTAATTTGAACCTGGTAGTGCTCTTATCCAATTCTCATGAACAGTTGCGATTGAACCAGATGACGTTTCAAATTCGAACATACATCATAACTGTGGGAGATCCCGGTACACTGGACCGTGGGAATATCGCCATTGGGGGAACGACGCTCCGCAGGAGCGGAGTTCGAGCACCGAAAGTGCGAGGAGGGGCTGACGGGGAGTGCGATGTTCCGACAGGAACGGAGCACGAGAAGGCCGAAGGCCTTTGAGGTGCGAGCGAAGCGAGCTTGAGCACCGATAGGTGCGAGGTGCGAACGAAGTGAGCATGAGAAGACCTTTGGTCTTCGAGGGGGGTGCAGCCCCCCTCCCCTGTCTCTACCCCGTAAGGCTCTACCTGTGACCCCCACCGCCCGCGCTTCGCGCTCCTCCCGCCCCCGAGGGGGGGCGCAGTGCGTGGCGATAAGCGATGTCCCATAGGGACATCGCTGGAGAAGACCGAAGGTCTTGGACTGGCGACTGGCCGAAGGGCAGGAGCACGAGCACCGCAGGTGCGTAGTCCCCTGGAAAGCCGTGCATGGGATAGGCAGCATTCCAATAAGAACAGAGTCCGAAAAAATCCGTAGATGGGCTTTGCGGGAGTCCCGGAGAACAACAGCTCAGAGCGCAACCGCGAGCCGCCCCCGTCCGGCCTACTCTCCGCCCTTCTCTTTTGCAGCCCCCAGCTCCCGGTAATACCGGCAGAGGTCCGCGACGACGCACTCCTCGTGCTTCGGGTTCTTTGCCGTGCAGACGGCGCGCCCGTGGCGGATCAGGAGGTAGTTGATGTCCCGCCAGGCCTCCTCGGGGAAGAGAGCCATGAGATCGCGCTCGATGATGTCGGGGTTCGTGCTGTCGGTGAACCCCAGCCTCTTCGAGACCCGGCGGACGTGGGTGTCGACCGCGATGCCGACGTTGATGTCGAACGCGTGGGAGAGAACGATGTTTGCCGTCTTCCTCCCGACGCCGGGCAGCGTCTGAAGTTCCTCCATCGTCCGCGGGACCTCGCCACCGAACTCGGCGACGAGTTTTCTTGCCGCCCCGACGATATGGCGCGCCTTCGTGTGGTGGAACCCGATCGTCCTGATGAGCGGCTCCACCTCCCCGGGCTCCGCGCGGGCGAGCGCCTCCGGCGTCGGGTAGCGGGAGAAGAGATCGTCGCGGACGGCGTTCACGGCGCGGTCGGTCGTCTGCGCCGAGAGGATCGTGAGGATCAGCGTCTCATACGGGTTATGAAACTCGAGAAAATGCCGCCTGCCGTCGACAATGGGATAATGCTCAAGAAGACGGCGGTAGATCTCGCAGGCGGTCGTGCGGTTCATGATAGATGGGGCAGGGCAGATTCGAACTGCCGTCAAAGCGTCCCAAACGCTCTAGGATGGACCAGGCTACCCTACTGCCCCCGTACCACCATACGTTGGGAATCCAGGCAAAAATAGTTGCCGATGAAAGAGAGATTCAGGACAACAGAGGAGCCAAATCCTCTTCGCAGACGACGGTGCCGACGGACGCACCTTCCACGATCGCCCGGTAGAGGTTTTCCGGGTCGCGGCCGTCGAGAACCAGGAGCGGGATGCCGGACCGCTCGATCACCTTCCCGGCCACGATATCGAGCACCGTGTTCGCGCCCGCATCCATCCGGCTCCCGGTGATGATATCGAGGAGCTCCTGCGGCGTGAGACGCTCGTGCCTCACCGCACCGGCATCCTTCTTCGGGTCGGCGCTGTAGATCCCGTTGACCGACGTGGCGTTGATGAGGAGGGCGGCACCGACGCTCTCGGCGAGAACCGCGGAGACCGCATCGGTCGTCTGCGCGGGCGTGATGCCGCCCATGACGACGATCTTGCCGGCCTGTGCGAACTCCTGCGCCTCCGTGTAGTCCTCCGCAACGCGCGGATAGGCCGCATCCCCGAGTCCGGCGATGAGAAGACGCGCATTCAGCCGGGTCACCATGATGCCGAGCTCGTCCGCCGCCGCCTCCCCGGCACCGAGACTGCGGGCGACCCCGATATACCGGCGCGCCTCCCCGCCGCCGCCGACGACGACGAAAATCCGGCACGTTCCGGAGATCTTCTTCAAAACAGAAACATATCGATCGATATTGTTCGATTCAAGCGAAGGAACCAGAACCGACCCGCCCAGAGAAATTACGATCTTCTTCATCCCACCCTATTATTATCCCCAATATCACTCATATACCTGTTGTGAAGATGCTGCACTGCCCTGCATGCAACTCTACGGATGTCTGGGCGGTTACCGGAGGATATACCGGCTGTATCTACCGGTGCAAGCGTTGCGGCTACCGTGGGGCCCTTGTCGTCGAGTACGATGAAGAAGACGATGAACGGGGTGACCGGTAGCCCGCCCGCAATAACTATCATGGTTCCCCTCACGCGGTGATCGTATGCACGAGGCGCGACTCTACCAGAAACTGGAGGACGACACCGTCCACTGCTCGCTCTGCCCTCACCGGTGCACCATCAAGGAGGGGAGACAGGGGATCTGCGGCGTCCGGATCAATCGCGGCGGCACGCTCTATGCCGCCACCTTCGGCAAGGTCATCGCCGAAGCGGTCGACCCCATCGAGAAGAAGCCGCTCTACCACTTCCTGCCCGGAACGCTCTCCTACTCGCTCGGCACCATCGGGTGCAACTTCCACTGCGCGCACTGCCAGAACTGGCAAATCTCCCAGCAGACGCTGGAGATGGAATCGCTCAGGGACATCAGCCCGGAGCAGGGCGTGGAACGGGCGATCCGGTCGGGCTCTGCAAGCATCGCGTGGACGTACAACGAGCCCACCATCTGGCACGAATACCCGCTCGCGATGGGGGAGCTGGCGCGGCAAAAAGGTCTCGGGACGGTCTACGTCACGAACGGCTACATCACCGAAGAGGGGCTCCGCGAACTTGCAAGAATGCTCAACGCCTTCCGCGTCGACATCAAATCGTTCTCCGATGCCTTCTACCGGAAGGTCTGCGGCGGGCGGCTGCAGCCGGTCCTCGACGCGACGGCGCTTGCAAAGGAACTCGGGATGCACGTCGAGACGGTCACGCTGGTCATCCCGGGACAGAACGACTCGATGGAAGAGATGGAGGCGCTTATCCGGTGGGTGCTCGAGAACCTCGGCCCCGACACCCCGATGCACTTCACCCGGTTCCACCCCGACTACAGGATGCTTGACGCGAGGCCGACCGAGATCAGGGCTCTTGAGAAGATCTACGAGCGTGCAAAAGAACTCGGGGTTCATTACCCATATCTCGGCAACGTCGGGGGGCACCCCTACGAGAGCACCTACTGCCCCTCCTGCGGCAGCATCGTCATCGAGCGGTCGGGCTACGCAGTCAGGATACGGGGGCTTGAAGGACACACCTGCACCGAATGCGGCGGGCGCATCGAGTATGTCTCGGAGATCCGGTGAACGGCAGAGATTCATGACCGACCGGATGCTCGGGACGCTCACCCGCTACCTCCGGTTCATGGGCTACGACACCATGAGCGCAAACAGCCTCACCCCGGGGAGTTCCCGGGAAGACACCCTCCTCCTCGAGATCGCCGTCAGGGACGACCGGCTTCTTCTGACCCGCGACCGCGAACTCGCACGGCGGGGCGGGGAGCAGGCCGTCTACATCGCGTCGGAAGAGATCATGGCCCAGGTACGGCAGATCGCCGACCTCGGGCTGATCGAGCCCGAGATCAGGATGAGCCGCTGTTCGCTCTGCAACACGCGCCTCAGGCCGGCCACCCTGCGGGAGATCCGGGAGGCACACTACGCCCCGCGGTCGACCCGGGGGAAGGAGTTCTCCTGGTGCCCCAGGTGCCGGAAACTCTACTGGATGGGTTCGCACAGCACCAGCCTCGAGCGGCGCCTGAAAGAATCCTTCTCTTCCTGACCGGGTGCGTTGGAACCCGGAAAAACCTCATTTCGGACTTTTTTAGAGAATCCCGGAAAGATATATCAACTCAGAGGCGATATGAAGCGCACAGGCGGCAGGCCGGCCGGCCCGATACGGATCCTGAAGTATCGGAAGGGACCATAAGCCCCGGTGGTCGGCGGAAACGATATGCCCGATATGAGGAATACCATGGAAAATCTAAAGATCGCATTTTTCTGCTGGGAGTCGTTGTATGCGGAGCGGGTCGGCGGGCTCGCGAACGCGGCAACAAATCTTGCCGAGACGCTGGCACAAAACCACGAGGTGCATTTTTTCACCCGGGGAGAAGGGAAGGACGCCGAGATCAACGGAGTGCGGTACCACTACTGCCGGCCGTCGGGAGAGAACATCGTCCGGTACTGCTCCGATATGAGCGGGAAGATGCTCGATCGGTTCCGCGAGTTCGACGCACCGTCGTTCGATCTCCTCCATTTCCACGACTGGCACGTGGTCGACGCACTCCAGCGGCTCCGGGACAGGGAGACCGTCTTCACCTACCACTCGACGGAATTCGGAAGGAACGGGAATACGTTCAGCACCGGGCGGCCGTTCACGGAGATTACCAGGATCGAACACTGCGGCGCATCGATTGCAAAGCATATCACCGCGGTCTCCTCGACCCTCCGGCAGGAGGCCATGAGCCTCTACGAGATCCCGGACTGGAAGATCGACGTCGTCCATAACGGCATCGTGCCCGGCCACTACCAGGCGGACGTCGACCCGGAAGCGGTGAAACGGCGCTACGGATTCGACCCGGACTCCCCGATGATACTCTTCGTCGGGCGGCTTGCATGGCAGAAAGGGCCCGACATGCTGGTGGACGCAGCCCCCGGACTCCTCCGGGAGCACGCCGACGGCCAGTTCGCGTTTATCGGCGACGGGCAGATGCGCCGGGGACTCGAGACCCGGGCCCGGTCGCTTCCCATCCGGTTCCTCGGACGGCTGACCGACGCGGACTACGTGCAACTTCTCAACGCAAGCGATATCGTCGCCATCCCGAGCAGAAACGAGCCGTTCGGGCTCGTGCTCCTCGAAGCGTGGAGCGCCGGCCGGTGCGTCGTCGCTTCCGACGTCGGCGGGCTCTCGGAGAACATCGAGCACGGGACCGACGGGGTCAAGGTGCGGCCGCACCCGGACTCGATTGCCGAAGGGCTCTCCCGGGTGGCGGATTCCCCCGAGAAGTCGCTTACCATGGGCAGGGAGGGGCTCGACAAAGTGAAGAAAGAGTTCCCGTGGACCCGCGTTGCGGAACGGATGGAAGGCGTGTACCGGAAACTCCCGAACCACGACACAATCCTCTGCTGAACGGTCACGGCAGCATGGCGGCCGTAAGGTGCTCCATCAGGCGGAACGGGTCGGACGAGACGATTGGCGTCCCGGCATAGACCTCCATCCCCCCGATATCCGACGTCCGGGAATGGAGGTCCCCCCGGTCGACCACCCACGCGGCGTAATGCCCCTCTTCCCCGAGCGGGGGCATGTACACCGCCGCGTTGTAACTCTGCACCCCGATATTGCGGTAACACTCGAGCACCTTTGCGAGCGCCCCCGCGAGATCGTGCGGCGACTCCGTGACGATCGCGACCTCGTGCTCCTTTCTCGGGGTGAGGTGCGCCATGACACGGGCGTTTTTATAGACAAGCCCGAGGCCGACGGCGGTATGGACGGTGAAGAGGTCGTCGTAGTACTCGCTCCCGTAGCGGCACCGGTACTCCTCCCGGACCCGCTCGAGCCGTGCCGGAGCGGCATAGGGTTGGTGGGTGAGCAGCACCTGGGCATGGTTGTGCACGATGCTTGCCCCGGCACGCCAGAGGAAGTTCCAGATGATGAAGGGGTAGATAGCCCGGGGATCCGCGCGGTGTGCATCCTGGCACCAGCGGACGGCCACGCTGATCATATCGGCGATCTGCGGTTCGCTGGTGACGTAGGGGTCGTTCTCTTTCGCGATGATGACGGCGTGGAGGTAATCGTACTTGGCGATATTGCTCGCCGTAACCCAGTAATCGCCGTCGATCCTCCCGAACGTATCGGCCGGCGTCTCTTCGAGGGGGTTTGCGAACGGACCCTCCGCCGAGAGCGCCCGGAGATCCCGCGTCTCTTCGGCGCGGGGCGTCATGACCGGCCGGCGTGCCCGGACGGAGTTGAAAAGCGTGCTCTCGCCGGTCTGGTTATTGGTCACCCTCACGATCTGCTGTGTCTCGATATCGCCGTACTTCTCCCGCACCCACTCGCGCATCGGATCGGGGAAGACCAGGTGTCCGGCTTCGACGTACCAGGAGTAGATCCGGCCTGCGAGTTCCTCCATATCCGGCGCGAGTTCCTGCACGATGCCCGGCAGCCTGGTGATCTCCAGCCTTACCATAGGGTCCCCGTATACCGGACATGCACCGATAAAGATTCGCATCGGCCGGGCGGGATGCAGGAAAGCCGGAAGACAACAAACCGATCCCGTTTGAAACCACGGTACGCCGCAAGACATGAAATGGAACATTTATTGATAACGGATAACGAATATAATCTGAATAAAAGGAGATCCGGCCAGACGGCACCCCGGACGCGCACTTTACCGATACGAGGACATGGCATTCTTTGATAAACTCCGAGCGAATATCGAGGGACTACGGCAGACGAAGGATTGTCCCGGCCTGATTGCGGTTCTGGACGGTGAAGAAGCCGGCAACCGCGCCGATGCAGCGCGAGCTATCTGTACCCTCGGGGTCTCCGCCGTCCCCGACCTTCTCGAGAGACTTGAGAATGCCAACCGCGTCTCACGGGCACGAATCCTCGGGGCGCTGGCTTCGGCCGGCGCTCCTTCCATCCCCCTGCTCCTCGCCCTGATCCTCCGGGCAAGCCCGGCCCTGCAGGCAGCCATCACCCGTGCAGTCGCGGAGGAGGGCGATTCGCTCTCCGAGACGCTGCAGTTCGCGCTGCATCACAAACAGCCGGCGGTTCGGCGTGCCGCCGTGATAGCGATCCGGGGAACAGGCAAAAAGGCAATCCCGGCGCTCACTGAAGCATTCCGCGACAGAAACCACTCGGTCCGGAGAGAGGCCGCCGCCGGGCTTGCCGCACTGCGGTGGGTGCCCGACGACCTCTCCGAGAAGGTGTGGTTTTACTTCCTCCTGGAAGACTGGGCGGAACTCGCAAAACTCCAGGCGGCAGCCGTTCCGATCCTTGTCAAGGGCCTCGACAGCAAGGAGCCCCGGATTCGGAGCGAGTCGGCACGAACGCTCGGGAAGATACGCGACTCCCGGGCCGTCCCGTCGCTCGTCAGGGTGATGGAAGACCCCCAGGTGGACCTCCGCGTCCGTGCTGCCGAGGCGCTCGGGGAGATAGGCAACGACCGGGGAAAACCTGCCCTGGTCGGAGCCCTCGACGACCCCTGCCACCCGGTACGGATGGAGGCAGCCTGGGCGCTGGACCGGCTGGACTGGATTCCGGAAAACGATCTTGAGAGAGCGGGGTACCTGATCGCAAAGGAGCAGTGGAACGAACTTGCCCGGATGGGGAGGGCGGCAATCCCGCCGCTCATCCGGGCGCTGGAGGTCGAGTACTCGGGTGTCCGCACCGGCGCGAGCGAGACGCTGCGGCAACTGGGGCAACCCGCGCTCGATGCCCTGCACGCGGCGATGAATTCCGACAGCCCCGAAATCCGCGAGCAGGCAGCCGTCGTGCTGGATTACATCAGGTCGCGCAACGAGGAGAACTCCCGGGCAAGACCGGTACAGACTGTGTCTTCCGATTACGACCGGGAACTCAGGGAGGGGCTTGCCGCCAGGAAGCGGATCGAAGACCGCTTCGGACCGGTCTCCCGGCCACCCGACCGGCCGGCTCGTCGCGGACCTCCGCCGGCGGCACGGGCGGAAGCGGGGCAGCCGGTCACCGGCGGGGAGGAGAAACCTGTCGCCCAACAACCGGACGATGCCGAAGAGGTCGAGAAACTCCTGGAGGAGAGACCGGAGGCCGAAGCGGGGGCCGGCGAAAATATCCGGCCGAAAACGAGAAAACCGGTTTCACTGGACGAGATCGTCCCCCCCACAGGCGTCGAGCAGGAAATCGACGACGAAGAGCGCACAAACGAGGAAGTTCCTGCTCCCCGAAAGCCGGGCAGAACCGTTCTGCCGGAGCCGGACGATCCCGCCGCACCCCCGGAACCGCCGGAGCAGGCACCGGGGAAGGCGTCGCTCGAACGGTACCTCAACGCCCTGCAGAGCGACGACGCGGAGATCCGGGCGGCGGCGGTTGCGGCGTTGCGGAGCCTGGGGGCGCCGGCCGTCGAGTTCCTCATCGCCGCGCTCTCCGACCCGCACGACGCTGTCCGTATCGCCGCCGCAGAGGGGCTCGGCGATATCGGCGACGAGAACGGCGTCGACGCGCTGATCCTGCTCACCGGCGACGCCGGGCAGGATGTTCGCAGTGCCGCTGCCGCCGCGCTCGGGCAAATCGGGGACGCGCGTGCACTCGAAGCGCTCATACGCCTCTTCGGCGACGACTACCCCGGAGTCCGGTCCGTGGCGGCCAAGACCGTTGCGGTGTTCGGGCCGGATGTGCTTGAGCCGCTGGAAGCGGCACTCGAGGAACCGGTGCCGGTAGTCCGGTTGACGGCAGCGAGAGCGATCGGGATCATCGGGAACCCCCGGTCGATACCGCTCCTTATCAGGCATCTCGAGGACCCCGCACGGGAAGTCGGCGTGACTGCCGCCCGGGTTCTCGGGGGATTCGGGAACCTCGCAGTCGAACCGCTCGCGG
Organism: Methanoculleus sp. MH98A; assembly: GCF_000691865.1. Classification (GTDB taxonomy): domain Archaea; phylum Halobacteriota; class Methanomicrobia; order Methanomicrobiales; family Methanoculleaceae; genus Methanoculleus. Next base: position 43,693 of record NZ_JMIO01000012.1, on the reverse strand, counting down.
CAGTGTTGCGCGAAGGAGGTAAAGGAGGGCGCCTCGCAGCAGTCGATGCCCTCGGGGGGATTGAGCCGGGAAGGGCGGACGAGGCACTGGCATATGCCCTGAGCGACGAGGACCGGGAGGTCCGGGAAAAGGCGGCTACCACGCTCATGAGACGGCGCGCAGCGAGCATGTGGCAGAGCACCTTCGGCAACAGGGCCCGGGAGGAGAAAGAAGCCTCCGTGAAGAGTTCCGTCGGGCAGGAGAGCCGGGAAGAGATCAATACGCTCATCACTGCACTCAATGACAGATCGGTGGAGGTGCAGGCGTCCGCTGCCACCCGGCTTATCGCAATGGGGCGGCCGGCCGCCGAAGGGCTGCTCAGGGTGCTCAAGGACGATGACCCGGAGATGCAGCGCGCCGCCGCCGGGGTTCTCGGGGAGATGCGGGAAGCGGCACTCGGACCGCTCACGGACGCCCTGAACGACACCGACCGGTTTGTCCGGCTGGTTGCTGCCCGAAACCTGGGCAATATCGGAGACGCACGGGCCATCGAAGCCCTGAGCGGAGCCCTCAAAAGCGAGCGCGACAGCGTGGTCCGGGCAGCCGTAGCGGAGGCGCTCGGGTACATGGGAAGCAAACAGGCGATAGAACCGCTGACGCTGGCGCTGCAGGACAGGGACGAGGCGGTCAAGGTTGCCGCCGCCCGCTCGCTCGGCTACATCGGGGACCTTCGCGCCCTCGAACCGCTCATCCAGGCCCTGAGCGACGTGGACGACCGGGTCAGGTACGCCGCGCTCGAGGCTCTCAAGGATCCCGGCGAAACGATACGCCGCCACCTGGTCGGCGCGCTCCGCTCGGGGGACGAGACGTTCCGGGCGGGGGTCGCCGAAGCGCTGAAAGCAGGCGGCTGGAAGCCGGAAACCCGTGCGGAACTCACGCTCTGCCTCATGGCGCAGGGAAGATGGGCCGAGGTGGAACGGGTCGGTGCCGACGCGCTCCCGGTACTTGCGGAGACGCTCACCGATCCGTTGATAGAGGTGCGGGCGAACGCCGTCCGGGCCATCAACCGGATCGGGGGAGAGGGTGCCGTCGCCCCGCTCGTCCGGGCACTCAAGGACGATGCGCTTGTGGTCAGAAAGCGGGCCGAATGGGGCCTGATCCGCATGGGCGGGGCGGTTATCCCGGCTCTCGACCTGGCGCTCGATGAGGCGCAGCCGGAGGCCCGGGAAGGACTGCAGCGGATCATCGAGGAGATCCGCGTCAAGGAGAAGACCTAGGGTATTCGCCCGGCTTCCTTCCAGTAGTCGTACTCGTGGTGCCAGCGATCCCTGTTCGCCGTGACCAGCGCCCGCATCCGATCACACATCGCGGCGTGGAATTCCTCCTGATCGGGATAGGTCTCCTTCTTCTCGATGGCTCTTGCGAGTTTCCTCCCGAGCTCGTAGGCCCTCCCTTCCGCAGGCACGATCGTCTCCGGGTCGCCGGCGAGAACCACGCCGATGCCGCCCACGGTGTTCGCGCCCAGGGTCTGGAGAACCCGGTTCAGGTACGCCACGACCTCGTCCGCCCCGGAGCCGCCCGCCGTGGAGACGGCGCACCCGTACTTCCCGATGAACATCTGGCAGTGGATGGCGTCCGCCATCCGGTCGAGCATCGTCTTTATCTGGGCGGTGACCGAGTCGATGTAGTTGGGCGACCCGAGGACAATCCCGTCGCTCTCAAGCATCTTGTGGTAGAGTTCGGCGAAATCGTCGTTCTTGACGCACTCGCCCCGCTCGCAGCAGACCAGGCACCCGTTGCAGTACTCGATCCGGAGCTTCGTGACGTCCACGAGCTCCACATCGGCCCCGGCGCTCTCCGCCCCGTCGAGAACGGCCTGGACGAGCCGGAGTGTCTGGCTCCTTGCGCCGCGGGGGCTTCCATTTATCCCAAGTATCTTCATCTCATCTCCTCTGTAAACCCGTATCCGGATAACGCTCATCCCCGGCCTTACGGGATATCGTGCGTGACGTCGATCTCGGCGTGGTACTGCCGGTCACAGTCGCCGGGGAACGCGTCGATGGTGAATATCTTCGTCTCGCCCGCCTGGAACCAGGGGGCGAGAATGGTCTCGGTCGCCCGAATCATATTGCTTTCGTCGTCGACGAGCATGAACCGGATGACGGCGTTTCTCGCGGGCCCGTCACCGTCGTTGGTCACCGTCCCGGTCACGATCCAGTAACAGGACCCGTCGCTGCGCATATGCTTCTCGGGCGTGGTGACGCTGGCCGAGAACGACGGCTTCGGCCCGGCGGGCGAGTAGATGGTGTGAGCGCCCGGTGTCGCCTCCGACGTCGGAACCTGTGGTTCCGGCTCCGCGGAAGTCCCCGTGCAGCCTGCCGTGACGGCAGCGCCGAAGAGGCAGCAGAGGAGGAGGAGTGCTACAAGCCTCCTTCCCGGAAGGGAATAGTTCTCCATGATGGTTCATCGACCGGCGGATATATAACGGATGCGAAAACGCATCCGGGACGGGTACGGCGTGCCCGCCGGCTAGTGGCCCGTCACCCGGGCAGCGGCGGGGAACGATTTATCTGCTCTCCGGTCAAGGGCCGGGAGGAACCGGAGGGTGACCGATGAGCAGGGAAGCCGTAGAAACCGTCGAAACGGTGAACGTCTGCAACGCCGTGACCGGAGAGGTGGAAGAGGTCGAGAGGGTCGTCAGGTCCGACGAGGAGTGGCGGCGCCAGCTGACGCCGGAGCAGTTCTCCGTCGCCCGGAAGGAGGGGACGGAGCCGGCGTTCACCGGGAAGTACTGGGACTGCAAGGAGGACGGGCTGTACGTCTGCGTCTGCTGCGGCAACCACCTCTTCTCCTCGGAGACGAAGTTCGAGTCGGGGACGGGCTGGCCGAGTTTCTCCAAGCCCGTCTCGGACCGAAACATCAGGACGGAACCCGACACCCGGTTTTTCATGAACCGGACGGAGGTGCTCTGTCGGCGGTGCGACGCCCACCTGGGCCACGTCTTCGACGACGGACCGCCGCCGACCCACCAGCGCTACTGCATGAACTCGGCATCGCTCCGGTTCGTGCGCCGGGAGGATCTCGCCCGGCGCGAATGATTATCCGGGAGCGGCGCCGACCTCTGATCAGTGACTGTCCATCCATCCCCCTGGGACGAGGATTACCGGAGGCGGGGAAACCTCTGGGGCGGAGCCCCCGCGCCGCTCCCGGACCTCCCCGCCGATGCCGCCGTCCTCGAGGTCGGCTGCGGGAACGGCAAGACCCTTGCGGCCCTCGCCCGGCGTTCTCCGCGTGTGACCGCGGTCGACATTTCTTCCGAAGCCGTCGCCCTCGCCCGGCGGCGCCCGGGGACGGCGGAGATCGGTCTCGCCGTCGCCGACGCCCGGCACCTGCCGTTCCGGCCCGGGGCGTTCGATGCGGTCTTCCTGGTTCACGTCGCCGGCCACCTCCCGGAGCAGGGTCGCAAAGCACTGGCTTCCGAGGCCGTCCGGGTGCTCGGGCCCGGCGGAACGCTCTTCTTCCGGGGTTTCTCCGTCGAAGACATGCGCGCCGGGAAAGGGACGGAGACGGAGCCGTGGACGTTCCGGCGGGGCGAGGGCATCATCACCCACTACTTCACCGAGGCCGAGACGGCGGAACTCTTCGCACCGCTCGCGGCGGTCTCGGTCCGAACACACCGCTGGCCGATGCGGATCAGGGGGCAGGACCTCCCCCGGGCGGAGGTGGAGGGGGTGTTTCGACGGGAGAGGTAGAGGAGGTTCTGCGCTCACTCAGGGCGGCCGAATCCCAGTCTGACAGGTTGGCATACATTACATCTGCAAGTCTTCAGTAAGCGGTTGAGATAGACAAGATCCATTTTTCCCTCCTACCCCGATGCACTGGACCATGGGGATATCGCCATTGGGGGAACGACGTCCTGAAGGGACGGAGTTCGAGAAACCCGCAGGGTTTCGAGGCGCGAGCATAGCGAGCTTGAGCACCGCAGGTGCGAGGCGCGAACGCAGTGAGCGTGAGCACCGTTAGGTGCGAGGGCGCATCCCCCCGGTCTCTACCCCATTGAGGATGAGGTCGTCCCAAAAGACAAACTCTGGACTCGAAGACCTTTGGTCTTCTCATTCTCCGTTCGCACTTATCAGTGCTCAAGCTCCTGCCCTTACGGGCAGTCGCATTCCGTTGGAACGTCGCACTCTCCGGGCCATCGCATCCTGCAGACTGTCGTTCCCATCGGAACATCGCATAACCCCATGCACGGATTTCCATCGCCTATCGCCACGCACTGCCCGCCCCCTTGGGGGCGGAACGACGCTCCGCTAGGAACGACCGTCCGCAGGACGGGAGTTTGAGAAGCCATCAGGCTTCAAGGAGCGGAGTTGAAGCACCGAAGGTGCGGGGGAGGAGCGCGAAGCGCGGGTGGTGGGGGTTACAGATGTCCGAGTACAAGGTAGAGACAGGGGAGGGGGGCACGCCCCCTCCCCGTCAGCCCCTCCCCCAATGGCGATACCCAATGGAAAGCCGTTTCACCCTCAACGCCTAGAATTGGCCTCATATGGCAGATTTCTAGGAATTATGCTCTCCGATTAGGGTATGCCGAAGGTTTGGATGAGAAAACCGAAAAGTTTCGATTCAGGATCTAGCACCGGCGGTGCGCAGGCCACCACGGTCCACTGCACGGGGACAGGCGGGAATAAGCAGATACAGTACTCCCGTAACATTACGCTCCCGGGCACAAACACCGCAACGCCCGCGGGCCGGCGGCACCGGGGCCGGCGCACCACGGTCGGCCCCGCCCTCCGCCCCTCCGGGGGCCGGAACCGGAGACAAACATATCTTTTTTACCCCCCAAATCGATCTATAGGTACCTGAATACGGAGGGTCCGGGGAATCGCGCCGGCCACAACGGCTGCTCCGGGTTCCTCCGTGCAGCATGGTCAACCTTTTTTGACAACGGAACAAAATAACAGGAGAGGAAGAGAGGACATGTGTATTGCAATGCCCGCTGAGGTACTCGAGATAAAAGAGGGCAACATCGGCGTCGTCGACTTCGGCGACCTGCAGCAGGAGGTCAGGCTCGACCTCGTCGACGTGAAGGTCGGGGAGTTCGTGCTCGTCCACGTCGGGTTCGCCATCCAGCGCCTCAGCAGAGAGGAGGGGCTCGAGACCCGCGAGGTCTTCAGGCAGGTCTACGCCGCAATGGAGGAGTAATGCACGAGTACAGCATCGCCTACGACATCTACACGACCGCCCGCCGGGCCGCGATCGAGAACGACGCAAAAGAGGTGAAGTGCGTCAGTGTGGATGTCGGCAAACTGGCGATGGTGAATCCCGAACAGGTGGAGTTCCTCTTCAACGTCATCATCGAGGACGACCCGCTCTTTTCTGGAGCACACCTCTCGTGCCGGGACGTCGAGGCCCACACCCGCTGCTCATGCGGCTACGAGGGAAACGAGCGGTTTGTCTGTCCTCAGTGCGGGAAACTCCCTGAAATCGTTGCAGGAATGGAAATAGTAGTTACCAACATCGAGATAGAAGTGGACGAAGAATGAAAGTCAACCTCATGCATGGTGCCGGCGGCGAGGTGATGGGCGAGCTCCTGCACGTCATCACCAACCTCGAGCACAACAACGCCGGTGGGATCGGGCTCGAATCGCTGGACGACGGCGCGGTCATCCCCCTTAACGGCCAGAACATCGTTTTCACGACCGACAACCACGTAGTCTCGCCGATCTTCTTCCCCGGCGGGGATATCGGAAGGATCGCCGTCTGCGGAACCATCAACGACCTCGCGATGATGGGCGGGCGGCCGATCGCCCTCTCGTGCGGCATGGTCATCCCCGAAGGCTTCGAGGTCGCCGACCTCGAGCGGATTGTCGCGTCGATGGACGCAGCACTCGGGGAGTGCGGGGCAAACCTCGTCACGGGCGACACCAAGGTGCTCGAGCGGAGCGCGCTTGATGCCCTCGTCATCAACACCGCCGGGATCGGCGTCGCCGAGCGGGTGGTACGGGACAACGGCCTGGAGGTCGGCGACAAGATCCTGGTCAGCGGCACCATCGGCGACCACGGCATCGCCATCATGGCCCACCGCGAGGGGTTCGACTTCGGCGGCCAGATCAAGTCCGACGTCGCCCCCCTCTGGCCGCTCGTCGAGAAGGCGCTCGCGGCCGGGGAGATCCACGCCATGAAAGACCCGACGAGAGGCGGGTTTGCGAACGCCATCAACGAGATGGCGAGTAAGAGCGGTGTCGGTGTCGTCATCGAGGAAGAAGCCCTCCCCTTCCGGGCGAGCGTCCGGAGCGCCGCCGGCATGCTCGGCCTCGATCCCCTCGAGGTGGCGAACGAGGGCAAAGTGATCATGGGCGTCGCCCCCGAGGAGGCAGAGGCCGTCCTCGCGGCGCTCCGGAGTCATCCCTACGGGCGTGACGCCGCGATCGTCGGTGAGGTCGTAGAAGGCTCGCACGTGGTCATGCGAACCGCCATCGGCGGAGAGCGGTTCATCGAACCGCCGGTCGGCGATCCGGTTCCGCGCGTCTGCTAAAAGGACGACAACACTTTTTTGCACAACCCGGGTGAGACCCGCGCCTGTCATATACGATAAACGCCGTGAGCACTCCTATGGAGAGGCATGAACCGATGACGGAGGAGGCGGGCATCGAGGTGCGTCTGGTGAACGTCTGGGACGTGGAGACGATCGCCGACCTCTACCGGGCGGGCGGCTGGTGGAACGAGCGATGGGACCCTGCCGATCTCGCCGCCCTCATCGCGGGAAGTTTCGCCTTCGCCGTCGCCATCGACCGGACGACCGGCAAAGCGGTCGGCATGGGCAGGGTGATCTCGGACGGGGTCTCGGACGGCTACATCCAGGATCTGGTCGTCCTGCCGCGCTACCGGGGCCGGGGCATCGGAACGATGGTCTTATCTGCGCTGCTCGATTACTGTACGTCTGCAGGTGTCGCCTGGATCGCCCTCGTCGCCGAACCCGGAACCGAGCCGTTCTACACCGCACTCGGTTTTCGGAGGATGGAAGGGCACACACCCATGCGGTGGTACCCGGATAGGAGGTAAGCATGCTGAAACTGACCGACTTCAAGCCCGTGAGCCTGGACGATCGCGACCTCTTATCCAGGCATTACCGGCAGTTCCCCCAGGTGCACAGCGACAACACGTTCGCGAACATGGTCTGCTGGAACCACTACGCGGACTACCGTTTCGTAGAGGCCGAAGGCTCGATCGTCCTCTCAAGCACCATCGACGGCGTGACAGCGTTTCGCATGCCGATCGGCCCGAAAAACCCGGATCTCCTCGAGGACGTCATCGACCTCGCGCTCCGGGAGGGCGGCGAGATACCGTTGCGGGTCCTCGACCCGGCAAACGAGGAGTGGCTCCGGGAACGCTACCCGGACCTCCCGCTGCACGAGAACCGGGACTTCTTCGACTACGTCTACCGGACCGAAGACCTCGCCGAACTCGCCGGGAAGGGCTACGCCACCATCCGGCGGCAGGTCAACCGGTTCGAGCGGGAATACGAGTATGTGGTCGAGAAGATCACGGAGGAGAACATCGATGAGGTCTGGGAGTTCCTGGTCGTCTGGTGCGAGTGGCGGGACTGCGACTCGGTGCCCGTCCTTGCTTATGAAAAAGATGCTATCCTCTTTGCCGTGAACAACTTCTTCACCATCGGGCTCGAGGGCTGGATCGTCAGGATCGGCGGCACCATCGGGGCGATATCGATTGTCGGGCAGGTCAACGCATCTATGGCGGTCGTCCACTTCGAAAAAGCGCTCCCCGAGACCTATCGCGACATCTACAAGGTGATCGCGACCGAGACGGCGGCCGGGCTCCGGGATCGCTACCCCTACGTCAATCGCGAGTGCGACATGGGCGTGCCCGGGCTCCGCGAGTCGAAGACGCGTTACCGACCCGCGTACATGGTCGAGGTTCACTCTGCAACCCGGCGCGACCTGGAGGCGTGCTGCCGATGAACGCCGACCTGGTGCTCCGAAACGTGACGCTCCCGACGGGGCGGCGCGCCGACATTGTCGTCGCCGACGGCCTCGTCCGGCACGTCGGCGCGGCGGTGCGTGGCGAGGAGACGGTCGACTGCACCGGGTATACCTGCCTTCCGGGAGCGGTCGATATGCACGTCCACATGCGGGGAGGAGTGCAGGCCGGGAAGGAAGACTGGCGGACGGGCACGGCGAGCGCGGTCGCCGGCGGGGTGACGGTCGTCGTCGACCAGCCGAACACCGTCCCGCCCATCACCACGCCCAAACTCCTCCGGGCTCGCATCCGCGAGGCGGAGGAGCGGGCCGTATGCGGGTTTGCGGTGAACGCGGGCGTCGTGCCGGAGGCCGATCTTGCCGGGATGCGGGATGCCGGCGCGATGGCGTTCGGGGAGACCTTCGCGGCACCGTCGAGCTACGGCGAGGGGCTTGATGCGGAGACGCTCAGAGAGTTGTTTGCCCGCATTCACGCCCTCGGAGGGCTCGTGACCGTCCACGCCGAGGAGGTCAGCGGCCAGGCGCCGGCGACGCTCGCCGATCACGACCTCGCACGCCCCGGCGAGGGGGAGGCCCGCGCCGTGCAGAAGATCGCCGGCCTCGCCCCGGCGGGGATGCGGCTCCACTTCTGCCACCTCAGCACCGCCGCCTCGATCGAGGCCGCGCGCGGCACGGTGGAGGCAACGCCGCACCACCTCTTCCTCTCGCACGGGATGTTTGATCCGGACGACACCCGGGCCCGGGTGAATCCGCCGCTCCGGGACGAGGAGACACGGCGCGATCTGTGGTCGTGCTGGGACAGGATAGACGTGGTCGCCTCCGATCACGCCCCACACACGTTTTCAGAGAAATCCGTGCCGTTCGAGACCGCCCCCTCCGGCATCCCCGGGGTCGAAACGATGGTGCCGCTCCTGATGGCGGCCGTGCAGAGAGGGCGGATCACCCTCGCCTCGGTGATCGAGAAGACGTCGTGGAAGCCCGCCGCCATCCTCGGTATCCCGCGCGCGGGGTTTGAGCCGGGCGACCGGGCGGACTTTGCCCTCTACCCGGACGAGATCACCCGGATCGACGCCTCCCACCTCCACGCGAAGTGCGGCTGGTCGCCGTTCGAGGGGCTCGAAGCGGTCTTCCCGCAGGAGGTGATCGTCGGGGGAACACGGGTCTATGTCCACGGCGATTACCGTGAGGCGCGTCCGTTGTGGTATCCCGGGCAAGGATATTTATCCCGGGAGAATAAATAATACAGGGCCGATAAAGCGCACCTTATAGGTCCCCGGGTGATCATCTGGCGAGACGCCCGGAAATGATCCGCGGGACAACCCAGGTGCGCGACAGGCACGCCCGGCATATGGGTTCGATCGGGGGAGGATCGGCACAAGCCGCCTGTGAACACCGATCGTTAGTGTCGGGCGACATCCCTTCGAGAGGACTATTCTCATGGACACCTATGCCGATGCCGTCGCCGAAACCCCGCACGGGGTGACTCTCACGCTCGACGTCACGGCGGGTGCAAAACGCTCCGCGTTTCCGGCGGGCTACAACGAGTGGCGCAAAAGCATTAAGTGCCAGATAGCAGCCCCCGCCGTCGGCGGAAAAGCAAATCGCGCTATCACCGACCTTCTCGCGGAGACGTTCAATGTCCCCCGCGCCGACGTGGAGATCATCGCCGGACACACGTCTTCCTCAAAGACCGTGGCAGTCGCCGGCGTATCGAAATCTCATGCTCTCGCGTGCCTGAACGCAGCCGGCTCGTGACCCGATGCGGGCGGGAAAAGCAGGACACCAGGTGCCGAACGACGGTTCCCGTGAAAGAACGATACAGCAGGATTTTTCAAAATGCTGCCTTTCAAGAACTTAATTTTGGATTTATCTTTTAAAAAATCTTGCGTCAAGGCCGCCATCTGATTTAAGTAATTGCACCCTAGATATATGATTAACCCGTACGTCCGCGCAGATCAAACCCCGCGTGGCTACGGCGATCAGACTTATCCATACAAAAGGAGGCAATACTCCATGTATTCACCGGATACAACAAAGTATCTCATTCATCTTATCCTGCAGATCGAGGGGGTGGTCGACAAACCCGACGTAGTGGGCGCGATCTTCGGCCAGACCGAAGGGTTGCTCGGCGAAGACCTCGACCTGCGTGATTTACAGAGAACCGGCCGCGTCGGCCGGATCGATGTCCAGATCACCACGAAACGAGGAGAGACAAAAGGCGTGATACTCATCTCGTCTTCACTCGACCGGGCGGAGACCGCGCTCCTCGCCTCGTCGCTCGAGACGATCGACCGGGTCGGGCCGTGCACGGCGCACGTGAGGGTCGACCGCATCGAGGACATCCGGGTGACCAAACGGCGCAAGATCGTCGAACGCGCCAAAGAACTCCTTCTCGAGGACTTCGACGAGGGTTCCATCAACAGCGACGATCTGCTCGACGAAGTCAGGGAAGCCATCAGGATCGAGAAACTCGAGTACCTCGGCGAAGAGAAGGTGCACGCGGGGCCGAACGTCATAGACTCCGACGCCATCATCATCGTCGAAGGACGAGCCGACGTCATCAACCTGCTACGGTACGGGATCAAGAACGCCGTCGCGGTCGAAGGAACCAACGTCCCGCGCATCATCATCGATCTCTGTTCGCGGAAGACCGCAACGACCCTGCTCGACGGTGACCGGGGCGGAGAACTGATCCTCCGCGAACTCCTCCAGGTCGCCGAGATCGACTTCGTGGCCTACAGTCCCCGGGGAAAGAGCGTCGAGGAGATGAGCCGCAAAGAGATCGTCAAGGCGCTCCGGAACAAAGTGCCTGCGGTGGGGATCATCGACCAGCCTCCCGCCGAGGAGAACGTCGAGCGGCTGCCTGCGTATGCGCCCCCCGCCGAGGTGCAGGCTCCTGCCGGCGCAGGCGAAGACGAGCGGCCGCCGCGCAGAGAATGGGATTCAAAGCCCTCCTCGACGCTCGGGGAGCACATGGCCGACGTCCGGGACAAAAAGATTGCGCGGTTCCTCTCCCCGGACTACACCGTCCTTCTGGAATCCAACGCAACCGACGTCGAGGGCGCACTCCAGAACCTGAACGGCGACGTCGAAGGGCTCGTCGTCGATCGCATCATCGACCAGAAACTCCTCGATCAGCTCGGGGGGAGAGACATCGAGTTTGTGGCTGCCCGGGACTTTAAGGGGATAATAAAGCGCCCGCTCTCCATCAGACTCATAAAGATAGGGTGACGGCTATCCCGGGTGCAAATTTATATATATTTACATCCACCATTTTTATCTCTGGGAGAGAATATGCACAAGGAAGAGTTAATAGCCTTACATGGGATACTTACTGAGATTAAAGACTTTTTTGAGTTGCAGAACCCGGAACTGAAATTTTCACAATATTACGCGTTGAAGATAGACCCTTCTCAGGTGCATAAGAGCAAGATGGAACATAAGTACGCGATATTCGTGCTCGGCACGGAACTTGCGAACGCCATGAAGGATGTGGAGTTCTCGTCATCCGGCCGGATCTCCGCCCGGATGAAGGAACTTGCAGAGAAGACCTTGAAAGAGATAGAGTATCTCCAGTAAGAACGCACGCGGGTGCGAAAGTTCTCTGCTCCTCCCTCTCCTCAGGCACGCATCTCGCGTTCGCGCTCGATGAGGTATCGAGCGAGCAACTCCGGGATGGGTGCCGCCATGCAGTGCCAGTTCGGCGTCCCGTTCACCTCGAGGACCGTATAGCCTTCCCGGTCACGGAGAAGATCGACCCCGCAGTAGTCGATCCCGATCGCCGCCGCCGCCGACTCGGCAGTGGCGCGCATCTCCTCGTCGATCGCGACCGGCATCCCGGTCCCGCCCTGGTGGATGTTGTGCATCAGGGTATCGGAGACCCGGGCTATCGCACCGACGGCCTCGCCGCCGAGGACGAAGACGCGGAAGTCCCGGTCGTTTTTCACGTACTCCTGCAGGTACCAGGGCCCCGGCCCGAGTTCCCCGGGCTCTGTCACGAGCCGGATGCCGTTTCCGTCATACCCATACAGCGGCTTATAGACGACTTTTCCGTGCCGCAGGAGAAATTCCCGCGCCCGCTCCTCCGACTGCATGTAGGCCGTCTCCGGCGTCCTCACATTGTTTGCGAGGAGGAGTGCCGTCGTCATCACCTTGGACGCGCAGGCAACGATGCTTTCGGGTGTGTTGATCACCCGGTTATGGAGCGAGAGCACGTTTAAGGTCTCGAACTGGTGCCCGTCCTGCCGGATACCGCAGACCCATACAAGTTCGTTCTCAAGTCCGGAATCGAGGGGGTCGACTGCGCCGAGCTTGAGAACCCCGTATCGGGCACCGGCTCTCTCCAGCTCCCGCATAACAGCGCCGGTCGAGTTGTCGTCCGGCGTATCGGTCGGTTTTGGTACGATGTGGATCATGCGCCTCACATCCCGCTCCCGGAACAGCAGTTCGCGGTCAGGGGGTTTCCAGTACCATTTTGTACCTTGCCGGATATAACCGGTAGGGAAGGTACCATGCAGAAGAACCGGGTATGTATCATCGGGTGCGGGAACCCCTTCATGGGAAACGACGGGGCGGGAATCTCGGTGATGCACCTCTTTGAAGGGAGATTCACCGGAGTGGATGCAATCGACGGCGGCACCGGCGGATTCGGCCTGATCCCGCTGATGGAAGGCTACGAGAGGGTGGTGATCGTCGATGCGATGACGGGTATCGGCGACCGTATCGGGGAAGTCCTCACGTTTGAGGTGCCGCCGTCCTGGGATCTTCCGGCATACGCGCTCCACGAGATCGGGATCGGTGAGGTGGTGACGATCGCCCGTGAGCTCGGGTACGCCGGAGAGATTGTGACCGTTGGGATTGAAGTAGGCGAGATCCAGGCGTTCAGCAGGGATATCGATCCTGCGGTCGAAGAGGGGATCCGGGTTGCCGAGCAGACGATCCTCACCATTCTCCGGGAGTGGATCGGGGGTCCGGGGGTGCAATCATAGATAGGCGTCACCGTACCATCCTATTTTTTGCGTACCAGGCTCTCTCATGAGCGGTATAAATGACAAGGTTTATGTTATACCACTGAACTAAAGTTGTCTGAATGCAACTGCCACGCGGTCGGTTCCATCGTCTTATCAAGTCCACGACAGCCCGTGCGCTGAAAGAAGAGATGAGTTCAGCACAGTTTACCGGGATCTGCACGATCGTCCTTGGCAACGAGAGTGCCACCCTGGTGCTGAACGAAGGTCTTGTCGTGCTTGCCGAATATGGGGGCACAAAGGGGCAACACGCACTTGACACGGTGCTGGAGGGCGAAGAGGACGAGGTGGCGGCAGAACTGAATCTTCTGACGCCCGAGCAGGTACAGCTCGCCCTGGAGTTCAATTCCCCGTTTGCGACCGGAGATCCCGGAAAACCGGGACGGTCGTCGGCGAGGAGAGGGGCTCCGGGAGGAGCGACGCCAGCCTCAGGACAGAGGGGTGCCGGTGCGGCACCTTCATCCAGACGCCGTCCGGAACCGGCCGCAGAGGGGCATCGTATTCCCATGCCGGGAGTGAAACCCGCGCAGGAGACGGCCGAGGCGTCTCAATCAGGAGGCAACGAGATCGATTCGCTCGTCCAGAACATGGAAGAGATGGACGTCGAGCAACTGGTCGGCAGTTTCAAAGTAAACTGCAAGGACATGCTCAAGAAGATTCACCTCGACCACCTCATCAGGGACAAAGAGACCTAAACTTCAGGAGCTGGTAACAGAATGGATTCAACAGGTACTATCCAGTTTTTCCTCATCTTCCTCACGATAATAACGGTAGCCGGTTTTGCCGGCATTGCGTACTACCTTGCGGAGATCTCCCGGGCTATCAACAGGCAGGATTCTCCAGAGGCTTCAGTAACGCCGGAGGCTTCCTCGGGCCCGGATCTCGCCGAGCCCGTGTCCACGCCCCCCCTCAGAGTTATCGATCCCGCAAACACGGAAAGTCTTGAGGAGACACTTGGTGCAATCAGCGAAAAATACAGCCTTGCATCCCTGACGCTGGCGGCCGCAGACGGTCTCCTGATCGGCTCGACGAAGCCCGGCAGCGAGGACGAGGCCGCACGGTACAGTCACCTCTACTCGGAGGGAAAACTGCACGACGAAGAAGGAGTGGAACTCCTTGGTGTCCCCTACCGCGGGGAGACAGTGGTCGGCATCGCCCACCCTTCGGAGCATCTCTCCGACGAACAGACGAACGCACTCGAACAGGATATCCGGGAAACCCTGCAGCACTGGGTGTAAGACCGGGAAAATCAAAACAGCGAGTGATTACATGGTAAAAGTATACACGATTGCGTCCGGTAAGGGCGGTACCGGCAAAACAACGGTCACAGCAAATCTGGGCGCGATGCTTGCCCAATACGGGAAGAAGACATGTATTCTGGATGCCGACGTCGGAATGGCGAATCTCGGGCTCATTCTCGGGCTTGAAAACCTGCCGGTGACCCTGCACGAGGTGCTGGCAGGCAAAGCGCGCGTCAGGGACGCCATCTACGACGGGCCGTTCGGCGTGAAGGTTGTGCCGTGCGGTCTCTCTCTGCAGGGCTTCCAGCAGTCGAACCCCGACCGGCTCAAGGACATTATGACCGACCTTGTGAGCGAGTTCGATATCCTGATCCTGGATGCTCCCGCAGGGATCAGCAGGGACGGCGTCATCCCGCTGACGATTGCCGACGGGGTGATTCTCGTCGTGAACCCCGAGATCTCCTCGATTGTCGACTCGTTAAAGACAAAGATCCTGACCGAGACAGTCGGCGGGCACATCGAAGGGGCGATCATCAACCGGGTCGCGGCCACCGGGAACGACTTCAACAGCGCACAGATGGAGAAACTCCTCGGGGTCCGGGTGCTCGGGATCATACCGGAGGATCCGAACATCCGGCGCGCATCTGCCGGGAGGTCGCCGATCGTGGTGAAGTACCCAACGTCCGGCGCATCCCGTGCCTTCAAGCGTCTTTCCGCCGACGTAGCCGGTATCGAGTATGCCGAGGAAGAGACACAGCCTTCCGGAGAAGGCTTTGTCGACCGGCTTGCCCGCGCCCTCTTCCGGGCGAAAGCGTGATCTTTACGGCCGACAAGGCCTATCACGCTTATTACCACCTTTTTCTATCCGGTTTTCGCACGGGAAGCACCAGGTAATGAGCCGTGCAAACGCCGGTTCCGGCTGCACGACGCATCGGGGAGAGAGTCCATTCGGAGCGGCCGATCTCCGCGACCGGTCATCACCGCCGGCACAGGAGCGCGGTTATTTTATCTGCAAACCCTGAAACGGCCTGTACAGTCAACAAGTTGAATAAAATTGCATAAAATCCGAAATATTCTTCGACATGATGGATCCTGTTAGCGAACAAACTATATACTTTTAATAGCAGGAAGTGTTAATCACCTTCTGAGGCTCGCAATGGAGATACATGTGGATAAGGACGCGTGCGTCGGGTGCGGTCTCTGTGTCAAGGACTGCCCGATGAACGTGTACGAACTCCAGAACAACGTAAGTGTCGCAGTCAGGCCGAACAATTGCATGGGATGCCTTTCCTGCCACGAGATCTGCCCGGCTCAGGCACTCGAGCACCGGGGCATCTACGCTGCCCGGAGACACTACATCGACATCAAGGTCTGTGAAATGCTTCGGAAGGTGGTCTGATGAGCGCTGGATACATCGACGAAATGCACGAGGCTTTTCACTCCGATCTTGTCTATCGTTCCGAGGATATTCCCCTCGAGTGTTCACCAAAGCCCAGAGAGATGGAACAGACGCTCCACGGCGTGATGAAACTCAACGGCCTCGTGATCAGGTCGCTTGAGGAGATCGCGGGCCGTGGGGCAAACGCGGTCACCTACCGTGCCGGAAAAAAGTTCGGCCACGAGGTCGCCAAGTACTTCCAGAAACGCGAAGACGTGGAAGGGGCGCTTCACGAGCTCTCCGACCTGCTCCGCGGCCAGTACTCGTTCGAGGTCTGGAAGCCCGAAGACAAGGAGACGTTCATCATCGAGGAAAACGGCGAGACGTTCATCTACCTCGTCTTCCACGACTGCATCGTTCGCCAGACGCTCCGGCGCAACGGTCTTGAACAGGGCGGCCCGCTCTGCCAGACGCTCTTCGGTTACGTCGTCGGCGCGATCGAGGAGATCACCGGCAGGAAAGCCAAACTGGAGATCGTTCACACCGGCCCGAACGCCTGCCTTAAGAAACTGATCCTGAAATGAGGCGAAGACGATGAAGATTGCTATCGAAGAACTGGCAGGATGTTCGGGATGCACGATCGCAGTGCTGGATCTCCATGAAATGCTCCTTGACGTCATCGCGGAAGCGGACATCGTCTACTCCCCGGTTATCATGGACGTCAAGGAACCTCCCGAGGATATCGATATCGCGTTCGTGACCGGGGCCGTCCGAAACGTTGAGAACCGCGAACGCCTCGAGAAGATCCGGAAACGGTCAAAGACGCTTGTCGCACTAGGAACCTGCGCCTGCTACGGGGGGGTATCGGGTCTCTCGATGCTGAGCTCGAACGAAGACCTCTTCTCCTGCGTCTACCGGGAGGTTGAAACGACGAAGCCGACGGGGTTATCCCAACAGACGTGCCGCCGTTCCTCTACCGGGCGTTCGCGGTGGGCGACCTCGTGAAGATCGATTACTACATCGTGGGCTGCCCGCCAAAAGAGGCGTTCTTGAAACAGATCATCCCGGCAATGGTCGCGGGAGACACCCTCGAACTCTCGCGCAAGTCCGTCTGTTCGGAATGCGACAGGATCATGGGACCGGTCGAGAACTGGACGCTCAAGCATCGGCACGAGGGCGTTCCCGACCGCGAACACTGCCTGCTCGGGCAGGGCTACCTCTGTCTCGGGAGCGTCACCTTCGGGAGATGCGGGGCGTCGTGCCCCAAAAACAACATCCCGTGCCACGGGTGCAACGGCCCCTCGCTTGACATCCTTCGCGAACCCTGCCGGGACATCTACGGCATGATGGCGCGGAGAATTTCGGATCTCACCGGTAAGCCACAGAAAGAGGTGGAGAAGGAACTCTACGACGCCGCGCACACGATGTACGCCTTCACTATCGGGAGCCTGATCATGGAGGACAAGGAGAACTCAAAGATCCGGGATCTGGTAAAGGAGAGGAGCAGATGAAAGAGATCACAATCAGCCCGGTGACCCGGATCGAGGGTCATGCAGGCGTCAGGATCTACCTCAACGACCAGGGGCAGGTCGACTCGGCCCACTTCCAGGTCGTGGAACTGAGGGGGTTCGAGAAGTTCCTTATCGGCGCTTCGATTGAGGAAGCACCCCGTATTACGCCCCGCATCTGCGGGATATGCCCTTCGGCGCACCACCTGGCCGCAGCGAAGGCGACCGACCAGATCTTCGGCGTCGAACCGCCTGCAACCGGGAAGAAACTCCGGGAGCTCTTGAGCATCGGGCAGTTCATCCACTCCCACGCCCTCCACTTCTTCATGCTCGCGGCTCCGGACTTCATCCTGGGCCACGACGCACCGGCAGAGACGCGGAACGTCATCGGGCTTGCCCGTCACTCACCGGATCTCGCGAAGAAGGCGATCGCGGTCCGGAAGTTCGGTCAGCGTCTGACGGAAGCGGTCGGCGGCAAACCCATCCACCCGTCTAACGCGGTGCCCGGCGGGATGTCGACGGCGCTCACGGAAGGAAAGAAAGCGGAACTACTCACCATGGCAAACGAGGCGCTCGGAATCGCCCGTGAAGGATGGGATGTCGCGCGCGGTCTCCTCGACGGCGTCGATATGGAGTTCGGGGCCGTAACGACCGGCTTCCTGGGCATGGCCAACAACGGGGTCTACTCGACCTACGAAGGGCCTGCTATGATGGTCGGGCCGGACGGAGGTCAGCTCGGTTCGTTCTCGGGCCAGGACTACACGAACTTCATCGAGGAGTACTCGGAGGACTGGTCGTACCTGAAGTTTGCCCGGTTCAAAGGCGGCGATTACTACCGGGTCGGGCCGCTCGCCCGGCTCAACATCGTGCAGAAGATGGGCACGGAGCACGCGGACGCTGCTCTCGCGGAGTACCGCGAGCGGTTCGGCACCGTCACCCAGGCCACGCTCGCATACAATCTGGCACGCTACATCGAGTTCCTCGCCTCGTGCGAGCAGGCCGTCCAGTTGCTCTCCGACCCGGGCATCACCGGCTCAGACATCCGGACGCCTGTGGGAGCGGTCGTGAACCGCCGGGGTATCGGGCTCATCGAGGCACCCCGGGGAACCCTGATCCACGACTATTCCGTCGATGAAAACGGCGTCATCGAGCGGTGCAACCTGATCGTGGCGACCTGCCAGAACAACTACGGGATGGACCGCGGTGTGGAGGATATGGCACGCCGGGTGGTGGAGAACGGAGCGTTGACCGACGGGGCAGCAAACCGCATCGAGATGATCATCAGGGCGTATGATCCCTGTATCTCGTGCGCGACGCACGCAATCGGGAGGATGCCCCTCAAGATCGAATGCGTTCGGAGAACATGAGGAGATAGAACATGCTAAAACAGATCCTGGGAGAATTCCTGAAACTTGACGGGGTTACCGCCGCAGTCGTGGCGGGGCGGGACGGCTTTGTGATCGAGAGCGTCGTTGCCGGGGACGTGGACGTCGAGGCCCTGGGTGCCATGGCATCGACAGGTATGGGTACGTCCGAAGCCATGAGCGACGAACTCGGGAAGGGTGAGATGAACCAGATGCTCATCGAACTGGAGAACGGTCCCATCCTGCTCTCCCCGCTCTCGGAGGACGAGCTGATCGCCATTGTGGCGAACGCGAACGTTAATGTCGGGAGAATCCGCTACGAACTGAAGAAGAACAGGGATCGGATAACTGCTGCTCTGTGAGACGATGCTACCCGACGGCATCTCACTCGGACGACTGCAGGGGCCTCTCTCGGCCCTTGCTTCAATCAGCCCTCACTTCACCGGAGCGGTGCGCATCAACGAGCCCGGAGGAACCGGTTTTGTCCTGGTTCAGAACGGGAAGCCGTACGCAGCCGCGTTCGAGAACAGTAGCAAAGGTTTGCTGCTCAGCGGAGACGAAGCTTACAGTTACCTGTTTGAACGGCCGTCCCTCGATTCGGAACTCATCGCTTACACGGGCGAGGAAACCGAGGCGGCCCGGGAAGCCTCCCGTGAGGCGGAGTGCCTGATCAGCGAGAGCGGTGCAAAGCCTTCTTCCCGGATAGGGTCGGTGGATACGAGTTGCCTCGACCAGATCGTGCGCCAGCCGGGCGTCGTTGCAGTCTCGGTCTTCCACGAGGGGTTTGCCCTTCAGTCGCTCGGCTCCGCGGACTTCGAGCAGGTAGCCGCGGTCGCTGAAGACCTGCTCCGTGCCGGCACCCGCATCACCGGCGATATGGAGATGGGCGACCTCTCCCAGATAATCCTCGAGACACCGGCAGGGAAGCTCATCATCGCGCCCTACGGCGACCTCTCTCTCTGCATCCTTACGAAGTCGGATGCCAATCTCGGCCTGATCCGGCTTTCGATACGGGGGATGCAGGAGAACCCCGAGTGAGAGCCGGGGTTCCAACACCCCCGCTCTCTCTCTCCCGGCGACCCGCACCGACGGTGTACGTGAGGCCTATTTACGGGAAATCCCGCTCGCACTCTTTTTCTACCATGCTGTAAGACTTCCCGGAGCATGCATGAACGCACCGGATTCCCCCGCACCAAACAGTTGATATCTCCGTCCACCGGAGTAGTTCTATGCATCTCTCCATCGAATCGAGGAGAACGGCAAGGCGGCTCTGCCTTCGCGGGGTGATCGACCTATGAAGTATTACCCGGTTCATGCCGGATACCCGCCGTATGCCGAGGTGAACCCGGCGATTGAAGCAGCCTTTGCCGAGCACGGGAGAGGCAATGTTCAGATGCCGCCGAAGGTCTACGTGACGTTCGTCGAGAGCGGAGATTTCCGGACGATGCCGGCATACCTCCCGGCCCGGGGGATTGCCGGGGTGAAAATCGTCAACGTCCACCCGCATAACCGCACGAGAGGCCTTCCCACCGTCATGGCGCTCACCGTCATCATCGATATAAAGACCGGTACCCCGACGGCGATCATCAACGCCACCGAACTCACCGCGCTGCGAACCGGGGCGGCGGGCGCCATTGCGGCGAAGTATCTCGCGCCCCGCCACCCCGTCACCCTCGGGATCGTGGGGGCCGGGCGACAGGCGGAGGCGCAGGTCGAGGCGACGGCCGCCTCGCTCGCGATCGAGGAGATCCTGGTCTGGAGCAGGACTGAGAAGAGTGCGGAGGCTTTTGCAGCGCGTTACTCCGACTACAATGCCCGGAGCGTCTCGCTTGAGCGCGCCTGCGACTGCGACGTGCTGACCACGACGACGCCGTCGACGAAACCGGTCGTGATGGCGGACTGGATCCACGAAGGGACGCACATCAATGCGATCGGCGCGGACGCCCCCGGCAAACAGGAACTGGATCCCACGATCCTGGAGAATGCCGAGGTCTTCGTCGACGATCCCGGCCAGGCAACCCACTCGGGCGAGGTCAACGTCCCGGTCGGCACCGGGTACTACGACCCCGCCCGGATCGCGGGAACCCTCGGCGAGGTCGTCATCGGGAAGAAGGGGCGGTCGTCCCCGGACGCCATTACAATCTTCGACTCCACCGGGCTTGCCATCCAGGACCTCGCCATCGCCGCCCTCGTCCTGCGGGACGGGGACGGGGGATACGAACTGCCGTTTCCGTGACGCTTGCACGAGGCCAGATGATTGGGTGTCCATGCTGTATGAATGAAGATGACCCCGTCTTTGCCAAACTTGCCCCCGCCTCATCGGGGGAGAAATCCACCCGGCCCTCCCCCGCCCACGCTGGAAGGGGGCAGTCATGGCGATAGCCGGTGGAAAAAACATGGTTCGGGGCGCATACATCACATTTCCAGTATCTCCCCGGTGCAGTGGACCGTGAGGGTATCGCCACTGGGGTGGGGCTGACGGGGAGGGGGGACACGCCCCCCTCCCCTGTCTCTATCGCATATGGTTTCTCCCGGTATCACCCACCACTTCGGTATATCTGTAACCCCCACCCCGCCCGGCCTTCGGCCTCCTCCTCCGCACCTTCGGTGCTCATGCTCCGGCCCTATGGCCCGTCGCACCCCACACCTCGGGGCGGGGGCAGTCATGGCGATACCCGGTGGGCAGCCGTGCATGGTTCTTCTCCAGGTACTCCCCGTACACTGGGCTGTGAGGGTATCGCCATCGGGAGAGGGGCCGACGGGGAGTGCGATGTTCCAGAGCGCGACTGCCAGGACGGCAGGAGCATCCCCCCTGTCTCTATCGCGTAAGGCTCTATCAATAGCCCCCACCCACACCAGATTCAGCGAAGTTACAATCTCCAATACTTCGCGCAAAAGATAGGGTGCACATAAAAAGCCGCCGGGGGGGAGTGCGAGCGAAGCGAGCTTGAGCACCGTTAGGTGCGAGCGAGCAGTCACTCCTCCCCGTCTCGTATAAGGCAGGCGGTCACTCGTCCTTCTGGGGCTGCGCGAAGGCTTTCCAGACCTGCTCGCGGTAGACCGGACCGCTGTTGTAGGTGCAGAACGGGATCAGGCGGCCGTCGGGGGTCGCGTAGTGGATGCAGCACCGCTGCACCCGGGAGAGGTCGTAGTTGTACCGGTCCATGAAGTGCATCGTGCCGATGAAGAGGGCATTCCAGTGAAACTCACGCAGGGCCTCGAAGTTCTGCATCACGAGAGCCTTTGCTATCAGTTTCACGAACTCCCCGGTGTTCTTCTGCTCCGCCTTCCTCGTGGAGCCGTAGAGGTCTTTGACCCCCTCGACGAGGGTCACGTACTTGTTGAGCGAGCCGCCTTTCGCGAGTTTCGCCGTCATCTTCTCGACCGACTCGAAGAAGGCATCGACGTCCACCATCTTGTTGACCGGAACCATCCCCTCGTCGGTGACGAAGACATAGGTCGCTGCGCCGCAGTGCTGGTGCGTGGTGAACGAGATCTGGGGTTTACCGGTATAGGCCTCGACGAGTTCGGAGATCGGGACGACACAGGGCACCGGGTAGAAGTAGTCCTTCTTGATCACGCCGTCCGTCTGCTCCTCAATCCGCTCCGCAAGTTCGGGGATGGTGATCCGTTCGTTCCTGACGTCATCCTCGCTTGCGGCCCCGGTGAACGCCACCGGCTGGTAGTTGACGCCCCGGATGGTCTTGATATGCTCGGCGGCGTATTTGATGATGGCGCCCACCTCGTGGTCGTTCCTGCCCTTGATGACCGTAGGCACCAGCACCACTCCCATGCCGATCCTCTCGCAGTTCTCTATTGCCCGCCAGTCACTCGCGAGTTTCGAGTTCGTCTCGCGGGACACGCCATCGAAGTGGAGGTAGACGGTGGAGAGCCCGGCCTCTTTGAGCTGCCGGGCGTAGTCGGGGTCCTGTGCGAGCCGGATACCGTTCGTCGCGACCTGCACCTGGGACATCCCGAGTTCTTTTGCCTTCCGGATGATCTCGGGCAGATCATCGCGCATTGTCGGCTCGCCGCCCGAGAACTGGACGGCAGGCGCCGGTACAGGCTTTTCCTCGCGCAACATGCGCAGCATCCCGATGACCTGGTCGAACGTCGGTTCGTAGACGTAACCGCATGCCCTGGCGTTCGCAAAGCAGAAGTCGCAGTTGAGGTTGCACCGGTTTGTCAGGTCGATATTCGCGAGCAGCGTCGTCGACCGGTGGTTTTCACAGATGCCGCAGTCGTTCGGGCATCCTGCCGGGGAGACAACCTTCTGCGGGTTCGAGATCCCGTTTCCGATACGCTCGTAAGCATCGAATCTCCGGTACATCTCTGCATCGGACCAGTAGAGGCCCCGGTACGCGCCGTGTTCGGGGCAGGTACGGACCAGCCAGACCTCCCCCCCCTCCTCAACGATATCGGCATCGAGCACGCGACCGCATGTTGGGCAGAGGCTCTTCGTCTTTTTTATCAGCATTCTCTCACCGTGCCCACCTTTCATTCGTATCTCATGTTTCGACACTTTAATCTTTATATTTACTGATTGTACTGAATATTGACAGTTATCAGTACAGACATCGGCTACTGGATTTTTTCCGGGCTCGCGGCACTGTGGATCATGATTCCGGCATACGTGCCGAATTCGGCGGCTGCACTCTTCGGCGGCGGGACGCCCATCGATCTCGGGCGGACGTTCTCCGACGGGAGAAGGATCTTCGGCGACGGAAAGACGTACCGGGGATTCTTCGGTGGCGTCCTCTCGGGGGTGCTGGTGGGTCTCATCGAGATCTGGGCGGCTGCCGCGTTCTGCCTGGGTGCTCTCCCCCAGCAGACGTTCCTCTCCGTCACCCTCCTTGCAACCGGCGCGCTCCTCGGTGATCTCGCAAAAAGTTTCCTGAAGCGGAGACTGGGCAAGGGTCGGGGTGAATCCTGGTTCCTGGCCGACCAGTACGACCTGGTCGCCGGTTCCTTCCTGCTGATGCTCATCTTCGACCCCCAGTGGTTGTTCGGAACCATCACCTTACCCATCGCAGTCTGGATCATCGTCATGACGCCTCTCCTGCACCGGGTGGTGAATATTATCGGTTATTACATCGGAGTTAAAGAGGTACCATGGTAAACCCAATCGCGACACTGTTGCTTGAGTGTGGGGCTATCGAGTTTGGGGAGTTCGTCCTCGCCTCGGGAGCCCAGAGTTCTTACTACATCGACATAAAAGCTGCGACAACGAACCCCGCCATCCTCAGGGAGATCGGGAAAGCCATTGCCGAAAGGGAAGATTTCGAGATGGTTGCCGGCGTAGCGGTCGGTGCCGTACCGATCGCCGTCGCCGTCTCGCTCGCGAGCGGCCGGCCGTATGCCATCATCAGGAAGGAGGAGAAGGGTCACGGAAAATCCGGGACGATCATCGGCGATGTTACCGGGAAAAACGTGCTGCTGGTCGAGGATGTGACCACATCAGGGGGGAGCGCCCTCTACGGTCTTGAGGCCCTTCGTGCCGCGGGCGCGCACGTCGACCGGGTAATGACCGTCGTCGACCGGGAAGCGGGCGCTCGCGAGGCGCTTGCAGAAAAAGGCGCGTCTCTTCTTGCACTTGTGCGGGTCAGCGAACTGCTGGACGGATAAACATTTTTTAAGAGCGGGCAAATATGATGGATATGAAAGTACTCGTTGTAGGCGGTGGTGGCAGGGAGCATGCGATCACCAGGGCGCTTTCCTGCAACAGCGACACGAAGATTTTTTCTGTCATGGCACGCAAGAACCCGGGAATTGCCCGGCTCGCGGAGCGGGTGCTCCTCGAAAAAGAGACCAATATCGAGAAAATACTACCATTCGCCACCAATTGCGGAGTTGACGCCGCAGTCATCGGACCGGAGGCCCCCCTTGAGGCGGGCATCGTCGACCACCTTGAGACGGCGGGGATACCGTCTCTCGGGCCGACGCGTGCCGCGGCCCGGATCGAGACGGACAAGGCGTTCTGCCGCCGGCTGATGGAACGGCACGGAATCGCGGGGTGCCCTGAGTACCGGGTCTGCCGCGACCCGGAGGAGGCACGGCGGTTCATCGAGTCCTACGACGGCGACCTCGCGGTCAAGCCGATCGGGCTCACCGGCGGGAAGGGCGTGCGAATCATGGGCGAGCACGTCGATGTGGCGGGGGCGGTCGAGTATGCCCGGGAGATCGGGGGGAGCGTCGTCCTGGAAGAGCGGCTCGTGGGGGAGGAGTTTACCCTCCAGGCGTTCGTCGACGGCGAGCACCTGGTGCCCATGCCGCTCGTGCAGGACCACAAGCGTGCATACGAAGGGGACGTGGGACCGAACACCGGCGGCATGGGCTCCTACTCCCTGGAAGATCACATGCTCCCCTTCGTCTCCCGTCGGGACTACGAGAAAGCCCTCCGGATCATGACAGACACGGTCGCGGCCATGCGGGCCGAGGGGACGCCCTACCGGGGGATCCTCTACGGCCAGTTCATGAACACCCGCGAAGGCCCGAAAGTCATCGAGTTCAACGCCCGCTTCGGTGACCCCGAGGCCATGAACGTTCTCTCGCTCCTGGAATCGGACTTTGCCGGGATCGTCGGCCACATCATCGCGGGCGATCTTGCGCCGTCGCACGTCCGGTTCGCGAACAAGGCGACGGTCTGCAAGTACCTCGTCCCCGAGGGCTACCCGGAGGCGCCAAGGGCGAACGAACCGCTCACCCTCGGCGACTACGGCGACGCCCTGCTGTATTACGCAAGCGTCGAGGAGCAAAACGGGACGCTCCATACCCTGACGTCGCGGACGCTCGCGTTCGTCGGGAGGGGCGAGACGCTCGAGGAGGCCGAGGCGATAGCCGAGAAAGCGGCATCTTCCGTCTCGGGAAGCGTTTTTCACCGCAGGGACATCGGCACACCCGAGATCCTCGAGAAAAGGTGCCGTCACATGAGGGAGATTTTATGAAGAAGGATTTTCTCTCGCTCCTCGATATCGACGAGTACGAACTCGAGAGCATCGTTGCCGACGCAGTGCGCCTGAAGAGACTGAAGTCCGCGGGAACCGCGCACGAATTCCTGAGGGGCAAGAGCCTCGGGATGATCTTCGAGAAGGCGTCCACCCGCACCCGGGTCTCGTTCGAGGTGGGGATGTCCGATCTCGGCGGCCACGCGCTCTTCTTAAATCCCCAGGACATGCAGCTCGGGCGGGGCGAGGAGATCCGGGACACGGCACGGGTCCTTGCCCGCTACGTCGATGCGGTGATGATCCGCGCCTACAGTCACGCCACCATCGAGGAGTTCGCCCGCTACGCGAACGTTCCGGTCGTCAACGGCCTCTCCGACCGCCTGCACCCCTGCCAGGTGTTGGCCGACATCATGACCCTCAGCGAGCGGTTCGGCGATCTTCACGGCCTGAAGCTCGCGTGGGTCGGGGACGGCAACAACGTCTGCAACTCGTGGATCCTCTCCTCCGCCCTGACCGGGATGGAGGTTGCGGTTGCCGGCCCCCCGCGCTACCGGCCGAAGGACGAGATCGTCGACCGGGCACGGGCGGCGGGGGGTAAGGTCACCATCGTCACCGACCCAAAAGATGCGGTCAGGGACGCGGACGTCCTCTACACCGACATCTGGGTCTCCATGGGCGACGAACAGGAGCGTGCCGAGCGGCTGCAGGCGCTCAAAGGCTACACGATAGACTCCCGCCTCCTCGCGCAGGCGTCCCCCGACGCTCTCGTGATGCACTGCCTCCCCGCCCACCGGGGCGAGGAGATCACCGACGAGGTGATGGAGGGGCCGCAGAGCATCGTCTGGGACCAGGCCGAGAACCGGCTCCACGCGCAGAAGGCGCTCCTCGTGCGCCTGATCGCGGGTGGGATGGCGTCGACGGACTAAAACACAACTGCGCCCGTTCCGCCCGGGGTTCGACGGGTGAGAACGGTTATGGGCTCGTTCCGGCCGGGGGTTATGGTGTCCCCTGGCAGGGGAACCCGTCAAAGGATTTTCAGCGAACTGTGCAACTCGCACCAGGCAGTGCTTCTGTTGCCAGTTCTGAGGAATCGTTGCGATTCGAAACCAGGTAACATCTCAAGCTCGAACATACGCCCTGGCCGTGAGAAATCCCGGGACACTGGATCGTGGGGGTATCGCCATTGGGGGAGGGGCTGACGGGGAGGGGGCATGCCCCCTCCCCTGTCTCCACTACATACAGATACTCCTGTAACCCCACCCCACCCGCGCTTCGCGCTCCTCCCCCGCCCAGGGGGCGGGGGTAGTGCGTGGCGATATGCGACTGGCCGAAGGGTGCGATGGGCTGAAGGGCCGGAGCTGGAGAAACCCAAAGGGTTTCGGGTCAGGAGCACGAGCACCGCAGGTGCGTAGTCCCCTGGAAAGCCGTGTATGGTAATAGGCGGTGCTCCAGTAAGAGCAGAGTTTGAGCACCGATAGTTCGAGGTGCGTAGAGCCCTGAAAAATCCTTGAACGAATTTTACTGCCAGGAAGGCCCCGAGATCCCCTCAAATAGCCCCCGTGCGGCAACTCCCTCTCATACCACCGCCCGGTCTTCACCGTGCACCCCAAGGCTATGCCTCGCGGCGGCAATCCCCGGCGCACAAACAAAAAAAGATGCAGTTATTCCGCGACGAACTCTTTGAGCTGCTCAAAAAGGTATTTCTGCACTTCTTCGACGACTTCCTTCTTTCCGCGGAACGCAATCAGTTCCCGTGCATCTCCGTCCATGTTTGCGAACGACATCTTCCGCTGCCGGCGCACCACTTCGACGTCATACTTCTCGACGACGTCGTAGATCATCTTCCGCGGCACACCGGGGGGAACGAGCATATCGTAGAGTTCTTCTTCAGCCATGGTTACCAGATCCTACTTTCCTATTTTGATCCGGCGGGACATAATACATGGCCCTCCCCGCACGCCGCCGAGTGGTGCTTTCGGTTTCCCGAGAGAATTCATGCACCGGCCCATCAGTGCCGCTCCCCGGGCAAGACCGTCGTCCACGAAGACCAGGTGGTCGTTCGGGGTATCGTAGAGATTCCGTTCGGCGACACCTGCAAGGATGTACTCGGGCTTCCTCCCCGATATCGCCGCACGCCCGGTGAACCCGATCGACGAGTTCGGCGGAACCATCCCTCTCTCGACGGCGACGTCGATGAGCCGGAGCGCCATCCTCGCGCAGACCCGGTCGACGACCTCGGTCAGCATCGCCACGCCGTGTTTCTCGTGGATATCGCGCCCGATTGCCTCAAGATCCGGCATCCCGCTGCCGTTGACGCCCGAGTCGCATCCGATGAGAGCAACGCCCGACTTGTCGGCCATGTCCGCGCAGACCGGAACCCGCCCGAACCGCGTCCGGTCGGTGGGAACAATCCGGATATCGATATGCTCGTGGCAGCGGTCGACGTACTCCTCGACGACGGAACGTTTCCTGCCCCCGAACGCGCCCCTGATGCTGTGGTCGCCGAAGAGGTCGAGCGCGGTTCCCGTCTGGTCATTCACGAGCTGGGTGCCCCGGACGATCGCGTCCGGTATGGCGCCCGCGAGCCCGCAGAAGTTCCCGGTCGTCTGCGCAAACGGGTTCGGTTCATCGGGAGCGACATCACTCGTGATCCGCCCATCAAGCGTCGTCCCGAAGTCGATGGATATGCAGGGGTTCCGGAAGTCGACCGGCGTCCACTTTGCGCCCTCCTTGATGCCCGCCATCGCAAGCTCCCCCTCCATCTCGTTTGCCACCATCTCGACACCGGTGCACCCGACCGGCGGCACGACGCCGGCCACCGCACCGACGAAGACCACTTTATCGGCAAACGAGAACTGCCGGAGTTTCGGCGGGAGGTTGTCGATCGACATCGGCGGGGTCATCTTCCGCGGGGGAACGCCTGCTTCAAGGCAGCCGTTCGCAAGAGCAATGACGAAGTCCCCGACCTGGTCGGGAGAGTCCATCGCCGCCACGACGCCGGTGCTCCTGACGACGAAGTCGAGATCGTCCTTGATGCTCAGGTGAGCCTCGTCGTGGCATCGAATCAGGGTGTCGCGCACCAGTTCCGTAACCGACTCCCGCGTCAGTTCCGTGCCGTCCAGGGTCGCCCCGAAGATCGTCTCGCCCGGTTTCGGTGCCCGGACGTCGCGGCTCATGGTCACGGTCTTGTTGATGACATAGGACCTGCCCGTCTCCAGATTCGTGCCGGTCAGGATGCACTTTGTCGTGGTATTGCCCATCTCAACAGACGCCACGATAAAATAGGGCTTCACCCGGTACTCGGGAACACCCGAGCCCGCCCCATGCGAGAGCGACGGCGGAGGCGGGCTTTCGACGATGTGGGGTGTAGGTTTGAAAAAGCGCTCCAAAAAGCGGGCACACATAGTAGTCGTTTCCCCGTCTGCTACTTTATACCTTTCCATGATTCCATACGGTTCCAGGGACACGGAGAGGGAGGAAACCCCAGGAAGCATTTTCTTCCGGTTCCCGTGACGGCATCCCGGCTTCTCCAGCAAGATTTATTGATTCGGGTGGCGTTTGGCGCCCGGGTTAGAATCCAGGAGTTTGAAGAGGCTTTGGTCTTTGCCGTCCAGGTGGGAGGAGCGTGAGAAGCCGTTGCACCTCCGGCCCCCCGCACCGTGCGAAAGATCGCTTTCGCCGCCATCACGGATCACCACCGAACGGCCGGCACTCCCGGTTCCGGCAGAGCGCTTATATATCGATAGCACGGATAACCACATTACCGGGCAGGTTGCGGCGGCTCTGCCGCGCCCGTTCCGCTTCCAGGGAGAGGTGAACCGCATGGTTGCGCTTTCAGGTGAGATTAAAGAGATATTTACGAAGACCAAAGTCATGCCGATGGCTACCGCGTCCAAAAGCGGTGTTCCGAACGTGGCGCCGATGGCATCGATCCAGCTCGTCGGCGACGATACCATCTGGATCATGGACAACTACATGGTAAAGACGCTTGAAAACCTCAAAGAGAACCCTGTCACGGCGCTCTATTTCTACGACCAGGAGACCAAGCGCTGCTTCCAGGTGAAGGGGGATACGGAGATCAAGACATCCGGCCCCGATTACGAGAAGTTCCGTGACCAGGTGAGGACGAAGGGCCACCAGTACCCGGCGAAATCGCTCATCGTCATCAAGATCACCGACATCTTCGAGTGCACGCCGGGAAAAGAAGCAGGGAAGAAGGTGCTCTAGGCACCCCTTCAACATTTCTTGAGGTTTTGGAGCAGGCGCGCCTGCAGGCCGAAGTAATTCGAGAACCCGACGGCGTGGTTCTGATCGAGCGTCGTCGAGTCGAAGGAGACGAGATCGTCGGAGTAAAGCGCTCCGTCCGAGCTCCGTCCGAGCACCTTCACGCTGCCCTTGTAGAGGCCGACGTCCACGGTGCCGTTCACCCGCTCCTGCGTCTTGTCGATGAACGCATTGAGCGCGTGGAAGAGCGGTTCGTGCACGAGCCCCATGTAGGCGAGTTCCGACCACCTGTCGTCGACGATATGCTTGAACGCGAGTTCCGAACGGGTCAGGACGAGGCGTTCGAGATCGCTGTGCGCGGCGAGGAGGGCGGTCGCGGCCGGGTGCTCGTAGATCTCGCGGGCCTTCAGGCCGAGGATCCGGTCTTCGACCATATCGTTGCGGCCGACACCGTTCCTTCCGGCGATCCGGTTCAACTCCCGGATCAGGGCAAGGCCGGGCATCTTTTTCCCGTTGAGAGCGACAGGAACCCCCTGCTCGAACTCGATACGGATCTCCTCCATCGTGTCGGGAGCATCCTTCGGCGACACCGTCCAGGCGTAGATATCGTCGGGCGGGTGGAAGGCCGGGTCCTCGAGTTTGCCGCCCTCGATGCTCCGGCTCCAGCAGTTCTCGTCGATGCTGTAGGGCTTGTCCTTCGCCACCGTCACCGGGATATCGTGTTCCTGTGCGTAGCAGATCTCCCACTCCCGGGTCAGGTTCATCTCCCGCATCGGCGCAACGATATCGTATCCGGCGGCCCTGAAGATGAAGTCGAACCGGAGCTGGTCGTTTCCTTTGCCGGTGCACCCGTGCGCGATCTTCGAGGCGCCTTCCTGCTTCGCGACCTTCACGATCTCCTCGGCGATCAGCGGGCGGGCAAGCGCCGTGCCCATCGGGTAACCCTCATACGACCCGTTCGCTCGTATCGAGGGGAAGATGCAGTCCGCTACGAACATCTCCTTCGCATCGATGGTGTAGTGGTTGTCTGCAAGCATCCGGCCCTTCTCGGTTGCCCGGGCGATCTCCTCCTCGGGCTGGCCCACGTCGACGGCAACGGTGACGATCTCATCGAACCCGTAGTGCTCGCGCAGGAGGGGGATACAGATAGAGGTGTCGAGACCTCCTGAAAATGCTAGGACGACTTTTCCCTGTTCCATGGTATTGATCTCCGCGTTCCTACCTGCCTGAAGGCAGACTGGAGTAATCTACATTGATATGACTTTTCACCCAATAAAAGAAATGGTATGGACGGACGCACCGGCAGGAATCCCGATCATTCCCTGTTTTTATGCCAAAGGATTGGGCACGGAGGTCCCGGAGGCACTGCAGCAGCGACCACGCAATCCCGGCGCCTGCCTGCGCGGGCGGAGGTCACCGGGGGCCGGGAGAGGACCCGGGATCCGGAAGAATGGGCACTATATAGAAAATAGTCGGCACAATATAGATAAATCACGGGATAAGGAGCATTCATGCAACCCAGCGTTTAAAAAACATCAAAATGGTCCAAAAATTAAAAACCGTCCGAAATGAATCGGATTTTAAGGAACCCGAAAATATAAAGCAGATAACATAGAAATCGTGAAGCTGGAGGGGTCCGTCATTTTTGAGGAGATACCCAGAGAGAGCACAAGATCATTACAACCAATAATCAGCGTCAGGGACCTGACCAAGGTATTTGGGCAGGACCCGGAAAAGGCACTGGAACTCCATAGAACAGGCCGCTCGAAACAGGAGATCTACGAGGAGACCGGCTCGACGCTGGCCCTCGATGACGTTTCGTTCGACGTCATGCCGGGCGAGACGTTCGTACTGATGGGACTGTCCGGGAGTGGGAAATCAACGCTCCTGCGCTGCATCAACCGGCTCATCGAACCCACCGCGGGCGAAATACTGCTTGACGGCGAGGACATCGTCGGCATGGGCCAGGAAGAACTCCGAACGACCCGGCGGAGCAAGCTCGGGATGATCTTCCAGAGTTTTGCTCTCCTTCCGCACAAGACAGTTCTCGACAACGTCGCCTTCGGCCTTGAGATCCAGGGCATTTCGGCGGAAGAACGGCACACAAAAGCCGAGGAAGTGCTCCAGATGGTGGGGCTCGGGGGCTACGGGGGGAGCATGCCTGACGAGCTCTCCGGCGGGATGAAGCAGCGCGTCGGGCTTGCCCGCGCGCTCACCAGCGACCCGGATGTACTCCTGATGGACGAAGCGTTCAGCGCTCTCGATCCCCTTATCCGCAGGGACATGCAGGATGAACTGCTGGACCTCCAGCAGCGGCTCGGCAAGACGATCATCTTCGTCACCCACGACCTCGACGAGGCCCTGAAACTCGGCGACCGGATCGCCCTGATGAAGGACGGCGCAATCGTGCAGGTCGGCACGCCGGAAGAGATCCTGACGAACCCCGAGAACGCCTACGTCGAGAAGTTCGTCGCCGACGTCGACCTCACGAGGGTTCTCACAGCAAGCGAGGTGATGCGCCGCCCCGAGCCGGTCGCCCAATGTACCGCGGGCCCGAGGGTTGCCCTGCACCTCATGGAGGAGCACGACATCCTGGGGATATTCGTGATCACGCGCCAGCGCATACTCCAGGGCCGGGTGACGCTCGACGCCGCCGCCGAGGCGGTCAAGAAGGGCAAACAGCTCGCCGACATCCTCATCACCGACGTTCCCGTCGTGGCTCCCGATGCATCGCTTGGCGACATCATATCGCTGATCGTCGAGAGCCCCTATCCTGTGGCGGTGGTGGACGATACCGGCAGGCTCAGGGGCGTCATATCACGTGGCGCCATCCTTGCTGCTCTGGCAAGAAAGGGGGAGGATGTGAATGCAACTGCCTAAAATTCCTATTGGAGATGCCATCGAAGTGCTCGTTTACTGGATCGAGCAGTACTTCGGCTGGCTGCTCGATGCCATCAGCGGAGGGCTCGGGTTCCTCATCGGCGGGTTTCAGAGCATCCTGATCGCCATACCGGCACCGATCCTGATCGTCCTGGTAAGCGTGCTGGTCTGGTTCGTCACCCGGCGCGACATCAAACTGGCAGCGCTCACCGCGCTCGGCCTGCTGCTGATCTGGGATCTCCAGCTCTGGAACCTGGCCATGCTCACCCTGGCGCTCGTCCTCGTCTCGACGATCGTCGCGCTCGCGATATCGATCCCGCTCGGTATCGCGGCCGCAGGAAGCGACACGATCAATGCAGCGCTCCGGCCGATCCTCGACTTCATGCAGACGATGCCCTCGTTCGTTTACCTCATCCCCGCCGTGATCTTCTTCGGCATCGGGAACGTGCCGGGCACCATCGCAACGGTCGTCTTCGCAATACCGCCGGCATTGCGCCTCACCAACCTCGGGATCCGGCAGGTGCCGATCGAACTGATCGAGGTCGCGGACGCCTTCGGTTCCACGCCCCGGCAGAAACTCCTCAAGGTGCAGCTCCCGGTTGCGCTTCCCACCATCATGGCGGGGGTGAACCAGTGCATCATGCTCGCCCTCTCCATGGTCGTCATCGCATCGATGATCGGTGCCAGAGGGCTCGGCTACCAGGTGCTCGTGGGCATCCAGCGGGTGGATATCGGCGGGGGGTTCGAGGCGGGGCTTGCCATCGTGATCATCGCGATCATCCTTGACCGGATCACCCAGAACCTCATGCCGTAGCACAATGAGAGGTCGTGACCGGGAAAAGCGGATCGGGTCCCACATTTTTTTCGCGAACTTCCCGTGCACCGGACAACGGCAGAACGGCGACGTCGCCTGCACATCGAGGATTATTTCCCGGCTGCACGCACTTTAAAATCCAGTTTCAACCGGGCTCCGTTCGCCGAACGGAACCCGCAAAACCTATATATGGTTAAGGCCATACGTTGAACCGGTCAAAAACTGGCCTTTTTGCTCTGGGGTGCAAACACGCCAGGAGTGGCATCTACCGCCACCTCTGCTCGATATCCGGGTCATCGGTGAATCGCCGTCCCGGACAGTTCGTGAGAACCCGGAACCCCACAGAGCCGGGTTCTGAATGCAATCTACCCGCCTTCTGGCGGGACAAAAATCTATAAGGTGAATTATGGTTCGAAAAATTGGAAGCCTGCTCGCACTGACGGGCTTAATTCTGACACTCTGCCTCTTCTCTGCCGGCTGCACCGGTACGGAAACTGAGGCAAAAAAGGTCAGCATCGGCTACGTCACGTGGGACTGTGCAATTGCCAGCAGCAACGTGATGAAGCAGGTCTTTGAAGAAGCGGGATACGATGTCAAAATGGTCGCAGTCGACGCAGGACCGCTCTTCCAGGCGCTCGCCAGCGGAGACGTCGACTTCACGACGACCGGATGGCTCCCGCACACCCATGCGCACTACTGGGAGCAGTACGGCGACCAGATCGATTACGTCAATGAAAACATCCCCGCAGCGGCACGTATCGGGCTTGTCGTCCCGACTTACGTGACCATCGACTCGATCGAGGAGATGAACGGTGTCTCTGACCAGTTCGACGGCCGGATCGTCGGCATCGAGCCAGGTGCGGGCATCATGACCCGGACCGAACAGGCCATCGATGAGTACGATCTCGACTACGAGCTGGTTTCAAGCAGCAGCGCCGGCATGGCGGCGGAGCTGGGTTCCGCCATCAACAATGAGGAGTGGGTCGTGGTGACCGGGTGGTCGCCGCACTGGAAGTTCGGCCGCTACGATCTCAAGTTCCTCGAAGACCCGAAGGGCGTCTACGGCGGAGCCGAGGACGTCGTGACCCTCGCGCGGCAGGGCCTGGCGGAAGACGACCCGGAGGCCCACGCCATCCTTGAGCGGTTCGAGTGGACCGGCGAGGACATCGCGTCGGTCATGACCGATATCGCGGACGGCATGCCCGAAGAGGAAGCCGCACAGAAGTGGGTCGACGCCAACCGCGACAAGGTCGACGTCTGGCTCGGGAACGCATAACCCCCTTTTTTTTGCAAAAAATTCTCACGCAACCGTCTAGGTGTTGCGTTGCTAACCGCAGGCAGTGTGACCTCTGACAGGGGTGCTTTCACCGCCGGGAACCGATGTAGTCTCACGCGAAGAGCGAGCGAAGCGAGCTTGAGCACCATTCAGAACGACGTTTCTTTGGAATGTCATTCGCACCTGGCGGTGCTCATGTTCCCTCCCCACAGGGGAGGTCGCACTTCGCGGCTTCGCGTCCTTCGCGTGAGACTGTTTCGGTGCTCAACCTGACTACCTCACGCGAAGCCGCGAAGAACGCGAAGATCGGTTATCCGAGAGGAACTCTCCTTCGGAGCCTGATGGCTTCTCATGCTCCCCCCACAGGGAAGGTCGCACCTCGAAGACCTTCGGGTCTTCTCACGCTCCTGCCCTTCGCACCTAACGGTGCTCGCGCTTCCGCCCCGCACCTTCGGTGCTCCTGCTCCGTTCCTACGGAACATCGCACCCTTCGGCCGGTCGCGTTCGGCCCGTCGCAGCTCGCACCTACGGTGCTCAAGATCGCTACGCTCGCTCTTCGCGTGAGATGAACTGGATGAGAACACTGGAAGAAAAAGAAAGGGTGGTAAGATCCCGGGATCACGCCAGCCCGTGGTAGTGCCCGAGCGGCTCGATAGTAATCTCCTCGCGCTTGATGGCGTCGATCGCCATCGCGGCCGCCCGCGCCGCCTGGAGGGTGGTGATGTAGGGTATGCCGTAATCGACGGCGGCCCGCATGATCTGGATGTGATCCTGCCGGGACGCCTTGTCCGCCGGGGTGTTGATGATCAGCCGGATGTTGCCGGAACGCATCGCGTCGATGACGTTCGGGGAACCTTCCTGGACCTTCCGCACAAGGTTCGCCTCGACGCCGTTCTGGGTGAGGAAGTCGACCGTCCCGCTCGTCCCGTAGAGTGAGAGGCCGAGTTCCCGGAGTTTCCGGGCGACCGGCAGGAGTTCCTCTTTCTGCTCGTCCGTCACCGAGATGAAGACGTTGCCGCTCGTCGGCAGGGTGTTCTCTGCAGCAGTGCATGCCTTGTAGTAGGCACGGCCGAAGTCGTAATCGATGCCCATCACCTCGCCGGTGCTCTTCATCTCCGGGCCG
Source organism: Methanoculleus sp. MH98A (assembly GCF_000691865.1). Classification (GTDB taxonomy): domain Archaea; phylum Halobacteriota; class Methanomicrobia; order Methanomicrobiales; family Methanoculleaceae; genus Methanoculleus. The sequence goes on along the minus strand of NZ_JMIO01000012.1, from coordinate 7,938 downwards.
AGGACAGTGTCGACGCCGGGGAGTTTGTTGAAGGGCAGGAGCACCTCTTTGACCGCAACGTGCTCGATCTCCCGTTCGGCAACATCCATATCGGCGAGTTTGCGCCCCACCATCACCTTCGCCGCGATCTTCGCGAGCGCGATGCCCGTCGCCTTCGCGACGAACGGCACCGTCCGGCTCGCACGCGGGTTCGCCTCCAGGACATAGACCATGTCGTTTCTAACGGCATACTGGATGTTGATCAGCCCGAAGACCCCGAGGCCGAGAGCGATCTTCTTCGTGTAGTCGCGCACCCGCGCGATCACCGAGGGCGAGAGGGACTGCGCCGGTATGACGCAGGCCGAGTCGCCGGAGTGGACCCCGGCCCACTCGATGTGCTCCATGATGCCGCCGATCAGGACGTCCGTCCCGTCAGAGACCGCATCGACGTCGACCTCGACGGCATTCTGGAGGAAGGAGTCGATCAGCACCGGGTGCTTCCGGCTCACCCGGACGGCCTCCTTGATATAACTCTCGAGTTCGGCCTCGTCGTGGACGAGTTCCATCGCCCGGCCGCCGAGGACGTAGGACGGCCTGACCAGCACCGGGTAGCCGATCTCCCCGGCCATCTTCCGTGCCTCCTCCTCGGAGTAGGCGGAACTGTTCGCCGGGCTCGGGATATCGAGCCTGGTCAGGAGCCGGCTGAACCGGTCGCGGTCCTCCGCCGCATCCATGGCATCGGGCGACGTGCCGAGGATCTTCGTCGCCAGACCGAGACGTTTGATCTCCGCTTCCAGCGGCACGGCCAGGTTCACCGAGTTCTGGCCGCCGAACTGGACCATGACGCCGTAGTAGTCGTCCTTCTTGAGGATGTTCACGACGTCCTCAAGCTGCATCGGCTCAAAGAAGAGCCGATCGGAGGTGTCGGCGTCGGTCGAGACCGTCTCGGGGTTGTTGTTGACGATATGGACCTCGATCCCCTCTTCTTCGCGAAGCGCCATCACCGCGTGGACGGTGCAGTAGTCGAACTCGATCCCCTGGCCGATCCGGATCGGCCCGGAACCGAGGATCAGCACCTTCTTCGCGCCGTCCCGGACGAGCTCGCACCCCTCCTCCCAGGTGGAGTAGAAGTAGGGCGTCGTCGCCGGGAACTCGGCGGCGCAGGTGTCCACCATCTTGTAGGTAGGCGTTCCGGAGAGCGCCTCGATCTCGTCGGCGGTCTTCTTCGTCAGCGCCAGGAGATCTTCGTCCGAGAACCCGTAGCGCCGGGCGACTCTGACGTCCTCCGGTTCGAAATCGGTCTCGAGTTTCCGCTCGAGGTCGACGATGTTCTTGACCTTCTCAAGGAAGAACGGCGTGATCGCCGTGAGTTCGCCAACCTCCTCGATCGTGAAGCCCTCGCGGAAGGCGTCGAAGAGGCACCCGAACCGCTCGTCCGTCGGGGACGTCAGGATCATCCGGATCTCGCTCGGGTTCGTGTGCCGCTGCATGTCGTTGTCGAGCGACCGGAGCGCCTTCTTGAACGCCTCCTCGACCGTCCGCCCGATCGCCATCACTTCACCCGTGCTCTTCATCGCCGTCGTGAGCGTCCGGTCGGCCGACTTGAACTTGTCGAACGGCCACCGGGGCACCTTCACCACCACGTAGTCGATTGCAGGCTCGAAGGATGCCGGGGTGACGCCGGTCACGGTGTTCATGATCTCGTCGAGCCGGAGCCCGATCGCGATCTTCGCCGCGACCCGGGCGATCGGGTAGCCGGTCGCCTTGGAGGCGAGCGCGGACGATCGGGAGACCCGGGGGTTCACCTCGATGATCCGGTAATCGCCGTCACGGTAGGCGAACTGGATGTTGCACCCGCCCTGGACGTCGAGCGCACGGATGATCTTTATCGCGGCGGTCCGGAGCGTCTGGAACTCGTCGTCCCGCAGGGTGAGGATGGGCGCGACGACGACGCTCTCGCCGGTGTGAATGCCCATCGGGTCGACGTTCTCCATGCCGCAGACGATGATGCAGGTATCGGCCGCGTCCCGCATCACCTCAAACTCGATCTCCTTCCACCCGGCGACGCTCTCTTCCACCAGCACCTGATGAATCCGGGAGCGGGCGAGCCCGATCTCGATGATCCGCCGCATCTCTTCAGGCGTGTGCGCCACGCCGCCGCCGGAGCCGCCGAGAGTATATGCCGGCCGGATGATCGCCGGAAGGCCGACCTCACGGATCGCCTCGTCGATCTGGTTCATGCTCTCGAGGATCATGCTCCTCGGAACGGGCTCGCCGATGGCGTTCATCAGGTCGCGGAACTGTTCGCGGTCCTCGCCCCGGTAGATCGCCTCAAGGGGCGTCCCGAGGATCTCGACGCCGTCGAGCGCACCCATCTCCGCAAGTTCCGCCGTCATGTTGAGGCCGGTCTGGCCGCCCATGCCGCTCAGGATCCCGTCGGGCTTCTCTTTTGCGATGATCTTCGCGATGAGTTCGGCCTTCAACGGCTCGATATAGATGACGTCCGCCGTATCGGGGTCGGTCTGGATCGTCGCGGGGTTCGAGTTGACGAGGACGACCTCGACGCCCTCCTCCCGGAGCGCGCGGCAGGCCTGCGACCCCGAGAAGTCGAACTCGGCCGCCTGCCCGATCTGGATGGGGCCGGAACCGATGATGAGAACTTTCTTGATATGAGATTTCTTCGGCATTATGGAATCTCCCTGTATATGCGGTCAAAGAAGTGCATCTCCGTGTCCCGGGGGCCGCCGTGCGCCTCCGGGTGGAACTGGACGCAGGTGACGGCAAGATCGCGGTTCTCGAATCCCTCGACCGTGCCGTCGTTCACGTTCCGGTACGAGACCGTGCAGCCCTCGGGCAGGGTCTCTTCGTCCACCGCGAACCCGTGATTCTGCGTCGTGATGTAGATGCTCCCGTCCTTGTAGCGGACCGGCTGGTTCGTCCCCCGGTGTCCGAACTTCATCTTGTAGGTCTCGGCGCCGAGCGCGAGGGCGGCGACCTGGATGCCCATACAGATCCCGATGACCGGCACCTCGCCGGCGAGGTCACGGACGCACCTGATGGCGTGCGTCGCCCTCTTCGGGTCGCCGGGACCGTTGCTGATGAAGAGTGCGTCGGGCTTTACCGCCATCACCTCGTCCGGTGCGGCGGTGTGCGGGAAGACGTGGATATCCGCGCCCCGGTGGCCGAGGCTCTCAAGGATGTGCCGTTTCACCCCGAGATCGATGACGGCGATCCGCTTTCCGGTCCCGGCGACCCGGTAGGGTTCAGCGCAGGAGACGTTCCCGATGAGGTCGACTTCACCGATCGGGGAGACGGCCCGGGCGCGCCTGACCGCCTCTGCCCCATCGTCGCTGCCGACGATGAGCGATGCCCTGAGCGTGCCGACTGTCCGGGTTTTTATCGTCAGGCTGCGGGTATCGACGCCCGATATCCCGAAAAGGCCGTTTTCTTCAAAATAGTCTGCAACCGAGGGTCGTGCGGCGGGCACCGCGGCGATCTCACGCGCGACGCAGCCCCGCGCATGAACCATCGGACTCTCGAAATTCTGCTGATCTACACCATAGTTCCCGATGAGGGGATACGTAAACATCAAGATCTGTCCGGCATAACTTGGGTCGGTCAATGCCTCCATGTACCCGGTCATCTGCGTCGTGAAGACGAGTTCGCCGGAACATGTCCCCTCAACGCCAAAACCATCCCCTACAACGAATGTTCCGTCTTCAAGACCCAGAACCGCCTTCATGAATTACCATACCATGTGGATCCGATTCCTTATTAACGGTAATGACGGATCGAACGCCGGCCCCTGCACCCCTGCAGGAAACCCGGAACAGCGGGCTCCCGGCCACCCGAAATATTGAAGACCAATGAACTCCAGGAACACACGATGGTCGAGAGCGCAACGGAGAAAAGCCAATCCATCGAGACACCGGAAGGGACGTTTACCGTCAGACTCGTTCTCGATGACCTCGGGCACATCTATCCGGGCATGATCAGGTATACCGTCGAGGTTCTCCACGGCAGCGAAACGGTCTACACCTACGCGATCAACTCCTACGAAGCGCCCCCGGGCTCTCTCTTCGATACCCAGGAAGTGGCGGAGATCGTCTTCTCCCGGCTCGTGCACGACGTTGCATCCCGCCCTCACGCCTATACCCGTCCCCGCCATTTTACCCGCCCGCTCCCGGAGAGCGGCACGGCCGATGTCGTCATCCTGCAGGGGAGCCCGCGCCGGTTCGGGAACTCCGCAAAGATTGCGTCGTGGTGCGAAGACGAGGCCACACGGGCCGGCCTCTCCTCAAGGATCTTCTACTTGCAGGAGATGGATATCCACCCGTGCATCGGCTGCTACACCTGCTATGACTACGGCTACTGCCCGGTCGAGGACGATATGCCCGGGATCATCCGGGCACTTGAGGCCGCCTCCGTCATCGTCGTATGCACGCCGGTCTACACGAGCACCGTCCCGGCACCCCTCAAAGCGATGATGGACCGCTGCCAGTGGCTTCATGCCCGGGAGAAGATCCTGGGGAAGGAGGTGCACGCCCGCGGTCTGCTCATCGCCGTCGCGGGACGGCGGGGGGCCGAACCGTTCATCTGCGTCACACACGTGGTCGACGCGTTCATGGAGAACCTGGGCATCCTCCCCGCCGAGCCGGTGCTTATCGGCGACCTCGACCGGACCCGGGACGTGGAAGAGATCGAAGGAATCGAGGACGACGTCCGGGCGGCGCTCTCCGCGCTGCTTGCTCCCCGAGACGAAGGATAATATAGCATTCGTCCCCCACCGATGATGCATGGCAGAAGTGACTGTTGAGATTGTTGGGTTTGCGGAATCCGAATGTGGGCCGTTTCCCTGCGACGAGACGAGATCCTGCGGACTCGAGACCTGTTACCCGTCCAATAGCCTGATGGACGCCATCAGTGCCCTGCGCGACGAACTTCTCGCCGGGTATGGCGAGAAGGTCGAGGTGAAGACGACACTGATCGACGAGGGGGTGCCCGACCGCATCAGGGAGATCATCGAAGAACGCCACCCCCCCATCCCGATCATCCTGGTCAACGGCAGGGTCACGTCGATCGGGAGGATCTCGCTCGGCCTGATAAAAGAAGAGATTGATTATGCGCTTGAAGAGTCTTAGAGTATCTTCTTCAACTCTCCGTTCGCAAGGTCGAAGTACAGGCCGTGAATCTGAACCCGTCCTTCTTTTTCCGCAGCCCTGACCGGCGGATAGGTGCGCAGGTGCTCGATCTGCAGGGCGACGTTCTCGAACTCGATGAGCCTGCGCCGGAGTTTCTCCTCCTCGGAGTTTTTCGGCACCTGGATCTTTGCATCGACCCGGCGTTTCGCCTCCATCGCGTTGTTCAGCCAGAGCGGAACGTATGCATCCTTGCTCTCGTGATCGAGCGCCTTTATGGCGCCGCAGTCGGAATGCCCGCAGATGACGATATCCGCGACCTTGAGATGATTGACCGCGTACTCGAGTACGGTCGCGAAATTCCAGTCATGAACCGGGACGATGTTGCCGATGTTCCGCTGCACGAAGATCTCCCCGGCCTTCGCACCGGTGATGCGCTCGGGATTTACTCGTGAGTCGGAGCACCCTATCCAGAGAACCTCGGGGTGCTGGCCTGATGCAAGCGGACCGTAATGATCGGGATCTTTTCTGAAATCTTCTTCCAGGAAGTGCTTGTTACCCTCAAGAAATCTATCGATCATTCTTATGCTCCGTAAACGATATGGGCGACGGTCCCGGACGGGTACGCCCGAAAGGTGGGTTACGCCCCGGGGTTTAAAAATATAGATCGTTGGAATTTCCAGAGAAAACGTGCGGCGATAAAGCGGGGCAAAAAACGTTATTCAGCCCCCGGACGGAGTCGGGGGCACCGGAGCATTCCCGGACGCCGGTGCCCGGGTAGAGGCGCGGAACGCCGAGTGAGTCATCATCTCCGGGTAAACCCGCTTAACCGGGCTAGCTTGTTTAGAAGATGTTCCCCGCCGGGGGTCACGATCCCGGCAGAGAGTATGCGCACCCTTTCCCGGCCAAAAAAAAGGTTACCTCTGGACGGCACCGAGGTTCGCCTGCTCGACGGTCTGCGCGTAGCGGGCGAGCACACCGGTAAGCCGGCGTTCCGGCGGTTTCCAGGCCTTCCGCCGTTTCTCGAGAGCCGCTCTCTCCACGACGAGGTCGAGGCGCTTTTCGTAGAGGTCGATCGCGATCTCGTCGCCGTCCTCCACGAGGGCGATCGGCCCGCCGACCGCGGCCTCGGGAGCGATGTGCCCGATGCACGGGCCCCGGGTGCCGCCCGAGAAGCGGCCGTCCGTCACCAGGGCGACCCGGGCGTAGCCGAGACCCATCAGCGCCGATGTCGGCGAGAGCATCTCGGGCATCCCGGGCCCTCCCCGCGGGCCTTCGTAGCGGATCACGAGGACGTCGCCTTCCGCGATCTCGCGGTGGAGGATCGCCTCCATCGCGGCGTCTTCACCGTCGAAGACCCGTGCCGGTCCCCGGTGCCGCCACATCGCCTCCGGGACGGCGGCGCACTTGACGACGGCGCCGTCGGGAGCGAGGGATCCCCGCACGATCTTCAGGCCGCCGGCCGGGCTGACCGGGGCATCGGTCGTCCTGATCACGTTCGGGTCGGCGACCCGCGCGTCTTTTGCGATCTCGAGGATCGAGCGGCCCGAGACCGTCGGGGCGTCGTCGAGGTGACGCTCGAGCATCTTCAGGACCGCAGGGATGCCCCCCGCCCGGTGGAGAGCAAGCATCGAGTGCGGCCCCCCGGGCATCATGTGGCAGATGTGCGGGGTCACTTCACCAACGGCGTTGAAGGTCTCGAGATCCAGGGGGACGCCCGCCTCCTGTGCGATGGCCATCAGGTGGAGCACGGTGTTCGTCGATCCCCCGAGCGCCATGTCCACCCTGACGGCGTTTGCGAAACTTGCTTCGGTGACAATGTCCCGCGGGCGGACGCCCTCCCGGACAAGGCCGACCACCCGCTCCCCACTCTCCCGGGCTACGCGGAGTTTTGCGGCGTCGACCGCGGGAATGGCCGCGCATCCCGGGAGGGAGAGGCCCAGCGCCTCGGTCACGCACGCCATGGTGTTCGCGGTATAAAGCCCCTGGCAGCTCCCGCACCCGGGCATCGCCGCGCACTCGAGCTCGCCGAGCTCCTCCTCGCTCATCGTCCCGGCGGCGACGCGACCCACGCCCTCGAAGACGTCGATGAGGGAGAGTTCGCGCCCTGCCGCGTAGCCGGGGAGCATGGGGCCGCCGGTGACGACGATCGCCGGGATGTTGCATCGCACCGCCGCCATGAGCATGCCGGGGACGATCTTGTCGCAGGTACAGACACAGACCAGGCCGTCGAACCGGTGCGCCTCGACCATCAGTTCGACGGCGTCGGCGATGTTCTCCCGCGAGGGGAGGGAATACCGCATCCCTTCGTGCCCCATCGCGATCCCGTCGCAGATGCCGATGGTTCCGAACTCGAACGGCACGGCGCCCGCTGCCGCGACCCCCTCCTGCACCTTCTGCGAGATCGACCGGAGGTGGAGGTGCCCGGGGACGATGTTGTTGTACGCGTTCGCTATACCGATGAAGGGCATACCCATCTCACGGTCGGTGATGCCGAGCGACCTGAGCAGCGACCTGTTCGGAGCACGCTGGTAGCCTTTCGTAACCGTCTCACTCCGCATGGTAATCCTCGTATGAGAATAAACGCATGGGGAGAAAAGAGTATTCCGGGTAGCGGGGTGTGGTGCGGGATAGGAGGAAGGAATTTTCCAGCATGGTAGGGAGGTGAGAATTCTCATGTTTGAGAACGCTTACGTCGCCTGTTCCTCCAGTGCTTATATCTTATCAGTCCAGCAGACCCGGACACGGATTTCCAGTGGCTATCGCCACGCACTGCCCCCGCCCCTCCAGGGGGGCGGGGGAGGAGGCCGGAGGCCGGGCG
>NZ_JMIO01000011.1 GCF_000691865.1 Methanoculleus sp. MH98A | reverse complement strand
GATCGACGCGATCAGATAGTTCCTCCATTTTAACTCCCTCCGGTCAGTTCGTTGTGCAGGGGAGCGACAACATGATATTTCTTGTCACCTTTTTGGATAACCATTTGAACGTGGTTTCCTGTTTGTCGAAGGTACGTGTACCCGAGAGATTCGAGGTATTTAACGATCTTGAATCTACTAACAACCGGTCGCCTTGACATTGCGATCGACTGTGAATTGGCATTCAAACTGTTGTGTAGGTGGTTCGGCGTCGATCCCATCGAGTTCAAGGATGAAGTCGGGCACGGGTTCGGTCGTAACGGTGATCGTGATCTGTTCTCCCGATCCGATCTCTTCTTCGAAATAGAGTTCTGTTGCTTCTATGATATTATCGACGAGTTCGCCAAGAGTTTCTCCCTGGGTGACGATGCCGTGATCTGCAGCACGAGCGGTCCATCCCCCATCGTAATAGAATATCTTGAATTTGACGAACATGATGTTCACCTCGAATCAACTGAGGTATATGCGGTTTGGTTTATAAGATATGGTTTTCGGTAACTACCTGAATGTATGACGAAGGGCGGCTCCGCTCTCATCCCCGGCCTGAAGACCGGGGTCTTCCCGCTCCCCCCCTTCACCCCCACGAGATAAACATAGTGACGATACCGGGTCCGGCGTATCGAGGGCGGCTATCGCGGTTAGCCGATTAAACACTCTCCATGGGCTTTAACCGGGAGCATTTTCGCATTCCTTGAACCCCGGTGCTGTAGCGCACCCACAGGCCTTCGGCAAGGTGATGGTGATGCTGGCGAGGCGGATCGCCGGGAGGAGAACCTGGATTACCGCCCGGCAACCCAGTGCCGGGCGATGAACTCCCGCACGATCTGCGCCGCCACCGCCGCCCAGTGTCAAACGCGCGACTTCCACGTAATCGAACCCCGCAGCCTGCAACGCAAGAGCCCACATCACCTCCTGGATATCGAGCGGTCACATGAGGAATGCCTGAATCTGCCCGGCGAGTTGCCCTGATGGGATGGACGGTGGAGACCAGTGCTCTCGTTAAGGGTCTCTTAGATATCAAAAGTCTTAGTGCGAGGAAGGCGACTCATTCGTATAATCTTCTGCGCAGATCAGTTCTGCACACATGACGAAATCCATTGCCTTAGTGATGATCGACACCACCTCTTCTCGCATAATCTCCCGGCAGATCGTGTAGTCCACTTCTTCCCGAAGTTCTTCAATCAGGTTCAACGCTCGTCCGTGTTCAGGGGGAAGTTCCCCCGTCTTAACATAGAGAGAACCGATAGCCGAGATCAACCCTGCATGAGATTTTATCTCTACACCTTTTCGGTGCAAAAGAGCAAGAGCCGCAAGGTACATTGCGTAGTAAGCCCGGTTGATCGCGTCTTCATGGTGGCCTTCGGTGCAGAGGATGCGCGCCGCATCGAGGCGTTGATGCGATTTCCTGAGAAGCGCTGTTATAACAGACTGATCACCCATCCTTTATACCGCCACCCCGTCCTGGAGAACATGTCTGACAAAGGGATACTGCCGGTGCGCCGCAACATCGGCACGGGAGAGTACCTTGACCGAGATTCGCTCGCCCGTCTGCATCAGCAGATCAAAAGCAAGTCCGGTGAGAAATTCGCGAAGTCGAAAGTCCTCTTCAGGCGTAATTACGAGGATATCGATATCTGAGTCCGGCCGGTCATCTCCCCGGGCTACAGAGCCAAAGAGTATGATCTCTTCTATCGCGTCTCCGCACGCCTCTCGTGCCTTTGCCGCGAACTCATGGGCGATCGGCCGCTTGACCAACGGCATACAACGGAGTAGTTGTGGATATACAACTATAATGATTACTGCTCCGGGAATGTAGGGAGAGGTCGCGTTTCCTGAGGGAGCCGTATGGAATTGGAGCCTGATTGCGAGGAGAACCGACAGGGGAGGCGGATCACTCTCTCCAGGGCGGCCGGGCTCCAGATGAGGCCTCGATATGCCAAAAGGCTAATATTATCGATGCATCCTCTAGAACGCCAACAATTCCTGCGCCCGATACCTTGAGATGTACAGAGCCTCTGCAGGCTGGTGAAGCTCTGGGGACGTCCGGTTCCCGAATATAATCCCCGGATCGTTGAGAGGGAGCGCGCTCCGTTGAACACGCCATCGACGAGAATAGCAGAAAGGAATCTGGATCTTCACCGCCCGGCGAGCCAGTGCCGGGCGATGAACTCCCGCACGATCTGCGCCGCCACCGCCGCCGTCTGCCCGGAATCGAACGGTGCGACCTCCACGTAATCGAACCCTGCGGCGTACGGCGCGAGGGCACGCACGACCTCCCGGATATCGAGCGGCGTCATCCCGAACGGTTCGGGCGTCCCGAGACCGGGGGTGAGGCAGCAGTCGATCGCATCTGCGTCGATCGAGAGGTAGATCCTCCTCCCCGCAACGTGCTCCCGGACCTCCCGGAGGACGGCGTCGATCCCCTGTTCCCGCACCGTATCGGCGGTGTAGAGGTGCGTCCTCTCCGCCGCAATCTCGAACTGCTCGCGATCGCCGCTCCGGGCGCCAATGATGACGACGTCCTCGACCGCTTCAAGGACGCGCCGGGTGACGCACCCGTGGCTGTAGGGCGTCCCGTCGAGTTCGTCCCGGAGATCCAGGTGAGCGTCGCAGACGACGTAGACATCCGGCCGGACGGCCCGGACCGCGCCGACAGTCGCGGTGTGCTCGCCGCCGAGCATCACCGGCACCTTGTTGTCGCGGGCGATATCCCCCGCGACGTCCGCGACCTCTCCGGCGACCTCCTCGGGCAGCCGGGAGACCGCAAGGTCGCCGAGATCCGTGATCGGCACTTCAGAAAAGTCTATTTTGGTCGCGGGATCGTAGGACTCGAAGTTGAACGAGACCTCCCGGATCGCCCGGGGCCCGAACCGCGTCCCCGGCCGAAACGACGTCGTACCGTCGTAAGGCACGCCAAAGACGGCGTAGCGGGCATCCTCGTATGACGCATCCGCATCCGCAAAATGGAGATGGGCGAGCTCGTGCATGCCCGTTTTCGTAAGCCAGAAAAGGTCACTCAAGTTTCTTCTTGCCCAGGGATGATATGTACGGAATCTCCTTACCCGGCTCAAGGCCGGCGACCTGCTCTTCGGTCACGTCGAGTTCGAACATCTCAAAGTCCTTGACGTCCATGAGCTGGACGGTCGTGCCGGCGATCGAGATGACCTGTGCCATCTTCCGCTCCACTATGGGCACGTAGGTCTTCGCCGAGACCGGCTGGACGATCGAGCGCTTGACGCCGTCGAAGATGCCGATACAGTCGATTCGGGACTTCGCCGCTCCGTGCTTCCCCGGCTTGGAGGTGGCGATGGAGACAATCCTGCAAGGCTCATCCTCTACGACGACGTAACGTCCCTCTTTCAGTTTCCCAACTTCTGTCTGTTCCTTCATATTGTCTCACTCGGTAAACGCGTGATTAATGTATCTGGATTACAGTACATAAATACACCGTAGAATAAGGGACGGGACGAGGAGAGTTGATGGAGTTCATCCGGGCGTGTGACGACGTGGCGGGGGCGGTACGCGATGCAATAACAGGCATGGTCGGAACGCCGGAGGCAGGGGCGTACGTCAAGATGGGCGCGGACGGCACGCCCACGAAGAAGATCGACCAGGTCGCTGAAGAGATCATCGTAGACTACTTCACGTGCCACCCGTTCTGCCGGCGCCTGATCAGCGAGGAACTCGGGTGCGCCGAGATGGGCGGGGAGAACGGAACCATCTTCCTCGACCCGGTCGACGGCACCTACAACGCCGTGGTCGGGATCCCGTTCTACGCCCTCTCGATTGCGTATGCAGAAGAAGGAGTCGTACAGGCAGGATACGTCCAGAACCTCGCCACGGGTGAGACGTTTTACGCCATCCGGGGACGGGGGGCCTGCCTCGACGACCGGCCCATCCGCGTCTCGGGGGTATCGCTCCTCGAAGAGAGCGCCATGAGCGTCTACGGCCGGAAGTTCGACCCGACGCGTGTCCAGATGATCGGCCGTAAGATCCGGCGGTGGCGCCTCCTCGGCGCATCGGCGCTGGAGCTCTGTTACGTCGGGTGCGGCCGCATCGACGGTTTCATCGACGTGCGGGGAACGCTCCGGGTCACCGACGCGGCGGCGGGGATGCTGGTCTGCGAGGAAGCCGGGGGAACGGTCTCCGATCTCGAAGGGAACGCCCTTGTCTTCCCCGACGAGGTGTCCGTCGGGCGGAGCCTCGTCGCCACGAACGGTACCGTGCACAACAAGGTTATCGAGTACCTGAGGTGAATCGCGCATGAAGATCGTCCTTGTATCGCGTATCGATGAGGCGGATGCGCTCCGTTACACCGCGTCGCTCGCCCGGGAACTCGAGGGTCTGGGGCATGAGGTTGCTCTCGAGGAAGGCACGGCGGAGCACCTCGGAGAAGAGGGTGTTTCGTTTGAGGATATCGGCGGCGACCTGGCCGTGGTCGTCGGCGGCGACGGATCGGTTCTCCTCACCGTCCACCAGATGAAGAAACAGATCCCTGTCCTCGGGATCAACTGGGGCGAAGTGGGATTCCTCGCGGACCTGGAACCCGACGAAGCACGAACGTTCTTCGCCGCCCACACGGATGGGTTCCGTGTCGAGCGCCGGATGCGGGTCAGCCTCTCCGTCAACGGGAGACCGCTCGGCGACGCCCTCAACGAGGCCCTCGTCGTCACCGACCGGCCGGCGAAGATGCTCCGGTTCGGCGTTTACGTCGACGGCACGCCCGCGGAGCGGTTCCGGGCCGACGGCCTGCTCGTATCGACCCCGACCGGATCGACCGCATACGCCATGAGCGCGGGAGGGCCGATCGTCGACCCGCAGATCGAGGGTTTCCTCCTTGTGCCGCTCGCGCCGTATATGCTCTCGTCCCGTCCCCACCTCATCAGCACCGAGAGGAACCTCGAGATCACACTCGAGACCGAGAAACCGGCGCATCTCGTCATCGACGGTCAGAGCACGTTCGAGCTCGAAAAAGAGTCTACCATCACGGTTAAGAAGTCGGATCAGCCCGCCCTCTTCGTCCATACTGACAAACCCTTCTTTGAAAAGGTGAACTATAAACTGCGCAACCTCTGACCCTGCCGAAACCCCGAACAGAGATTTTATGAGTGAGCGCGGGGATTATCTGGATAGAGGAGTGAGCAGGATTATGGAAGACCAGATGCGCAAGGAGATCGCCTACGCGGAGATCGCGGAGACGCTCAAGACCGCCCTCGACCTGCGGGGCTCACCGGTCGCGGTCAAACTCGCAAAGAACCCCGACGGCATCCCCGAAGGGGTCGGGCCGATCGACGAGACCGTCCGCCACTGCCAGATGATCACCAGGGCCCGGCTGAACGGCGAGATATTTTACGCGACAGCCGACAAGCACGTCTGCATGGGGGGCGCCTGGGCCCTCGGGCTGAAGGAACTCACGCCGAGCCTCCGTTCGGGAGAGTTCTACTACAAACTCGGCAAGTTCGAGAGCTGGGCCGCCTGCATGCGGACCATCCGGCAGGTGCCGCACGTCCCGGAACTCGAGACGTATGCGACCGTTTATGCGCCGCTCGAGAAGACGCCGTTCGACCCGCACGTCGTCGTCATCGTCGCCGAGCCCCGGGCGATGCTGAAACTCGCGCAGACGACGCTCTACCTGCTCGGAGGACGGATCGAGTCCACGATGGCGGGGATCCAGTCGGTCTGTGCGGACGCGACCGCGCTGCCCTACCTCTCCGGCAACGTCAACTACTCGCTCGGGTGCGACGGATCGCGCCGGTTCTCGGGGATTGAGGACAACGAACTCGTCATGGGCATCCCCGCCGAGCTCCTTCCCGAGTTTGCCCGGTCGCTCCCGATCGTCACCGCTGCGCCCGGGTCGGTGAAGTAACAAAGTATCCCTCCATTTTTACGGCACACCCCCCGTCCAGGGACTGTTCCCGGGTACAAGACTTATCACCCCGGCAGGTCAACTATTCAGCAGGTGGTTTTTTTTGCAGGTATCCATGAAGCTCGAGATGAGGGACCAACCCGGACAGCTGGTCGCAGCCCTCCAGCCGATCTCGGCTGTCGGGGGAAATATCATCGCGGTCATCCACCAGCGGGAGACGCCGGCGGCTACGGAAGTGCTGGACGTCCAGATCGTGCTGGAACTTCCCGAGGGCCGCCTTGAGAAACTCCTTGAACTGCTCCGGGAGCAGGGTGTCAGCGTCGTGCGCATCGGCGAGCAGCGTCTCCTCTATGAATGCACGCTGATCACGATCGGGCATTTGATGCACACGGATCTCTCCGATACGGTCGACCGGATCGACACGACCGGCTCGGCCGAGGTGACGGACCTCTCCCTTGCCATGCCGGCGATCAACGCCCCGTCTTCGGCCCGAATCACTATCCGTTCGACCACCCGCGAGGAGATGAAGAAAGCGATCCGGATCCTGCGCAGCGTTGCGGAGCAGAAGGATCTCCTCATCATCGAGCCCCTGGAGGGTGTATGATGCGGATCGCCATCCTGGGGTTCGGCTCCGTCGGCCGGGGGATCGCCCGGGCAATCCTTGCAAAAAACCTTGATCTCACCGTCACCGGTCTTGCCGATTCAAGGAGCGGGATCATCGACCCGGCCGGGATCGACATTGCGGCGGCGCTTGCCAAGAAGGAGGAAGGCGGACCCTGCGGCAGCCGGGACGTCAGCCCCGCGGACGTGGTGGCGAAGGCGGATTATGACGTCCTGGTCGAGGTGACCCCGACGAACGTGGATGACGGCGAGCCGGCGCTGGGCCACATCCGGGGAGCCCTCCGGCGGCACAAGCACGTCGTCACCTCGAACAAAGGCCCGATCGCTCTCGCCTACCCGGAACTCCGGGACCTGGCAGCGGCAAACGGCGTCTTCCTGAGGTACGAGGCGACGGTCTGCGGCGCGATCCCGCTCATCCACGCGATGCAGGAAGGCCTTGCGGGCAACACCATCTCCAGGCTTTACGGGGTCTTCAACGGCACCTGCAACTACATCCTCACCCGGATGGCCGAGGACAGTCTCACCTACGAGCAGGCTCTTGCCGAGGCCCGGGAACTCGGGTATGCCGAAGCCGACCCCACCTACGACGTCGAGGGGATCGATGCGGCGATCAAACTGGTCATCCTCGCCAACGCCATCCTCGATATGCGGACCACGCTCGACGACGTGGAGAGGACGGGGATCACCCTCCTGACACCCGAAGCCCTGCGGCTTGCGGAGGATCAGGACTGCACCATCCGGCTGATCGGCGAGGTCGTCCCGGAGGCGGGGGTGCTCCGCGTCTCGCCGCGGATCGTCTCAAAAGTGCACCCGCTCGTCGTCGAAGGAACGCTCAACGCGGTCACGGTGGGGACGGACCTCGCCGGGGACCTGACGTTCATCGGGAAGGGCGCGGGCTCCACCGAGACCGCCAGCGCGGTGATCGGCGACCTCCTCTACATCCGTGATCGGCATGTCCAGGGTTCTTGAGCGGAGAAAGCAGTACCTGCGGCTGATGCGTCAGGCGACGCTTGAGAGTGGCTACTTTACGGTGGTCGATATCGCGGAGGCGACCGACACCCCCCGGAGCACCGTCCAGGACTGGGTGAACCGCCTCATCGAGGAGGGCTGCGTCCTCATCACGGAGGAGCAGCGAGGGCGGCACGCGGCGCGGTATGCGGCGACCAGCGTGATGCCGGAGAGCGCCTGCCGCCGGATCTTCACCACGATCGACGGCGGCGAGGTCGAGATCTACCACGAGTGCATGAGCGGGGGATGTGCAGCGTTCTGCGAGTTCCATCACGCCCGTGCCGGCGGCGCCCTGCAGTCCGTCCGCCGGGACGGGACGCTACTCCGCGAGCGGGCGAGCCTCGGGCGACGGGAGGTGGCCGTCGGGCTCGATCCCGCGCCGGCGGTCGGGATCGTCGGCGTCTTCCACGAGGACGGCTACATCCGCCAGCAGATCCGGTGTATCGGCGGTCCGGCCTACTCGCTCACCGATATGATGTCTTTTGCAGAGGGCGTCCGCGGCGTCACCGTTCACCGCGAAGGGCCGGTGGTCGAGGGCGAGGTGGTCACCCGGGCGCTCGCCTACGTCGCCGTCGGGATCGACGACACCGATACCGGGACCGAGGGCGCGACCTTCGCCCTCGCCCTCGCGCTCCTCCAGCACCTCGCGAAACTCGACGGTGTCATGCCGATCGGTCACCGCGTCGCGATGCTCAACCCCCGGCTCGAGGCCCGGACTGCCGGAAACTCGTGCAGTTGCATCGAGCTTGCGGTGGAGCCCGATCTCGTGGCGCGGATCGAGGAGTCCGCCGTGCGGTTCGTCGCCGGGGAGGCGGCGTCCCCCGAGTGGGGCGTCGCCGTCCGGCAGGGTTTCCGGGTGCCCGGCGGACTCCGGGCCTACGGGAGGAGCGCGAGAGAGACGGTGATCGACCGGGAGGCGACCGAGAGGGCAGCCGGGCGGTTCGGAGCACATCTCTACGGTGGCCGGGGCGTCATCGGGGCGCTCGCGGCGGTCTCGCTCATCGGGCTCCCCCACGACGTGCTCCTCGATCCCGGACGGGACGTCTGCACCGGGTGGGAGCCGGTGGAGTGAGCGGGGGGGTGCAGTCTTCGGTTTCGGTTCTTGAGATGCTCATTTTTTGAGTGGTGCGCCCATTCTTTAACTCATTGCCCCACATCCCCGGACACGGATTCCCATGGGCTATCGCCATTGGGGGAACGACGTCCTGAAAGGACGGAGTTCGAGCACCAAAGGTGCGAGGCGCGAACGCAGTGAGCGTGAGCACCGTTAGGTGCGAGGAGGGGCTGACGGGAGTGCGATGGGCGGAACGCCCGGAGCATGAGAAACTCGAAGAGTTTCGAGGGGGGTTCGCCCCCCTCCCCTGTCTCTTCACAACAGCCAATACCCAAACTTTGCTCCCTCTAGACATTCTTTTTCTTCGGATGCAATATTGACTGGTTTAAGGCAGGAATGTAAGGAAATCAAGGTGTTTTAAGGTGATTGAGGAAGAACCCCACCCCACCCGCGCTTCGCGCTCCTCCCCCGCCCTAGGGGGCGGGGGCAGTGCGTGGCGATATGCGACTGGCCGAAGGGTGCGATGGGCTGAAGGGCCGGAGCTGGAGAAACCCGAAGGGTTTCGGGTCAGGAGCACGAGCACCGGAGGTGCGCAGTCCACTGGAAAGCCGTGCACGAGTGAGCAAGGACACTTGAGTACGCGCATCACCCTTACTTCCACATCTCGAGAAACCTAGCGGTACGGCTGCCTGTCCTCCAAAAAAAAAACGGGCACAGCCTCCGGACCGCACCCCGCCTTGCTTATACCTCGGCCGTCGCCTCGACCGGCCGCGCCTGCCCCTGTTCCGGCAGGATGATCCAGAGCAGGATATAAATGATTACCCCCGGGAAGACCGTCGTGAGCACGCTGAGGACGACCCAGATCATCCTGATGACGTTCGGATCGATCTCAAGGTATTCTCCGATGCCGCCGCATATGCCGGCGATCCACCGGTCGGACGTCGAACGAGTTAACTTCTTTGCCATGACAAATCCCGGCAAAGTCTTTTGCCGTATGCATAATAGGTGTTTCCCCGGGGGAAGGAGGACACCGGAACCCACCGGTTCAGCCGGATGCCGGGCGGGTGGCACCGCGTTTCCTGCGCCCGGACCGGGGACGGGCCTTTCCGGCCGTGGCGCCTGCCGGAGCACAGGCGTCGCAGCCGCTACAGGGCTCCTCGATCCGCTCCCCGAAATACCCGAGGAGCATCTTCCTCCGGCACTCCGTCGTGGTGCAGTAATCCACCATGCTCTGGAGTTTCGAGCGTGCGACCTCGCGCTGGAATTCGGATGCAAGATCGCGGTCGATGAACGATCTGAGGCGCCGCGCATCTTCGTCGCTGTAGTAGAGGATGCAGTCGCTCTCCTTGCCGTCCCTTCCGGCCCGGCCGCTCTCCTGGTAGTAGGCCTCGAGGGTCTTGGGCATATCGTAGTGGACGACGAACCGGACATCCGGCTTGTCGATCCCCATGCCGAACGCGCTCGTCGCGCAGACGACCGGAACCTTCCCGCCGATGAACCTGTCCTGCGTCTCTCTCCGGGCGGCCGCCGTCATGCCGGCATGGTAGGGGAGTGCCGGAATCCCGCCGGCGCGGAGCCGTGCCGCGAGCGTCTCGGCCCCGTCACGGGTTGCGACATAGACGATTCCGGCGTCCCCTCTCCTGCCCCGCAGATAGGCCCGGAGCCGCTCGTACGCGTCCTCCTCCTTTCCGACGACGGCGTAGCGGAGGTTCTCGCGGTTGAAACTCCCGACGTAGACCGAAGGGTCCGAAAGATTGAGCTGCCGCGCGATGTCGTCGCGGACGTCCGGGGTCGCGGTCGCCGTCAGGGCAACCATCGGCACCCCGGGGAACCGTTCCTTGAGCACCGAAAGCGACCGGTACTCCGGGCGGAACTGGTGCCCCCACATCGATATGCAGTGCGCCTCGTCGACCGCGATCAGGGTGACCGGAAGGGACGCCATCAGGTCGATAAAATCTTCGCCGACCGCCTTCTCCGGCGAGACGTAGAGGATCTGGATAAGCCCCTCTTTGAGTTCCGAGAGGATCCGGCGCGTCGCGGCATATGATCCGGAAGAGTTCAGCGCTTCCGCGCCGACCCCGCGGGCCTGCAGGTCGTCGACCTGGTCCTTCATCAGGGCGATGAGGGGCGATATCACCAGCACGACACCGTCGCCGACGAGCGCGGGGACCTGGTAGCAGAGTGACTTTCCCCCTCCGGTCGCGAGCACCGCGAGGACGTCGCGCCCGGCAAGCAGGTCTTCGATGATCTCCCGCTGGTAGAGGTTGAACGCAGAATGCCCGAAGTAGCGCTGGAGGATCAGGTGCAGGCGATCCATCACTATATAAGTGGGGGCTCTACCGGCATAGTATCTTCGGCCCCGGAAATACGGCCCGATTGGGGCGGTTTCTCACCCCGAAACCTCGTCCCAGAACCCGGCGACAGCGGAGAAGATCCGCCCCTGGAGGTCGGCGAGCCGCGCCTCCCCGGCCTCGCGGTCTTCGGTCTCGTAGAGGCCGCGGTTGATCTCGACCTGGACCCAGGGGATCCGCCGCCGCCGGTAGTGCGCCACCGAGATGAACCCGCCCCGGAAGGGATCGTTCATCGCAACCCTCCCCTCACCCTCGAACTCCGCCTGGAACGACCGGGCGAGCGCCTGGAGCCACTCCGGGGAGCAGGTCACGAGGCCGCCCGCCCGTTTCGGTTTTCCGTTCCGGTCCCCCCGGTTGCTCAGGCAGAAGAGCGGGCGGGGGCGTCCGGCGTCCATCCTGACCGGCGGTGATTCCGGCAGCATGCTGTGGCAGTCGAAAGCGATCTCGATCGGCCGGGTATCGAGGGCTTCGCTCAGCCGTTTGTGGAAGGGGTGGTAGTAGTTCTGCAGAAGGGTTCCTATCAGTTCCCTGCCGGGCGTCTGCCCCCTCCTGAATACCGGGGTTCCGTCCTGCGTGATGACCTTGACCACGCCGTCCTGCGTCCGCGGCGGGTAGTCGTAGGGTGCCCGGTTGGTGTCGACGAAGACCCTTGAGACGTCGAAGTCGACCACCGCCTCCACCGTATCGTCGAACCCGTAGAGGCGGCGGGTATAGGGATCGCTGTTGAAGACGATCTCCTTATGCGTGAGGTTGACGAGACCGCGGAGCTCGGGTGGAACGGTGGTGCCGCCGTGGGGGATCGAGACGAGGAACGGGTACTTGCCGTTCACGCTCTTTCCCCCCTGCCGGGACATTTCCGGGAACTGACGCTCATGCTGCTTCTGACCGCAGTCGTATGGGCTCACTCGCTACAAAAGTGCAGTGGTCGGGGTACCCGGCGGGCACGAATATAAAGGCGGAACGCTTCCTTACTCCCGGGGAACCATCCTCAACCGGTGAGTGATATGGAAAGAGAAGAGTGGTCGTCAACGCTGGGCTTCATCCTTGCAAGCATCGGCTCGGCCGTAGGTATCGGGAACATCTGGCGGTTCCCCTACGTCGTGGGCGCCAACGGGGGCGGTGCGTTTCTGATCCCGTTCCTGATCTCCATCTTCCTCTTCGGCCTCCCCCTGATGGTGTTGGAACTTGCCATCGGCCGCTCGACGGGGACATCGGTCATATCCGCCTTCCGCTCGATACGGCAGCGGTTCGCCGCCGCTGGCCTCGTCATCGTCGCGGTCGTCAGCCTGATCCTCGGCTACTACCTCGTGATCACGAGCTGGGTGCTCGCATACGCGCTCTCCTTTGCTTTCAGCTGGCCGATGGAGTTCGATGCGTTTACGGGCTCCTATCTCCCGCTCGTCTTCTTCCTACTCTCGGGACTTGCGGTCTATGTGACGGTGCGGTCCGGGGTCAGGGGAGGGATCGAGCGGGCCTCCCGGTACCTCATCCCGGTTCTCCTCGTGATCCTCATCTCTCTCGTGGCCTTCTCGCTCACGGAGCCCGGAGCGGTCGAGGGGATCGGGTTCTACCTCTCCCCCGACTTTTCGAGGCTGACCGACCCCGCCGTCTGGATCGCGGCCTTCGGGCAGGCGTTCTTCTCGCTCTCCGTGGGCATGGGCATCCTGCTTACCTTCGGGAGTTACCTCAAACGAGAACCCCTCTTCCGGAACGCCGCCATCATCGCCGCCGCAGATATGCTGATTGCAGTCCTTGCCGGGCTCGTGATCTTCCCCCTGGTCTTCACCGCGGGCCTCGACCCCGCGGCCGGGGTGAACCTCGCGTTCATCACCCTGCCTACGGCCTTTGCAGAGATCCGGTACGGCACGGTGCTCGGAACGCTCTTCTTCCTGATGCTCTTTGCAGCAGCGCTCACCTCGGCGGTCTCCATGCTCGAGGTTCCCACGGCGGCGCTGATGGACTCCTACGGCTACCCCCGGAAGCGCGCCACGCTCCTCGTCTTCGCCGCGGTCATGCTCTTCGGGCTTCCGTCCGCCCTCAGTTACACCGCCCTGAACCTCGAAGCGCTTGGAATGCCGTTCCTCGACCTTGCCGACTACGTATTCGGGACGATCGGCCTCATCGTGGCCGGGCTGATCATAAGCATCGTCGGAGGGTGGTTCATGACCCGCACCCGGATCTATGCAGAGATCGGCGGCTGCGGGTGGCAGCAGAAGGTCTATATGGCGCTCATCCGCTACGGCGTTCCGGCCGTTCTCCTGATCACGCTCGTCGGCAGTTTCTTCCTGGGCACGGGGTGAGCGGGGCCGGGTTACGCCTTCGGCACCTGCTCCGTATGTCTCTCCTGTGCCCGGAGAGCGTCGAGGACGTCCTGCATGTCGGGCACCGTCGTCGCCGGGTATTCCGCGACGAATATGACGCGCCCGACCTCGTCGACGACGATGTTCGCCCGCCGGGAGTAGCCTCTCTGGCTATCGAAGACGCCGTAGATCTGCGCCACGGCACCGTGCGGCCAGAAATCTGCAAGGAGCCGGGTTTTATGGATCCCGAGGTTCTCGGCCCACGCATGTTTGCACGGGACGGAATCCACGCTGATGCCGAGGGCAACGGCACCGAGGCCGTCGAACGCCTCCCGGTTCGCCTCGAGCGCCTTCATCTGTCCGGCACAGATACGGGTCCATGCCAGCGGGTGGAACGAGAGAAGAACCCGCTTCCCCGGGAACGCCGATAACCGGACAGTATTCCCGTTATGGTCCGGTATCGAGAAGTCCCGGGCCTGCTCGCCGACCTCGACCATCACGTATCACCGGACGGGACTCTGTTCCGGCGACGATAAATATTTCTCACGAACGTTCCTCTCCCGCCCGTGAAGCCCCGCAGGTTTAAGGCTCCTGCTGGCAAAAGGGTTATAATGGCACCTGCCACCGATATTGCGATCATCGTCCTCCTGATACTCACAAACGGCTTTTTTTCGATGGCGGAGTTCGCGCTCGTCTCTGCAAGAACGGCACGCCTGCAGAAGAGAGCGGCGGGCGGCGACGCCGGGGCGGCGACCGCCCTCGAACTTGCACAGGATCCGACGCAGTTCCTCTCCACCATCCAGATCGGCATCACCCTCGTCGGGATCCTGGCCGGGGCCTTCGGCGGGGCGACGCTCGCGGGCCCTCTTGCAGAAGAGTTTGCCCGATTTCCCTTGGTCGCGCCTTACAGCGGCACGCTCGCGGTCGTAACCGTCGTCGCCGTCATCACCTACTTAACGCTCGTCGTCGGGGAACTGGTGCCGAAACGGGTGGCCATGACCCACGCCGACCGGATTGCATCGCTGGTCTCGCGCCCGGTACGGCTCCTCTCGCTGGTCGCTGCACCGCTCGTCCGGCTGCTGAGCGCCTCGACCGAGGGGGTCCTCATGCTGCTCAGGGTTCGGAAGCCTTCGGGGCCCGAGGTTACGGAGGAGGACGTCAGGGTTCTCATCGGGCAGGCCACCCGGGCAGGCGTCTTCGAGGAGGCGGAACAGGATATGGTGGAGAGTGTCTTCCGCCTCGCCGACCGGCGGGTCAGCGTGCTGATGACCCCGCGGCCCGACATCGTGGCCGTGGACGTCGAGGACCCCGCCGAAGAGAACTGGCAGAAGATGGTGGATTCCGGGCATGTCTATTTCCCGGTCTACCGCGACCATCTCGACAACCTGCTCGGCACCGTCTCGGTCCGCAGCCTCTGGGCGCGGATGATCGCGGGCGAACCCCCCGACCTGATGAAAGCAATCGACCCCGCCTTCTTCGTGCCCGAGAGCGTCCCGGCACTCTCGGTTCTCGACGAGTTCAAGACTTCCGGGGCGCGGATCGCCCTTGTCACCGACGAGTACGGGAGTATCCAGGGTCTGGTCACCATCCACGACATCATGGAGTCGATCGTCGGCGGCATCCCGTCGCCGGAGCACCCGCCCGAGGGTCCGGCGGTCCGTCGTCCGGACGGGTCGTGGCTCCTCGACGGGATGCTCCCGGTCGACGAGTTCCACGACCTCCTTGATGTGGCGGCTACCCTGCCCGGAGAGGGGCGCGGCTACTACCAGACGCTCGGCGGGTTCGTGATGATGTATCTCGAACGGACGCCGGAGGCCGGCGACCGGTTCGCCTGGAACGGATTCCGGTTCGAGGTGCTCGATATGGACGGTCACCGGGTCGATAAGGTGCTCGTCACCCCGGTGGGGGCCGGGAAGGAGAAGAAAGGGTGACCGGGTCTGGTGAGACCTGTTTTAGTCCGGGATGCCTTAACGGAGGCACGTACGGCTGTCTGAAACTTGAGTAATCGAGAGAGCAATATACGACTGTCAGAACGATAGGAGTTAGAGAAACTGAAGCCCCTCGCTGTGTGGCAACAAAGCAGTCAAAACGAGAATATGTCATGGTGCAGTGAACAGTGGGGATATCGCCGTTGGGGGAGGGGCTGACGGGGAGGGGGCTCGCCCCCTCCCCTGTCTCCAAGCCTAAAACTGACGTGCCATAGAGATTTTTAAAGAGCTCTCGTCTATGAGATGATATCTGTAGCCCCCACCCCACCCGCGCTTCGGCCTCCCCACCCGCACCTGTGGTGCCTCAACTCCGCTCCTAGCGGAGCGTCGTTCCCCGCCCCTCGGGGCAGGGGCAGTGCGTGGCGATATGCGACGTACTGATAGGAACGGACCACGAGCACCGCCAGGTGCGTAGCCGATGGAAATCCGTGCTTAGAATATGATTGACGACGCTCCAGAGGGAGTTCCAAAAAAGTGTTGAGCAATCCCTACACAATCTCAACCAGACTGACATTGAACGTAAGATCTTCGCCCGCGAGGCGGTGGTTCGCATCGATGGTAACGGCATCGGCCGATACGGCAACGACCGTTGCGGGCAGCACCTGTCCGTTCTCCAGGGGTATCCCTACCTGATCGCCGACCGTCAGGTTCTCTTTGCCGGCAATTTCGGCAGAGTCGAGGACAATGACGAGATCCTCGCGGTGCGGCCCGTATGCCCGGTCGGCCGGAATATGAAGAGTTTTTTCCTCCCCGACCTGCATCCCGACGACCCCTTCGTCGAACCCCGTGATCACCTCGCCCTTGCCGACGGTAAACCGGAGCGGTTCGCGCCCGGCGGAACTGTCAAAGACCGTCCCGTTCTCGAGGGTGCCGGTGTAGTGGACCAGCACCGTATCTCCGGACTTCACCCGCACCTCTTCGCCCGCGATGCAGCCCGAGCAGAGGGCCAGGACGCACGCGATCAGCAGCAGGATGCCGTATGCATGCCTCTCCCTCATTCTTCTTCGCCTCCGTCCCCGTTCTCGAGCGCCGCTTTGAAGCACTCCACCGCTTCGGCAAATCTGCCCTGCTTATCGAGCGCTCTCCCTTTCAGGTACCATGCCCTGGCGTGGCGGGGGTCACCCTCCAGGACCTTCTCAAAGCAGGTCGTCGCCCGGTCGGGTTTACCCAGGTGGCCGAGAGCGAGTCCCTTCGCGAGCCAGGCATGAACGTCTCCGTCGCCCAGATCGATAGCCTTGTCGAACGCTTTGACGGCGTCTTCGTGCCGTCCCAGCGCATCCTTGAGCCTCCCCGCCGCGTTCCAGACGGCCGCGTTCTTCGGGTCGATCGAGAGCGCTTTCTCGTAGCTTGCGAGAGCGTCGTCGTGCCTGCCCGCCTTCTCGAGCACCGTCCCCCGCATGAAGAGCGCTGCGGGGTTCTCGTCCTGGAGAACGATGATCTTGTCGATCGACTTGACCGCCTCCCCGTATCGCCCGAGGTGGATGAGGGCCGACGAGCGGGCATGGAGGGTCTCGATGCTGGTCGGTTCCCGGTCGAGCACCTGCGTGTAGGCGGCGAGGGCATCCTCGTACCTGCCGGCCTTCTCGTGGGCCTCGCCGAGTCTTCGCAGGGTGAGAACGTCGGCCGGATCGGCCTTGATCACCTTCTCGAAGCACTCCACCGCGTCAGCGTAGCGGCCAAGCCACATGAAGATCTCGCCGCGCCGCTGCCAGGCAGCCCAGTTCTCCGGGCTCGCCTCGACGATGCTGTCGGAACACTCGAGCGCCTCTTCGTAGCGCCCCATGTGCACGAGGGCGCTCTCGAGGGTGTACCACGCTTCGGTGTCGCGTTCGTCGCCCTCGAGCACCAGCGCATACTGCTTTATCGCGTCGCTGAACTTCCCGTCCCGCTCGAGCGCCATACCGAACGCCATTCTGGCGTCGCGGTCGTCGGGAGAGTTCTTCAGGTAACACTCGTATGCTTCCGCCGCCTCTTCGTGTTTGCCGACGGCTTCCAGCATATCCGCCCGGATCCTTGCAACCGCGGCGTTCGAGGCGTCGGCGGCGAGCACCCGGTCGCAGCACTCGATCGCCTTCTGGTGCCTGCCGAGCCGTGCGAAGGTGACGGCAAGCGCAAAGCAGGCGCCGGTATCCTCCGGCCGGCCTTCGGCCACTTTTGCGTAGCACCCGGCCGCATCCGCGTACTGCCCCATCCTCTCCAGCGCCCGGCCCCGGTTGAACCACGCAAAGAAGTTGTCCGGGTCGGCACGCGTGGCTTCCTCGAACCGTCCGGCGGCCTCCTCGTACCGCCCGAGCATGGCGAGAACAAACCCGAGATTCACCGGGTATCCGGCTTCCGGATCGGCTGCAAGGAGGGCCTCGTAACACCCGACGGCTGCATCGTAGCGGCCGAGAGCTTCGAGGATCCATGCCTTCCGAAGAAGCGTCCCGGTGTCCCCGGGACCGGCCTGCGTCAACCGGTCGATGGATTCGAGCGCCTCTTCATACCGCCCGAGACGCTCGAGCGCCGTGCTCCGGCCGAGCAGAGCGGCACGGTCGGCCGGGGCGGCCGAGAGTGCCCTGTCATAGCAGGCGAGCGCCTCCTCGTACCGTCCGAGGTGCACGAGCGCTTCTCCCCTGCTGTTCTCCGCCGCCGCATCGGCGGGATTGACGTTGAGGGGGGCTTCGAACGCCTCTGCCGCCTCCGTATACCGCCCGAGATGCAGGAGGGCTTCTCCCTTCCGGTACAGGAGATGAGGTTCGCCGCCGGCTCCCTGCACCGAATCAAGGCACGCCAGCGCATCGTCGTGCCTGCCGAGGTTCATGAGCGCTTCTGCTTTCATCGACCCGGCGACGGCGTTATGCGGCTCTTTCTCAAGGACCGCATCCAGGCAGCGTGCGGCCTCCTCATACCTGCCGAGATGGAGGAGCGCGGTGCCGCTCCGCTGCAGGACGGAGACGTTTCCGGCTTCGGCCTCAAGGACCTGCTCGAACTCCTTCTGCGCCTCGGCATACCGCCCCAGGTGGAACAGCGCAGTTCCCCGGCAGTTGCGGATGAGCTCGTTCAACGCATCGAACTTCAGCGGCTTCTGTTTCCGGGGCGATCCCCCTTCGTCACGCTCGAAGAGCGCAAGGTCGGTGCCGTCTCCGATCCACTTCATCCCGGCCGTCGCCCGGCTCTCGAGCACGCGGTCGAACGACCGGATCGCCTCGCTATACTGGCCGAGTCGGAAGAGCGCCATGCCGCGGGCGTACCATACCTGGACCTGACCCTGGTCGTGCTTCAGGATATGGTCGAAACTCTTGACCGCCCGATCGTAGCGGCCGAGGGCGTCGTAGACCATTCCCATGGCGTAGCGCACCGCGATGTGATCCGGGTCGGCGAGAGCGACCTTCTCGAAGCACTCCAGTGCGTCTTCGTGCTTTCCTGCGCGGAGAAGCATTGAACCGCGGTGGTACCAGGCGGGGATGTTCTCGGGCTCGACGGCAACGATCCCGGCGCAACAGCCGGCAGCCTCCTCGAACCGGCCGAGATGTTCGAGCGCCCGGGCTTTTCCGTAAAGCGCGTCGATGTTCCCCGGTTCCGTATCGAGCACCCGGTCGAACGCACCGGCGGCTTTCGGGTAATCGCCCTGGTTGAGGTATGCGGCCCCGATGCGAGCGAGCATATCGGTGCTGCCGGGATTTGCCCTGAGGATCTTCTCAAAGCATGCCGCCGCTTCCCGGTAGTCACCGATCCGCTCGAACATTCTCCCGCACCTCTCCCGCAGGACGGTATTCTCCGGGTCTCCTGCCAGCGCCCGTGCGTAGGCCGATGCCGCCTCGGCATACCGGCCGAGCCGTTCAAGCATCTCCCCGTGCCAGTAGGAGGCGTTTGCGTCCATGGGTTTTTCTTCGGCGATCCGGGCGAAACACCCGGCCGCCTCCTCGTACTCGCCGGAGCGAGCGAGGACATGCCCCAGCACCCGCAGCGTCCCGGCGTCGCCGGGAGCCGACTCGAGGGCCTGCTTCAGCCATTCCGCGGCTTCGCCGTCCTTGCCGAGACAGGCAAGCGCTCGCCCCATATACAGCCGGGCAAAGCCGTTTTCAGGCTCTATCTTGAGCGCCTTCTCGAAACTCTTCACCGCCTCGCCGTAGTTTCCGGCCTCGAACTGAGAAGTCCCCTGCTGTATCGAGGGGTTTGCGTTCTTCCCCTGACCCAGAATATTACTGAAGAAATCCATCCGACATCATCTGCCGCTGCTCGTTTGATGCGCGATTATTCAACGCCGCATTCTCTGTGGGCGGCTGCCCGCAACGAAGGCAGCCGGTGTTTTCTAACATTGATGCGCCGACCAGTATTTGAAAGGACCGATTTTGAGTGAACGGACTGACTCAGGTTATAATGGGTGTTAGGGATTCATAAAAGAGTGCTGCCGCAAAAGTCCGGCATCGTGCCGGATACCGGATCCCCCTGCAGCCCGCGGGATATCGGCCGGCACGGCACGGTTCCGGGAGAGAGGCGGGCGGGCCCCCCTTTCAGACATCCAGGATAGGCTCGAACTGAGATTTGCCGACCGGACCGTGGAACTTCGAGATCTGCGGATCCATCCCGCAGACCGGGCATACGTAATCCTCCGGCAAATCCTCGAATGCGGTGTCCTTCGGGTAGCCGCGGAGGGGTTCGCCGCGCTTTTTGTCGTAGACGTAGCCGCAGATCTTGCAGACGTACTTGGTCGGCTCCCAGAGCTCGAACCCCCACTTCCCGATCTGCCCTTTTCCGGTCGCACCGCAGACCGGGCATACGTAGTCCTCCGGCACGTCTTCAAACTCGGTACCCGCCGGAATGCCGCGGTGCGGTTCGCCCCGCATCGGGGAGTAGATGTAGTTGCAGTACTTGCACCGGTATCGTTTCACTTTCTCCATGGGCATCACGTTCACCTCGCGATAATCATCCGGCACGAAGGCGGTTTCACCTGATAAGGTTTCCCGTGATCCGACCGGGGCGGCGCGGATCTACCCCAATTCTCCGTATTGCGGTGCCGATTGCTCCGGGGAGGGGGGAACAGTCCTACAAAAAAGGGTTTTAGGAATCCTGCTGCCGTTTGCCGCCAAAGACGGCACGAACGAGGAGCGACAGGATGAGCATGAAGACGATCAGGATTCCTCCGAAGAAGAGGAAAAGCAGAACGCCGAGCCTGCCGATCCGGGAAGCCGGTGCCGGCCCGTTCCATGAGAATCCCCGCGTCCAGACTGTCTGCCCGTCGGAACGGTACCACTGGTATGCGTCATGCGGCCCTGCTGTGGCGCCGCCCCGGAGAGCGAGGTCGTAGCGCGCCCGGGCATCGGGGTCGATCAACGTCTCGTAGGCCTGCTGGATCGCGATGAACCGCTCACCCGCATCCGGGTCGTGGTTTATGTCCGGGTGGTACTGTTTCGCGAGACTCCGGTAGGCCGCCCGGATCTCGTCGGGCGCGGCATCACTGGAGACGCCCAGGACCTTGTAATGAGTTTCCACGGCGCCTCACGAAGTCCCGTCGCAGGAGACCTCGCCCGTATCGCCGTTCACCGTCACGGTGGTGCCGGGCGGGAGATCGGAGAACTCCGGCGGGAGGCGGTCGACCATGGGGATCTCCGCGATGATTGCGCCGACCGCGATGATCGGTTCGGTTTCCGTATTGATGATCGCGGCGGGGGCGAGCCCGTTCTGTTTCAGCGCGTAGATCACGTAGGATCCGACCGTCGAACCCTTCCCGTACGGGAAGGCCAGCACCCGTCCGGCGACGGATTGCCCCTCGAGCGGGTGCCCGTGCTCGACGACGATGCCGGTCTCGGGGTCGACACCCGAGAGGAACGATATGGGTTCGGACGAAATGAGGAGTTCTCCGGTTCCGAGACCTTTGGATATGCTTCTGCCTTGCATGGTCACTGCCACCACATTATAATGTGATTGGAGATCCAACTATATGAGTGACATGGACGAAACCATTGGCAGCACTCCCGGCAGCGAGCACGACATGCTCACTCTCCAGCTTCAGGACCTGAAGGCACAGATCCTGGATTACAAACTCAAGAACGAGTTGCTGGAAAAGGAGCTTCTGCAGCTCCGGAAAGAGAACGCCCAGTTAAAACGGGTGCCGCTGTTTGTTGCCGCTGTGGTCGATGTACTTGAGAACGGCGAAGTGTATCTCCGGCAGCAGGGCAACAACCAGGAATACGTCACCGCGGTCAGCGAGAAGCTCCACCGCACCCTCAAACCCGGAATGAAGGTGGCGGTGAACAACACCCTCTCCATCGTCAAGACGATCGGCAACATCTTCGACGCGAGAGTCAGGGTCATGGAACTCGACGAGCAGCCGAGCGTGACGTTCGAGCAGGTCGGCGGCCTGAAGGAGGAGATAGAGGAGGTCCGGGAAGCGGTCGAGTACCCGCTCACGAAGCCCGAGATCTACGAGCGCGTGGGCGTCGAGCCCCCGAAAGGCATCCTCCTCTACGGCCCGCCCGGCACGGGAAAGACCCTGATCGCAAAGGCGGTTGCCCGCCAGTCCCAGGCACGGTTCATCAGGATGTCCGGGAGCGAACTCGTCCACAAGTACATCGGGGAGGGCGCGCAGCTCGTGCGCGAGCTCTTCGTCCTTGCACGGGAGCGCGCCCCGGCGATCGTCTTCATCGACGAGATCGACGCGATCGGGAGCATGCGAACGAACGACGGGACCTCCGGGAGCGCCGAGGTCCAGCGGACGCTGATGCAGCTCCTCGCGGAGATGGACGGGTTCGGGAACCGCGGCAACATCCGGATCATGGCTGCGACGAACCGGATCGATATGCTTGACCCGGCCCTCCTCCGCCCCGGCCGGTTCGACCGGATCATCGAGGTTCCGCTCCCTGATGCCGGGGCACGCCTCGAGATCTTAAAGATCCACACCGCGAAGATGTCGCTTGCCGGGAGCGTTGACCTGGCCTCGCTTGCGGAGCTCGCCGGAGACACCACCGGCGCCGAGCTGCAGTCGATCTGCCGCGAGGCCGGGATGATGGCGATCCGGCGGGACGCCGAAGCCGTCGAGCGCGAAGACTTCCTCGCGGCGATAAAGAAGGTGAAGCGCGAGACGGCGGCGCCGGACAGCCGCATGTATCTCTGACGGGGTTTTTTCTTTCCCACCGATCTTTTTTTGTCCACATTTGCCGCCGGAGTATGAAAGGGGGCATTTTGAAGTTCTGTTGTCGAGGGGGGTATTCGAGAGCCTTCTTCCTTCTCACATTTGCACCGCACAGCCGTGTGGTGGTACTCGAATTCCACGTCGGATCCCTCACCTGACGTGCTTGTGTCCCGCTTTTGCTCACACTTCCTAAGACGCAATGTTCGTTGGATAGCCATGCACAGGTGAACCCCAAGCACGCTTGAACCTCTTCTGATTTTTCCACGAACTAAATGGCTGAAACTATGGAATAGCCTGGTACACTGGACCGTGGTGGCTATCGCAATGGGGGGGTGGGGACAAAGGGGAGTGCGAGCGCAGCGAGCATGAGAAGACCGAAGGTCTTCGAGGGGGGAGACCCCCCTCCCCACCTGACGGTGATCGAGCTCCGTTCCTGTCGGAACATCGCACTCCCCGTCAGCCCCTCGCACCTCGCACCTCCGGTGCTCGAACTCCGTTCCTATGGAACGTCGTTCCTAACGGTGCTCATGCTCCTGCCCCCGCACCTAACGGTGCTCCAGCTCTGTTCCAGAGGAACATCGCACCTTCGGCCAGTCGCACTCCCCAATGGCGATACTCACCGGAAATCCGTGCATCATACTTCACATGTGCGAATGTTCGGAAACTTGACGGCACTGTAGTGAGATTGTCCCGGGATGCGGCGTCTCATCCGCATTCCCACCGACAAAGTCCCGTTGCGATATCGAAGGAAACCTTATCGACCTCACGCGCCCACAACTATGCAATGAACGTCCTCCTCATTCAGTCGGAGGGGGTTGACCTCTACGACACCCTGCTCAAGTCCGAGACCAGCAGAGGCGTTCTTCGTTTTTATCAGCCTGACCGGCTCGCGTACGGCATACGGATCAGAACGGCGTCGCTCGGGAGTGCGCTCGCCCTCGTCTCCGAACTGCGGTGGTATATCCAGCGCTACGTCGAGGAGGTTCTCTTCGAGCCCGGAGACAGCATATTCTGCTCGTCCGGGCTTGCCCGGCAGATCTACGAGCGGGACGTGATGCCCGCAGAACCGTGGAGGTACCGCTGCCTCTACCGGATCGCCGGGGACCACATGGTCGATACGATCTGGATGGACGAGGGCACGACGCCGGAGGCGTATGCCGACCGGACGGAGCCTGAGGATACGGTGCTCGAGGTCTGGTGCGCCGAAGAGGAGTACCCGGCAGGGTAAGCGGGTGTACGCGCACATCTGCCGGGGCAGTTTTTTCCTTATCTCAGGACTCTCTTTCTTATATGCGGGAAGGTCGAATCCAGGTATATGCAACACGCCTGGACCGGCGGCGGTCTGAGGTTCTCCTACTGCACCGAGCACGACCTTCCCGATATATCCCGGATGCTCTCGAAGGAGTCGGTCTGCAGGTGGCTGTTTTTCGGGCCGAATACGGATGAGGCCACGCGATCCTATTTCCTCCCCCTGATCGAGGAGATGCGGACGGCGTTCCGGGCAGGAAGAATGCCGGATCACCACGTCTTCACGGTAAGACTGGAGGATACCGGGGACTTCGTCGGGCAGTGTGCACTGTTTCCGGTTGACTTCAGCCCCGGATCGTTTCTGATCGGCTACCAGCTCGACGACGCGTGCTGGAAAAGAGGCTACGGCACCCGGGCCTGCACCTTTCTGGTCTACTTCGCGTTCACCGTGCTCGAGGGCTACCGGCTGAACGGCGACACCGTTGCCGGCAATACGGCATCACGGCGGGTGATGGAGAGCTGCGGCTTTGTCCTGGAGGGTATCCAGAGGCAGTACTGGCATGCCGGGAGCGAATATCACGATCGTCTGATCTTCGGCCTTCTAAAGAGCGATCTTGCCCCGGAACGCCTGCCGGGACTGGGGGAGACGTTCACGGCAGAGCATTCGGCTGAGGTTTAACAACAAAAAAAGATATCCTTCAGGCGAACATCTCGCCGAAGGTGGTGTGGAAGTGGTGGCGGTCGAAGTCCACCGAGAGCTTGTCGATCGCCTTCATGAAATCGTCGGTGTTGACCGCATCGCGCTCCATCCTGATGGCGAACATCCCCGCCTCCATGCATATCGCCCGGAGGTCGGCGCCGTTCTTGCCCTCGGTGAGCCGGGAGACTTCCGAGAGGTTGACGTCCTCGCTGATGTTCATGTGCTGGGTGTGGATCTTTAAGATCGCAAGCCTCCCCTGGTGGTCGGGGAGCGGGATCTCAATCATCCGGTCGAACCGGCCCGGGCGGAGGAGGGCACGATCGAGGATATCGATCCGGTTCGTCGCCGCGACGATCTTGACGTCGCCCCGGTTTTCGAACCCGTCCATCTCCGCGAGGAGCTGCATCAGCGTCCGCTGGACTTCCCGGTCGCCGGAGGTGGTCGAGTCGTTCCGGTGCGCGCCGATTGCGTCGATCTCGTCGATGAAGATGATCGACGGCGCCTTCTGCTTCGCGAGATCGAAGAGTTCCCGGACCAGGCGGGCGCCTTCGCCGATGTACTTCTGCACCAGTTCCGAACCGACCACGCGGAGGAAGTGTGCGTTCGTCTGGTGGGCCACCGCCCGTGCGAGGAGGGTCTTCCCCGTGCCGGGCGGGCCGTAGAGGAGAACACCCTTCGGCGGGGAGATGCCGACCTTCTCGAAGAGTTCCGGTTTTGTCAGGGGGAGCTCGACGGCTTCCCGGATCTCCTCGATCTGCGGTTCAAGGCCGCCGATATTCTCGTAGGTCTCCTCCGGGGACTCCACCAGTTCCATGCCGTAGATCTGCGCGTCGTAGCTCGTGGGGAGCACATCCACGATGGCGAGGGACTGCTGGTTGAGCGTACAGCGCACACCCGGTTTGAGGAGATCGGGGTCGATGAGCTGGGACGTACGGACCAGGAATCGCGGCCCTGCACTGCTTCTCACAATCACCCGGCTGTTGTCGATAACGTCGGTAACTGTTCCGATCACGAGAGGAGGGCTTCTGAGCTGCTCGATCTCGCTCTTGAGTTTTCGGAGTTCCCGCTCGTAGCGGATCTTCTGGGTTTCAACGTATCGTTTCTCGGACTCCATCTGGCGGAACTGCTCGCGTAGCTCCAGGTTTCGGTTTTCGAGGTTCGTAATCCGTTCCAGGAGATACTGGTAGATGTCTTCACCGGTATCCTTGTCTGGTGCCTGCCGAGCGATATCTCCCATAGGTCTCCTCGATTAATTATATAGGTTAAAATGAATATAAAGTTGTTTGCGAGACTTATGCAGTGCGAACTATGCGGCGCTCCTATAGTGGGACCGTCGAAAACCATCCAGATCGAGGGTGCAGAACTCTGCGTCTGCGTTCGATGTGCGAAACACGGTACAGAAGTCCAGCAACCGCGACGAAGAGGTGCCCCGCAGAAGAAGCCGGGACTCGCCGCCCCACAGGGCTCCAGGAGGAGGCCCAGGGACGTTTTTGACCTGATGGAAGGAGAACTCGTCGACGATTACGCCGACCGTATCCGGGCGGCACGGGAAGAGAAGGAGTGGTCCACGCTCGACCTTGCACGGGCGATCAAGGAGCGTGAGATTCTGGTCAAAAAGATCGAGAAGGGCGACCTCATCCCTGAAGACGATGTCCGGAAGAAACTCGAGAAAGCACTCAATATCAGGCTGATCGACTCGGCTGAAGACAGCATCTCCACGGGCGGGCCCGGCCGGGTGACCATGACCGTCGGCGACGTCATATCGTTCAAGAAGAGCCGGAAATAAGGGCCCTGTTGAAATGCTTTCCACAACCCCTGGATAACATTCGGTTGCCGATAGAGGCGGGTGATGTGGGTCTCACGCGAAGCCGCGAAGTCGCGAAGGGAGACAGTCAATACCCATCCAGACTTCGCGTTCTTCGCGCCTTCGCGTGCGTCGGTGAGACATGGATTATCCGGAGATAATTCATCCTCCGGGAGAGGGTTTCAACAAAGCCGAAATAAGACAAACCGCATACTTTTTTCCGCAGGGCCTTGTCCTGCTCCGGATTCTCCTCCTGCGTGTAAATCCGGCATATTTTTATACAAGAACACGTAACGATATAGCCAATGCGTGGTGGATGTTTTTTCGCCGGTGACCGCTTTTATCTCGGTTAACGGAGTAGCCGCCGCGTGTGCAGAAGCGATCTGCCAGTTTTCGACAGCCGATATCCGTAACTCTGGAGCGGCAGCGTTTTATCGCTATTTTACCTGGTTTATCCAGTTTTAATCACTCCCGGAAAGACTGCATCATCAAAATCCGGGGAGGACTATGGTTATGAGAGGAAAAGAGATTCGTCTGGAACGTATTATGGATCGGAACACCGGCAGGACCATCATCGTGCCGCTCGACCACGGGGTGACGCTCGGCCCCATCCCCGGGCTGGTCGACGTAGGGAGAACCATCGACCTGGTCGCCGAGGGCGGAGCGAACGCGGTCATCGGCCACGTTGGGCTTGCGCTGCACGGCCATAGGGGGCACGGGCGGGACGTCGGTCTCATCATGCATCTCTCGGCGAGCACCAGCATCGGCCCCGACCCCAACGACAAGGTGCTCGTCAACACCGTCACGAACGCCTTAAAGATGGGTGCCGACGGCGTATCGGTGCACATCAACGTCGGCGCCGACTCCGAAGCACGGATGCTCGAAGACCTGGGCCGGGTCGCGGTCACGTGCATGGAGTGGGGGATGCCGCTCCTCGCGATGATGTACCCGCGGGGCAGGAAGGTCAGCGACGAGCATGACCTCGAGAGCGTGAAACTCTCCGCACGGGTGGCGGCGGAGCTCGGCGCCGATATCGTCAAGACCGTCTACACCGGGGATGCGGACTCGTTCCGCGAAGTAACGAGAGGATGCCCGGTGCCGGTCGTGGTCGCGGGCGGCTCGAAGACCGACGAAGCGGCGATCCTCGACCTGGTCGAGGGTGCGATGGAGGGGGGTGCCGCCGGGATATCGATCGGGAGGAACGCCTTCCAGCACCCGGCGCCCGATCGCCTTATCCGTGCCGCCGCACTGATCATTCATGAAGGGCGGTCGGCAGAAGAAGCGGTTGAGATTCTGAAGACGTGATGGATATGATTGGAAAAGAGATCCGCCTTGAGCGGATAATGGACAGAAATACCGGCCGCGCCGTGGTCATCCCCATGGATCACGGGTTCACGATGGGCCAGATCGAAGGGCTCTGCAACATGACCGAGACGGTCAACGCGGTGAGCGAGGGCGGGGCGAACGCCATCGTCCTCCACAAGGGCATGGTGAAAGGCGGGCACCGGAAGCACGGAAAGGATATCGGGCTCATCGTGCACCTTTCCGCGAGCACCTCGATGAACCCGGACCCGAATGACAAGGTGCTCGTCTGCACCGTGGAGGAGGCGGTCGCGCTCGGCGCCGACGCGGTCTCGATCCACATCAACCTCGGCGCGCCCAACGAGTCACGGATGCTCGAATCGGCGGGCGAGGTGGTGCGGGACTGCAACCGCTGGGGGATACCGCTCCTGATCATGATCTACCCCCGCGGCAAGGGGATCGACCCCACCTCGCCGCAGTCGATCGGGCACTGCGTCCGGGTGGCGGAAGAACTCGGGGCCGACCTCATCAAGACGAACTACACCGGGGATCCGGAGACGTTCCGCCGGATCACCGCCGCCTGCTCGGTGCCGGTGATGATCGCCGGCGGCGAGAAGGGCGGGGATATGGAGACGCTCACGACCATCCGCGACGCGATCGATGCGGGGGCGGCAGGCGTCTGTATGGGCAGGAACGCCTTCCAGCGCGACGACCCCGCCCGGTTCATCGCCGCGATATCCCGGGTGGTGCACGAGGGCAAAAGCGCGGCCGAAGCCCTGGAGACTGAGCGATGAAACTCTTCTGGGTCGATCTCCGGCCGTGGAGGAAGGATCTCGCGACCACCGCGATCGAGAGCGGTGCCGACGCTCTGGTGACGGACGACGCAGAGCGCGTGCGGGAACTCGGCCGGGTGACGACGATCGCGGAGAACGGCGACCTCCTTCCCGGAAAAGACGTCTTCGAGGTCGAGATCGTCGACAAAGAGTCCGAAGAACAGGCGATCCGGCTCTCCCGCGAGGGCTTCGTCATCGTCAGGACACAGGACTGGACGGTCATCCCGCTCGAGAACCTCGTCGCGCAGTCCGACCGGATCGTTGCGGCGGTCGGGAACGCCGACGAGGCGAAGGTCGCCCTGACCGTCCTCGAACGCGGGACGGCGGGCATCCTCCTTTCGACCGACGACCCTGCGGAGATCCGGCGGGTCGCGAAGACGATTGCCGGCGCCGGCGAAGAGGTTCCTCTCGTCCCGTTCGAGGTGACCCGGATCGTTCCCGTCGGGATGGGGGATAGGGTCTGCGTCGACACCTGCTCGATCCTCGCCGACGGGGAAGGGATGCTCGTCGGCAACACCTCCTCGGCGTTCCTGATGGTGCACCCCGAGACCCTGGAGAACCCCTACGTGGCGCCGCGACCGTTCCGGGTGAACGCCGGGGCGGTGCACGCCTACACCCTCCTCCCCGGCAAAAAGACGGCGTACCTCGCCGACCTCGCGGTGGGCGATAAGGTGCTCGTCGCGGAGCATACCGGCACTACCCACGACGCGGTCGTCGGCAGGGTGAAGATCGAGCGCCGTCCGCTCCTCCTCGTCGAGGCGAAGGCCGGCGACGCGACAGTGAGCCTGGTTCTCCAGAACGCCGAGACGATCCGGCTCGTCCGGGAGGACGGGACGGCCGTATCGGTCGCCGCCCTCGCGGTCGGCGATAAGGTGCTCGGCAGCGTCGCGGAGGGCGGGCGGCACTTCGGCGTCGCCGTCAAAGAGACGATCCTGGAGAAGTGACGGGAATGCTTGCAGGCATCATCGGCGGCACGGGACAGATGGGACGGTTCTTTGCGGAGGTCTTCGAGGCCGCCGGCTGGGAGACGATCGTCTCGGGGACGAAGACCTCCCTCACCGCCCGCGCCGTCGCGGAGACGGCGGACGTCGTCATGGTCTCGGTCCCCATCCGCGCCACCGTCGACGTGATCCGCGAGGTCGCGCCGCTCCTTTCAGGTGAACAGGTCTTCTGCGACCTCACCTCCCTCAAGGTCGAACCCGTCCGGGCGATGCTCGCCTCCCGTGCGGAGGTGATCGGGCTCCACCCGATGTTCGGGCCCGGCGCCGCGTCGCTCCGGGGCCAGACGATCGTCGCAATCCCGGCCAGGTGCAGCCCGGAGACCCTTGAAAGACTCTTATCCGTCTTCCGCGACCAGGGGGCGGCGATCACCCTCTCGACACCGGAAGACCACGACCGGATGATGGCGGTGATCCAGGGGCTCACCCACTTCGGGACGCTCGCAAAGGCGGAGGCCATCCGCCGGACCGGCGCCGACGTCGCGGAGACCCTCCGGTTTACGAGCCCTGTCTACCGGATCGAGATGGGGCTCGTCGGGCGGCTCCTCGCCCAGGACGCCGGGCTCTACGGCGACATCCTGCAGATGAACCCGGCCGTCCCGGAGGTGCTCGCCGAGTTCGAGGAGGCTGTCCGGACGCTCCGCGAGATCGTCGAGTCCGGGGATGCCGAACGGTTCCGGGAGTTCTTTACCCGGAACGCCGGCCACTACGCCTCGTACCTCCGGGCCGCGACGGAAGAGACCGACGACCTCATCAGCCACGTGGTGAGCCGATGACCGTCGCAACACTCGGGCCGGCCGGGACGGTCAGCCACGAACTCGCAGCCAGGCTCTACGGCAACGATATCGAACTCCTGCCGACGATCCGCGCCATCATCAAACGCGTGGCGGCCGGCGGAGCGAAAGGGCTCGTCCCGATCGAGAACTCGGAGGCCGGCGGCGTGGGGGAGACGCTCCAGGGACTGATGGAGTTCGATGTCTCGATCACCGGAGAGGCCTACATGCCCGTCCGGCACCACCTCGCGGCCCGGGGGGACCCCGCCCGCCTCGCGGTCATCTACGCCCACCCGCAGACGCACGAGCAGTGCTCCGTCCTCCTCGACCGTCTCGGGGTGGAGGTCGTGCACACGAGCAGCAATGCGGCAAGCGCCGTTGCGATGCAGAGAGACGAGCACGCCGGCGCCGTCGTCTCGGAGACGGCGGCACGGATCTACGATCTTCCCATTGCCGCCCGGGACGTCCAGAACAGCAGGGACAACACCACCCGGTTCGTCGAGATATCAG
Source organism: Methanoculleus sp. MH98A (assembly GCF_000691865.1). GTDB lineage: Archaea > Halobacteriota > Methanomicrobia > Methanomicrobiales > Methanoculleaceae > Methanoculleus. The sequence continues at coordinate 4,208 of NZ_JMIO01000011.1, read as the reverse complement.
CCGTCCCCCATGAGATCGCGGGAGCCACGAAGTGCAGCCTCCTCGTCGACCCCGAACTCGACCGGGTCGGGCTCCTTGCCGATATCCTCGCGGTCTTTGCCCGGCGCGGGATCAACCTGACCCGGATCGAGTCGCGGCCGTCCCGCCGGGGCATGGGGAAGTACCTGTTCTTCATCGACATGGAGACCGCCGAAGGATGGCGGGAAGCAAGGGAGGAACTCAAGAGCATGACCACCGTCAGGGAACTCGGGTGTTACGCCCGCATGGAGGTGCCGATATGATCGTCCGCGTGTCGCAGACCGGCCCGGTCGACGCGAAGTTCGAGGCGCCGCCCTCCAAGAGTTACACCCACCGGGCGCTGATCGCGGGAGCGCTCGCCTCGGGAAGGACGCGGATCGAAAGACCGCTCCGGGCGGCCGATACGGAACTGACCGCCCGGGGGCTTGAAGTCCTCGGGGTGCAACTCGAGTGGCTGCCGGGGGAGATCGCCGTCGCCGGCTGCGGCGGCTCCTTCCCCGCACCGGGAGAGGTGACCATCGACTGCGGGAACTCCGGGACGACGCTAAGGCTCCTCACCTCGGCGGCGCTCCTCTCGCAGCACCCGGTAGTGCTGACGGGGAGTCCGCGGATGCTCGAGCGGCCGGTCGGCCCCCTTGCGGGGGCGCTCCGGGCCCTCGGGGGTGACGTCGCGTTCGTCGGCGAGCCCGGCTACCCCCCCATCCGCATCTCCGGCAGACTCCGGGGCGGGAGGACGGCGATCGACGGAAGCATCAGCAGCCAGTTCGTCTCGTCCATCCTGATGGCGGCGCCCTACGCAGAGGAGGACGTGGAACTCACGCTCCCGGCGACCCCGGCCTCGCGGTCCTACCTCGACGTGACCGCGGACGTGATGCTCCGGTTCGGTGCACATATCGAGCGGCAGGGCTACGACCGGTTCCGGGTGGAGAGCGGTAGAGCCTACCGGGGGAGGGATTACCGGGTCGAGGGCGACTACTCCTCGGCCTCCTATCTCTTCGCGGTCGCGGCCGTCTGCGGCGGGAGGGTCGCGGTCACGGGCCTGAACCCGACCTCCGTCCAGGGCGACCGCCGGTTCCTCGACGCCCTCGAGGCGATGGGGTGCAGCGTCGCCGCCGGCACCGACGCAGTGACGGTGGAGCGGACGGGCGATCTCAAAGGCATCGAGATCGATATGTCCTCGTCCCCCGACACCGTCCAGACGCTCGCGGCGGTGGCGGCGACGGCAGGGTCGCCGACGACGATCACCGGGACGGCGCACCTGCAGTACAAGGAGAGCGACCGCGTCGGGGTGACGGCGGACACCCTCCGGCGGATGGGTGCGGGGGTCGAGGTCACGGAGGATTCCCTCACGATCACGCCCGCGCCCCTCCACGGGGTGGCCGTCGACCCGCACGACGACCACCGGACGGCGATGGCGTTTGCCGTGCTCGGGCTCGCGGTCGGGGGGATGGCGATCCGTGACCCCGAATGCGTGGAGAAGTCGTTCCCCGGGTTCTGGGAGGCGCTCTACGGGGAGGGGCTGCTGTGAAGGTCGTCCTTACCGGCTTCCGGGGGACCGGGAAGACCTCGGTCGGGCGGCTCCTCGCGGATCGCCTCGGGCTGCCGTTCTACGACACCGATGCGCTTATCGAGCAGCGGGCCGGGATGCCGATCCCGGAGATCTTCCGGCAGCACGGGGAAGCGCACTTCCGCGCCCTCGAGCGGGAGGTCGTCGCGTCGCTCCGGACGGCGGAGGGCGTGATCGGCACCGGCGGCGGGGCGGTATGCGACCCGGCAAACGTCGCCGACCTCCGGCGGCACGGCAGGGTCTTCCTCCTAGCGGCCCCGCCCGGGGTCATCGTTGAGCGGATCTCCGGGAGCGACCGGCCGGGGCTGACCGATCTGGCCCCCGAAGAGGAGGTGCGCACGCTCCTTCTCCGGAGAAAGGAGGCCTACCTCGGCGCGGCCGACGTCTGCATCGATACCGGGAGGCGCACGCCCGGGGAGGTCGCGGATATGATCGTCCGGGAGCAAGGATATGGGAATGTGACCGCACGCGAAGACGCGAAGACGCGAAGGCCTGAGCGCGACGCCCTCCTTGAGCGGTTCGGCCTTTCGGGCCTCGGGGCTATGATCGACCGGGACCCGGGTCTCATGGTATGCGCCATCGCCGGGAACCCCTGCGCCCACAGCAGGAGCCCGCTCCTCTACAACCGGCTCTTTCAACACTTCGGGATGAACTACCACTACACCCGCTTCGAGTGGCCGGATGCGGGAACCATCGTCCGCCTCGCAAACCTCCTCCCCCTGAAGGGCTTATCCGTCACCATCCCGTTCAAGACCGACGTGATGCGCCATCTCGATGAGATCGACGAACACGCGACAGCGATCGGGGCGGTGAACACCGTCGTCCGGTGCGGCGGAAGGATGTACGGCCACAACACCGACTGGCTGGGGGTACGGATCCCGCTTGCCCACCGCCGGGGCGCCCGGGCGGTTGTGCTCGGCGCCGGGGGTGCGGCGGCCGCGGCGGTCTACGCGCTCAGAACGCTTGATATGGACGTCATGGTGCTTGCCCGGGCTCCGGGTGCGGCGCGGGGGCTTGCGGAACGCTTCGACTGCCGGTGGGGCGGTCTCGAAGAGTTCAAAGGGGGCGACGCCGATGTAGTGGTACACGCAACCCCGGTCGGGATGGAGCCCGACACCCGGAGCCTGCTTGCCGCGGACGACCTCGAGCGTGGGACGACCGTATTTGACCTCGTCTACACGCCACCGGAGACGCCGCTTATCCGGGCGGCGAGAGAGGCCGGGTGCGAGACAATACCCGGCACGGAGATGTTCGTCCACCAGGCAACAGAGCAGTTCCGGCTGATAACCGGACTTGCGGTCACGCCGGAACTGGTTCGGGAGATGCTTGCATGAACACGTTCGGAAGAAACTTCAGGTGCACGACGTTCGGCGAGAGCCACGGGTTGGCGGTGGGTGCGGTCGTCGACGGCTGCCCGCCCAATGTCCCCCTCACGGAGGCGGATATCCAGCCCTACCTCGACCGCAGGCGGCCGGGGAAGAGCCCGCTTGCGTCCGGGCGGCAGGAGGCGGACAGGGTGGAGATCCTCTCGGGAATTTTTGAGGGGCGAACGACCGGCGCCCCGATCGCGCTCCTCGTCAGGAACCGGGATGTCCGGTCGGAGGACTACGACGCACTCCGGGACGTCTTCCGGCCGGGGCACGCGGACTACACCTGGCAGGCGAAGTACGGCCTTCGTGACCACCGCGGCGGCGGGAGGAGTTCGGGCCGGGAGACCCTTGCGCGGGTCGCGGCGGGAGCGGTGGCGATTCGCTGCCTCGAACCCAGCGGCATCGCGATCCGGGGGAGGGTCGTCGAGGTGCACGGCGCGACGAATCCGGAAACGATGGAAGCGGAGATCCGTGCCGCCCGGGATGCGGGCGACTCCGTGGGCGGCATCGTCGAGGTGACGGCCACCGGGTGCCCGCCGGGCCTCGGGGACCCGGTTTTCGGGAAGCTCGACGCCGCCATCGCCGGGGCGATGATGGGCATCGGTGCGGTGAAGGGTGTCGAGCTTGGCGAGGGGTTCGGCGCCGCGAGGCTCTTCGGGAGCGAGATGAACGATCCGATCACCGCAGAAGGGTTTTCGAGCAACCATGCGGGCGGCGTTCTTGGCGGAATCAGCACCGGGCAGGATATCGTCGTCCGGCTTGCCGTCAAGCCGACGCCCTCGATCCGCAAGGCGCAACGGACCGTCGATATCGCCGGGAAGGAGCGGGAGATAACGGTCGAAGGGCGGCACGACCCCTGCATCGCGCCGCGGGTCGTCCCGGTTGCGGAGTGCATGCTCGCGATGGTTATCCTGGACGCGATGCTCGAGCAGGGGAAATACCGGGAGTGGACGCGGCGGGCGGATGGGCGCGACTGCCCGTAGGGCAGGAGCGTGAGAACCGTTAAGGTGCGAAGGACGACTTCCCCGCAGGGGAAGGAGTTCGAGAAGACCAGAGGTCTTCGAGCGGGGAGTAAAGGGAGGGGATTCCAGGATCCCCGGCCTGCGTCCACTATGTTCCTACTCCTGCCGTTCCGCTGGCCGTTCAACGAAAACCTGGCGGTTCTCAAGTTTCAGATCTGCATTGGGACTCACTAAATACCCGTCCACGGATTTCCACTGGATATCGCCACGCAGGGGGGTGGGGACAGGGGA
>NZ_JMIO01000010.1 GCF_000691865.1 Methanoculleus sp. MH98A | reverse complement strand
TCACCTGGCGGGTACAGAGGTTTGTTTTAGACCGGAACTTGCATACCCTCTCCCTGATGCTGAAATCCGATGATGTCATTGGCCTGCTTGTGGAGTGGCCCTGTGATGCGATGGATATGCGCGCGCACCTGCCCGCCGCACGCACATACTGAGTGAGATCATTCTTCACAGTCCCCGGATATCCATCTGCGTGAACCTTGTATACGTGATAGCAAAGAAGACGACTGGACGGATGGTCAGCGCCACAACGTTCGACCGATCTGGCCGGGTGTATCCTCAAGGATCGCTTCGGGGGAATCATAAACCCCGGTCTACCCCGGCAGGATAATGTCAGAACTCCGGCGATATCTGCACACTACGAAGAACCAGCCGGGGCTCATGGCCTCCTTGATGGGCGCGCAGAACCTCCTTGTCGCAGGTCGGGTTCTCCAGGGGCGCCTATGAAACTGCCGGGTTTTGCCATTCCGGGGAGATTCTCCGTTATTGATCCTGAACGCCGTTCTGGCCTCCAGGATTGCGCCAGGGGATAACTTCCACTGGAAAGTCTCCATGCCGTCCGTATTGCAGGTATCAGAGGCTTATTCGATGAAAACGGTGGTGCGGACTTCCCGCTGACGATTCGACGCTCGACACAGAACATTTAAGGTCAGGAATCCGGACATAGAGCATAGTGGTATCATGAATGCAACGAAGTGCAGTGCGCAGGTTGTTGAAAGAATCCTTGTTGCCGCACTGCTCACCTCCCTCCTAGTCTCCGGCGCTGCAGCCCTGCCCTGCACGACCGCCGGCGGGATTGCGGTAGCGCCCGCCGACGATGTGAGCGACAGGGTGGAACTCATCCGGTCGGTCGGCGGCACGATACACCCGGGCGAGTATCAGACTGTCTGGAAGTCGGTGCCGTCGGGCGTGAGAACCATTGTGGTCAACCTTGACTGGAGCGGCCACCAGCATCCCGGAACCGATTCTCTTGCCCTGACCATAACCCCGCCGGGCAGCGGCGTGCTCGGCCCGTACCGTGACGGTGTCGACGGAAGGATGGACGAGAAGATCTCTCTCGCCCTCTCAGGGTCCGATTCCCTGCCGTCCGGCATGTGGAAGTTCCTGATCTTCGGGGAAGACGTTCCGGAGGAGGGAACGGATTATACGCTGAATGTTATCTATTACTACTGATGGATGTAGAGGCACTGTAGGGGGCCGGACCGTGCACAGAGCGGCTGACCTGTTCATTGTCCTGTCCCTGGCCCTGCTCCTCCTCTGGAGTCCTGCGACGGCAAAGATCATCGTCGAGCCAGGTCCCGCTGAACTCCCCACTGATGGGATAAACGTCGACGACGAGTTCTTCATGCCGCTCTGGTCCTACCCGCCGATGGAGTTGCTCACCATCTTCCTCCTCCTCCACTGCCCGCTCCTCGCGATGCCCTTTGAACTCGTCTATTCTACCGGCGTCACGGCGTACCTCGGCTACCGGACCTCACGCTGCCCCCTGGACAACAAGAAACGGTCCCGGATCTATGCCTGCATCCGGGATCACCCGGGGATCGCGCCCGCGGAGATTGCCCGTATCACCGGGATCAACAGGGGAACCACCCGTTACCACCTCTCCCGTCTCCGGGAGGCCGGTCTGGCCAGTGCCCTGTATCGAGACGGCAGGGTGGGCTGTTTTCGGAACGGCGACTATGATACGGCCGAGAAGGTCGTATGCCTGCACCTCCGAAATGGTACGCGTCGGCAGATCTTTGCTCTTCTCCTTGAAAAACCCGGCATCACGCAGTCAGAGATAGCCGAGATCGTCGGCATCTCGCGCTCCACAGCCGCCTGGCACCTGCGGCGGCTCGCCGCAGATGGGCTCGTTGAAGCGAATCGCGATGGCCAGACAGTGTGCTACACGCTCACCGGCGAGGCACTGGTGCCTTCCGGGGGTTGCGAGGGGACGGCAGACGGCACGGTGCCCCTCCTTCCCTGGAACGGAACGGGTGCCGAAAATCGTGCCGACTCCCCCCCGGTAGGCGATCCGGCCCCTATCGCAACTCCTCGATCTTCCACCCGAGAAAATCCCGGATCACCGTGAACGCCAGCCCCGGCGGGATCGCGCCCTGCTCGGTGACGATCAGGTCGACGTACTCCGCGGGCGTCACGTCGAAGGCCGGGTTTCGGACCCGGACGAAGGGGAGTTCCTCCGCCACCGCCCGGGGCAGCACCTCGTCGGGATCGCGCTCCTCGATCTCGATCAGGTCGCCGAGGATCGTTCTTGGCGCGAACTTGTAGGTCTCGGCCGCAACGATGACGTTCGTCCGCGCCTCGTGTGCGGCATGCGCGATCTGGGCGGTCCCGATCTTGTTCACCACCGCACCGTTCACCGCGATCGCGTCGGCGCCGACGACGACCAGGTCGACGTCGTTGATGAAGTAGCGGACCGCCGAGTCGACGATATAGTTTGTGCGGATCCCGGCGTCGTTTAAAGTCCTGATGGTGATGAGCCCCTGGCCCCGGGGCCGCACCTCCGTTGCGTAGACCTCAAGCTCCTTCCCCTGCCGGTGAGCCTCCAGGATGCACCCGAGCGCCGCCTCGGAGTTGCAGTGGGTCAGGAGGACGTCGCCGTCCGAGATATGGCGTGCCCCGATTGCCGCTATCCGCTCGACCGCGTGCTCCGAGTGGTCGACGAACTCCGCCGCCCGGGCAAGAACCGCGTCCCGTGCGGCCTCCACCGAATCGAACGAGTCGAGCGCCCGCATCACGGAGCGCACAGCGTTTGGGAGCGAAACGGCGGTCGGCCGGGTTGCGGTGAGGATATCGGCCGCCTTTTGCATCTCCTGCTTGAAGGTCTCGGGGTCGGAGACATCGAGATTTGCGGCATAATCGGCCAGCGCTTCCACCGCCGCCCGGGCGATCCTGCCGGCGCCCCGGATCTCCATACTCTTTATGCTTGCTGCCGTCTCACTCAATACCATACGTCCTCATTGAAGAGAGGACAAGAGACTACATAGATTTATTGACGTGAGAATCCATGTCGGTAGCCGTTGTTTTCGATAGTGCAGGCACACTTCTGCGGACTTACCGCGTAGCACGCGACATCCTCCGCGACGAGATGCTGACCGAGGTCGAGACCACGACCATCACCTTCGGTTCGGATTCGCGAGTGCTCGTCGTTCTGCACCTCCACTCCCGGGACGTCATGGAGGCGCCGGAGGACCAGTGCCTCTCCGAGTTTTTCCTGGAACGCTCGATCGGGTTCGGGGTGGCCTGTTCCCGGCGGGTCATCCCCGCAGAAGCGGTCGGGGATCTCCTCTACAACGACGAAACAGCCCGCGTCGGCGATCTCCAGGCATGCATCCGGCAGGTCTGGGGCTGCTGCAAGAAAGAATCGATCGTCACCATGAACAGCGGCGTGATCCTGAATCTGGACATCCCCGGCATCGAGTTCACGGTGACGACCGGGGGGAGGCCGTTTGAGGGTGCGAAAGAGACCATCACCGAGCTGCACCGGATGGGCGTTCCCGCATACATAGCATCCGGCGACCGCGTCGCAAAGCTCGAACGGATGGGCGAATACCTCGGCATCCCCCGGGAACGGGTCTACGGTGTCGCAACCCCCTCGATGAAGGCACGGATCGTGGAGGACCTCAAAGAACAATACGATAAAGTTGTTATGGTTGGAGATGCCATCAACGACCTGAATGCCTTTAGGAAGGCGGACCTCGCGGTGCTCACCGAACAGCAGTCGGATCGGAAACCAGCCGTCCTTTATGCGAGCGTGGATCGGGTAATCCACAACGTCGACGAGGTGCCCGGTATCGTGGCGGAACTCCTTGCGGATACTGCGGCAACCGGGAAAAGTGCAACAACATAAACCCTAATATGATACCAGAAGAAGATTAGTTTAACGAGGATCTCAAGATGACCCCACTTATTACGGTGAAGGATCTTTGCATGGACTTCAACGGGACTACCGTGCTTAAAAACATCAATTTCGAGGTGGCGGAGGGAGAAACCGTCGGCATTATCGGCAGAAGCGGTGCCGGCAAGACCGTTCTCATGCACCTTATGCGGGGTGTCGACCAGCCTCCGACACAGGGTGCAATCATCTATCACGTCGTCACCTGCGGCAAATGCGACTACATCGGTGTCCCGAGCGAGGCGGGAAAGCCGTGTCCAGTCTGCGGGGGCAACCTCGAACCGGCTGATATCGATCTCTGGGCCGACGAAAGCGCAATAATGAAACGGCGAGTCATGCGGAGAACCGCCATCATGTTCCAGCGGACGTTCGCACTCTACGGCGACGACCGGGTGATCGAGAACGTCCTGCGGGCGCTCGACGACGTCAGCTACCCGAGCGAAAAGGCCGTCAGCAGGGCCGCCGACCTCATCGACCAGGTCAGGCTCTCCCACCGGATGATGCACATCGCCCGCGACCTCTCCGGCGGCGAGAAGCAGCGGGTGGTGCTCGCCCGGCAGCTCGCGAAGAACCCGTTCATGCTCTTTGCGGACGAACCGACCGGGACGCTCGACCCGGAGACCGCCACGCTCGTCCACCGGATGCTCATCGAGAGCGCCCAGGCGAACGATATGGGAATGGTGGTCACTTCCCACTTCTCAAAAGTCATCGAGGACGTGGTCGATCGGGCAATCCTCCTCGAGAACGGGGAAATCAAGGTGATTGGGGCTCCCGAAGAAGTCATCAACAAGTTCATGGAGAACTACAGCGACGTCGAGCAGCACGAGGTCGGGGACGTCGGCGAGAAGATCCTGGTCGCCCGGGACGTGGTCAAGCGCTACCTCTCGGTCGACCGGGGCGTCGTCAGGGCGGTCAACACCGTCTCGTTCGACGTCGGCGAAAAAGAGATATTCGGGATCATCGGCAAGAGCGGAGCGGGCAAGACGACCCTCTCCCGGATCATATCCGGGATCCTCGAGCCCACCAGCGGCGAGATGAATATCCGGATCGGCGACGACTGGATCGACATGACGAAACCCGGCATCGAGAACCGCGGCCGGGCAAAGGGATACATCGGGCTCCTCCACCAGGAGTACGATCTCTACCCGCACCGGACGGTGCTCGACAACCTCACCGACGCCATCGGTCTTGAGTTCCCGAAAGAACTCGCGATGAGGAAGGCGATCATCACGCTCGGGATGGCCGGGTTCACCCCCGAGAAGAGCAAGGAGATCCTGGAGCGCTACCCGAGCCAGCTCTCCGAAGGCGAGAAGCACCGGGTGGCCCTCGCCCAGGTGCTCATCCGCGAACCCCTGCTCGTCGTCCTCGACGAGCCGACCGGCACCATGGACCCGATCACGAAGATCGACGTGAAGCATTCGATCCTCCATGCTCGCGAAGAGATGGACGAGACATTTATCGTAGTTTCGCACGATATGGAATTTGTGAGAGATATCTGTGACCGCGTCGCCCTCATGCGGGGAGGCAAGATCATTCAGATGGGACCGACGGAGGAGGTGCTCGCCCATCTCACCGAGGACGAACGAACGGTGATGGGGGCAGGCGGAGCCCCTGAGGTGCACGTAATGGAGATCCACCTGGACGGCAAACGCGTTTTGGTTCCGGAAGGTTCCCGGCTCGGGGATCTCCTCCCCGCATGGGATGAGCGGTTCAGTGTCGCCGTCATCCGCCCGGCGCTCGTTGAAGATGAAGCCGAGTCGCAGGAGGTCCGGTTCGCCGCTCCGGCGGGTGACCTGGTCGTCGAGGTGGCGAAGACCGCGGCGGTTTCCCGTCTCCTTCGACCGGAGGTTGCAGAACAGCTCCGCCTGCACTGGCAGGATCGTTACGCCGTCGCCTTCGGGCCGTTCGAGTCCGACGTCCGCCCGGCACGCCGTCCGGGCCGGTACGAGCGCGGCGACGTGATCCTCGGGTGCGGGGGCTATGATCCCTCCAGATCCTACCTGATCTTCGCACGCATGAGGCATACCGCCGACTACGGCGCGCCGGAGGACGGCGGCGTCATCGGCAAAATCGTCACCGGCCGCGGACTGCTCGACCGGCTCGCCGACGGCGATCAAATCACCGGGGTCGAGCGGGTGTTCCGGCGTGTCGACCGCTCGAACGTCGTCGTCACCCGCGACTCCGACTTCCCGCTCGAAGACGGGATGCAGGTCGTCTCCTACGTGGAAGCGGAAGTGCAGGGCTTCGGGGAAGACGGGATCGATACCGGAACCGCCCGGACCGTCGAGCACTTCCTTCTCTCCGTACAGGGCGGCAGATTCCAGGTGGGCCGCTCGAGCAGCACCCACGTCGCCGACACGCACCTGGTCCCGACGCGGGTTCCGGCGGAGTTCTCCGGCCCGAGGCTTGAAGGAACCGTCACGGTCAGAACCGTCGGGAAATCCTCGGGAGGAGTCTACATCTACACGCAGGGCGTCTCGGCAAGCCCGGCGCACACCGTCGTAGGACGGGTCGTCCACGGCATCGAGCTCGTCCGGTTTGCCGATGAGGGCGACCTCCTCGCCATCCGTGCGGAGCCGGAGCAGTTCGACCTGATCGGCCTCGCGCTTCCCGAGGCGGAAGCGGTCGCCGCCCGGCGTGGCGTCTCCCTCACCGCCGACGCGACCGAAGGCGACCGCGTCGTGGTAAGCCAGACCCCGGCAACGACGCTCGAGGTGCTGGCCGGCGGCGATGTCCGGGTCGAGACGGTGCCCGCCGATCACGTTGTCACCATCACCCTCGACGAGACGGCAGCGCCCCGGTCGGTCAGGATCTTCCGTGAGGTGACCGGGCTCAAGCACCACAGCGTCGGGAAGATGCCGCTCGTCTTCGTCTTCGAGGACGTCTTCCTCTTCAAGCCGAAGATCGGCAAGAGTGTCGGGATCATCCCGGAGAACACTCCCGAGGGCGAGGTGCCGGCCTACACCCTTGCGATGACGAACGACTCGCGGCGGGGAACCGGTATGGTCGGGATCCGCACGACACCGAGCGCCGAGTTCGGTCCGACATCCGAACCGCTCACCGGCACGAACGTCATCGGGAAGGTGCTCGATGCGGGGAACCTTGCCGGGATGCGCGAGGGAGCCATGGTATACGTGAAGGAGGTGAAGTGATGGCAGAATATATTCCCGATTACGTGGGCACGGTGACCAAATACGTCTTCGTTGAGTCCCCGTCCATGACCGCCGGCGAGCTCGCGCTCAGGGCCTACGAGGCCTCCGAGGGCGTCCTCATCAAGGAGACATGCTTCGGGCTGCAGGTGACGGGCGAACCGGAGTCCGTCGACCGCCTCATCGAAGAGATCCGCGCGTTCGATCCTACCCATATCTTCGTCAAGGACCGGGGATTTCCTCCCGGGGACCCGAGACGCTGCCGGGCGAATCTCGGCGGAGCGAGGCCGGGCTACCTCGGCCACGAACGGGAGTTCCGCCTTCTGCGCTACATCAGCCGCGGGCTCGAGGAACTCGACCGGCGTGAAGAAGGTGACGCGGAACCGGCACCGCCCGCACGCGGGAAGCGACCGTTACTTGATATCAAGCGACTACAAGAACTGATAGATATAGAGGAGTCCTGAACAGAATGGCAAAGGTGTTTATCTACCCTGCAACGAGCCTCATCCTCTCCGACCTGGTGGCCCGGTTCGGCCATAAGCCGCTCGGTGCAGCCCTCGGTATCCGGGAGAGGATACAGACCGCCGGGGTAGACTCCCCGCCCCTGCAGATCACTCCCGAAGAACCCAAACGCGGCCTGAAGTACGCGGCCGTCGAGGTGCCGTCCGGTGTTCGGGGGCGGATGGCTATCTACGGCCCCCTCATCGAGGAGGCCGAGGCCGCGATCATCGTCACGGACGCCGACCTTGCGTTCGGGTGCATGGGCTGCGCCCGCACCGACGAGCTGATTGTCTTCTCCCTGCGCCAGAGCGGTATCCCGATCCTGGAACTGAAGTATCCCTCGAACGAAGAGGAAGGCGTGCAGTTCGTCGCCGCCGTCAAGAAGTTCCTCGACGGTCTTCCAAAGGAGGAGGGCGGGGCATGAGCCGGAAGGTGCGGATCGCCCAGCTCTCCTGCGGGCCGGAGTACAGCGGGGTCCAGAAAGAGATCTACGAGGCTGCCGAGTCGGTGGACGCGGAAGTCTTTTTCCCCGACATCGCGCTCGCCGATGTCGAGCGGGGGGTCGACGCGTTCGGCCTCGACGTCAGGAGCGCCGATCTAAAACTCATGATCGCCCGTGCCATGGCCCTCGTGGAGGGGAAGGTGGATGCCGACGGGGTCTTCATCGGCACCTGCTTCAGGTGCGCCGAGGCGGCGATTGTCCGAAACGAACTCCGGCGGTACATCCACGAGAACTCCCGGCTGCCGGTGGTGAGTTACTCCTTCACCGAGCGAACGACCTCAGGGACCCTCCTCACCCGGATGGAGGCCCTGACCACCATCGCCCGCCGGAGAGCGCTCCTTGCCCGTGAGGAGCAGACCGGGATCACGATGGGCGTCGACTCGGGATCGAGCACGACGAAGGCCGTCGTGATGAAGGACAACGAGATCGTCGGCACCGGGTGGCACCCGACGACCGAGGTGATCAAGAGCGCCGAGAGCGCCGTCGCGGACGCGCTCGAGATGGCCGGGCTCACCCGCGAAGATATCCAGGCGATCGGCACCACCGGATACGGCCGGTTCCTGATCGGCAAGCACCTCGGGGCGGATCTCGTCCAGGAGGAACTGACGGTGAACTCCAAGGGCGCCGTCTACCTCGCCGACCACCAGCGGGGCTCGGCGACCGTCATCGATATCGGCGGGATGGACAACAAGGCAATCAGCGTCATCGACGGCATCCCCGGAACCTTCACGATGGGCGGGATCTGCGCCGGGGCGAGCGGCAGGTTCCTGGAGATGACCGCAAAGCGGCTCGGCGTGGACATCACCGAACTCGGGCCCCTCGCCATGAAGGGTATGGGGGAGAATGTCCCGATGAACAGTTACTGCATCGTCTTCGGGACGCAGAGCCTGGTGAACGCGCTCGCCGCCGGGTCCTCGCGCGAGGACGTGGCGGCCGCGGCCTGCCACAGCGTCGCCGAGCAGGTCTTTGAGCAGCAGCTGCAGGAGATCGACATCAAGGAGCCGGTGATCATGGTCGGCGGCACCTCGCTGATCGAGGGGCTGGTCCACGCGATGGGCCGGCTCCTGCAGACCGAGATCGTCGTCCCGCCCCACTCGCAGTACATCGGCGCGGTCGGGTCCGCCCTGCTCGCGTCCGGATTCATCAAGGGAGAGTAGATGCCCCCGTTGAACTACTTCGTGGTCGAGTCACCGGACGAGGTCGGGAGAGTGGCCTACGAGCGGATCGCAGGCGATGTCCTCCAGGACCTCGATCTCATCAAGGTGATCGACCGGCTGCACATATACGTCGACCCGAAGGTGCCGATCTTCGTCGCCGCCGGGCTCCTGCGCCATATGCCGCGCGCAATCCGCATCGCCGACTTTGCAAACGTCAACCGCGGCGAGAACGAGATCGTCCTCGATATCGGCGACGAGACCTACCTTGCGCCGCTCCTCCAGAAACTCTGGATCATCTACGGCAAGGAGCACGTCGACCAGCCCGACCGGTTCACCGTCGTCCTCCCGGTGGGGATGGCCGGGGACGAGGATCTCGATCGGCTGGTGGTTGCCGACCCGAGCGAGACCCTCTACAAGGACGTCATCTACGCGCTCCAGTACATCGCCCCCGAGGGGTTCAAGGTCCGCCGCCAGTACATACGGGAAGGGAAATTTTACTACGTGGCGAGCGAGGATACCCTGCCGACCGACATCGTGGAGACGATGGTCGTACCGCTCTTTGAGAAGATGGGGGTGACGCTATGACGACGCTGGTGCCGGTGACCTATAAGGGGGGCGTCTACCGGCACGACGAGATCATGGACCTGATCGACGACCTCGGGGGCTACATCGTCCAGAAGCACGTCATGGCCCAGGACGTCGTGCTCCAGTCGTTCGTGCCGCGGGACGATATCGAGATGATACGCCGGATCGCAAAACCGCTCGCCGGCGAGGTGGTCGAGGCCCCTCTCGTCGGGACCGAGATCGCCGTCGTGAGCCCGAGCCTGGAGATCCATCACCTTCCCCACATCTCCTGCGATATCGCTGAGTACCTCAGGCGGTCGGGCGCGAAGACCAACATGGTCGGGCTTGCGAGAGGCTTCGGGAAACGGATTGCAAACCTCAACGACGAGGAGCGGGACGTCATCAACGAGCATGATCTCGCCGTCTACGCGCTCGGCAACTTCGAAGAGTGCATCCGGCAGAAGTTCCCGGCGCTCCGCCGGGAGATCCACGTGCCGATCGTGGTGACCGGCGCGCCCGATCGCGAGACCCTGATGCAGGTGATCGACCCGCCCGTCGAAGGCTACGTAGGGGGGATCGGCCGGATCATGCACCGGTTCAAGCGCCCCGAGGAGCTCGGGAAACTCGACGAACTGGTGGACGAGGTCTCCCGCGCCCTGGATGCGCGGCGGGATGCTCTCGCAAAAGACCCGCTCTCCGTCTTCCCGCCCCGCCTGATGGCGATCATCGAGGAGCAGATCCACGAGGTCAGCATGCTCACGCACCCGACGCCGGTGACCGCCCAGATGGAGGGGCTCCGGGTGAAACTCCCCTACGATTCGTACGCCGATGACGTGCGGTCGCTTGCGGTCGCCGAAGGGGTGACGGTCGGTGATATCGCCGACGTCACGCCGTCACGGATGCGCAACTACATATTGATCCGGATTAAACCTTTCTCGGAAACGAGGATACTGGTGTAGTTGCGATGGATTTCGAGAAGATACTCACGAGGATTGTCGAACGGGGGTCGGACACCATCGCGGAGGAACTCCTCCGCGAGATTGAGAGCGAGTACGGCAGGGTTCCGCTGATTTTTGAGCGGATGGCGGAACGGCCTGAGATCCTCATCTCGCACCTCCTCTACAAGGGCGCCGTCGTCGAGACCAGCCAGCTCGAGCCGAAGACGATCGAGCTCATAAGCCTCGCGGTGGGCGCCGCGCTCAAGTGCAACCACTGTGTCGAGTACCACATGCAGTCGGCGATGGCGAAGGGCGCAACCCGTGCCGAGATCCTCGAGGCAATCCTGATCGCGGGGATGCTCGCGAACTCCGCCGTGCTCGCGGATGCGTACCGGGTGGTGAACGGCTCGGCCCCCTGTCCCTCCTGCGACATCAACGGCACGGGGCTGAAAAAGACCTGTTCTGATAAGTGACCGGGCCCGGAGTATGTGCGGTATTGCCGGGCAGTTTGCCCTGAACGGGGAGGGGGCGGATGCGGCTCTCGTCGGGGCGATGGCACAGCGGCTGGCTCATCGCGGGCCCGACGGCGAGGGGAGTTTCTTCTCCGGGCCGGTCGGCCTTGCCCACCGGCGCCTCGCGATCATCGACCTCTCCGACGAGGGCCGCCAGCCGATGGGAAACGAGGACGGAACGGTTCAGATCGTCTTCAACGGCGAGATCTACAACTACCGCGAGCTCAGGGAGGAACTCCGGGATGCCGGCCACACATTTGCTTCCGCAACCGATACGGAGGTGATCCTGCATGCCTACGAGGAGTGGGGGAGGGACTGCCTCGCCCGGTTCAACGGGATGTGGGCGTTCGCACTCTGGGACGGGCGCCGCCGCGAACTCTTCTGCGCCCGCGACCGCCTGGGCGTCAAGCCGTTCTACTACGCCGTAGCCGGGGGCTCGTTCATCTTCGCCTCGGAGATCAAGGCGCTCCGGGTGCATCCGGTGGTCGGCCGGCGGCCGAACGACCGGATGCTCTCGACGTTCCTGGCGTGGGGAGTTGCGGATCACACCGGCGAGACGATGTACGACGGCGTCTTTCAGCTCCCGCCGGCCCATGCGGTCGTCGTCTCGGAGGAGGGTGCCGGGGAGCCGGAACGCTACTGGAACTTCGCGATGAACCCCACCTCGCGAGAGGCCGGCGCCGACGACGAGGCCGTTGCGCGGGACGTCCGGGACCTCCTGACCGACGCGTCCGGCTCCGGCTCCGGAGCGATGTCCCGGTCGGAACCTGCCTCTCGGGCGGCATCGACTCCTCGACGGTCACCGCCCTGATCAACGTCATCCTGCGCGAGGAAAGCCCGGAGAGCGTCGGTGAGCGGCAAAAGACGTTCTCGGTCTGTTTCGACGATCCGAGATTCGACGAGAGCCGGCATATCGATGCGGTGGTCGCGGCGACAAAAGTCGCGAACCGCCGGACGACACCGGGCATGGACGGGCTCTGGGAGGATATTGAGAGATTACTCTACATGCAGGACGAGCCGTTTGCGTCCCTCTCGATATACGCCCAGTACTGCGTGATGCGCCTCGCCCGGGACGAGGTGAAGGTGGTCCTCGACGGGCAGGGCGCCGACGAGCAACTTGCCGGCTACATCGCCTATCAGGCGCCTTATATCAGGGGACTCCTCCGGCGCGGAAACGTCCTCGCGGCCATCCGGGAGGGAATCGGGAGTGTGCGGCACCACCGGTCGTTCTTCTCGTGGGCGGCTGCTCAATCCCGGGTCCGGTCGGAGCGGCGGGAACTCCTCCGCGGGTCGGCGCCGGAGGTTCTCCGGTATGCGGGGTCGCTTGACGAGGTGCTGAAACGGGAGGTCACGGCCTCGAATCTCCCTCTCCTGCTGCACTGGGAGGACAGGAACTCGATGGCCTTCTCGATCGAGGCCCGGGTCCCGTTCCTCGACTACCGGCTGGTGGAGTACCTCGCAGGGCTCCCGCTCGACCAGAAGATCCGCGGCGGCGTCACGAAGCACGTCCTCCGGCGGGCAATCCGGGGTCTGGTCCCGGACGCCGTCCGGTGCAGGACGGACAAGATGGGTTTCGTCACCCCCGAGGAGGTCTGGATGAAGGGCGAACTTGCGCCGCGTATCCTCGACCTCTTCTCGACGCCTGAATTCGCAGAACGGCCCTACTGGGACGCGGAGCGGGTGCTCGAAAACTACCGGGCGTTCCTCGAGGGGAAAAGCCCTTATTCTACCGAGTTCTGGCGAATTGCCTGCGCGGAGATGTGGCTCCGGGAGTTTGATGCGTAGTTTCCTCTACCAACTTTTTCGTAAGCGTCTCCTGTAATCTCTTCCGCTGTTTACAGAACACGTAGTGTCCGCTGGTGGTCTTGTGCCGGAAGCATGGGGAGATTCTGGAGAAGAGGCGTACACGGCTGCCCAGAGGATAGTGTGATGATTGCTTCCTTTCAGCGCGGGCGGGGGTTTCAGGAGGAGTTTTGCACGATAGAGACAGGGGAGGGGGATGCTCCCCCCTCCCGTCGGCCCCACCCCCGATGGCGATATCCCCACGGTCCACTGCATGGGAATATGCTGAAGAAGGGCGGTTCCCTGACTTGCTTCCCCGGATACGGCTTTCCACCGGCTATCGCCATGACTGCCCCTGCCCCCGGGAGGGGGCGGGGGAGGAGCGCCGAAGGCGCGGGTGGAGTGGGGGTTTCCGAAAGGAAGTGCATTACGAGTATCCCCCGTGCCCTTCACTCCCCTCCCTCCTGCGGGCAGACGCCCCCCTTCTCCCGGAGCCCCCTCCCCGCATACGCCGCAAGAATGACCGCGAGGACGCCGGTGATGAAGATACCGTCGAAGATCCCCGCACCCCCGATGGAGAGGACGGTCGACTCCCCTCCGGTGAGCGCCGAAAGCACGCCGGGGTTTGCGAGGTTGAGGATGTCGGCGCCGAGCAGGGTGCCCATGGTTCCCCCGGCGTAGGCGAGGCCAGGGGCGGTGCGGCACCCGCGGGCGAGAAGGAGCCCTGCTACGGCGCCTGCGAGGGGCGCGACGTAGAACGGCATCGTGATCCCGAGGCCGGGAACGGGCGTTGCAAAGGCATAGGCGACGAGCGATACCATAACGACGGCGGCGAGGGCCTTCAACCGCGAGACCCGGCCCCGCCCGACCATCTCGAGCGTTACGAAGATGGGGATGACGGCCCCGCCCACGTTGACCGCGATGACGTCCTCCCCTACCGGGAGAAGCGGGATATCGATCAGGCTCCCGAGCAGCGCCCCTGCGGTCACCAGCACCGCCTGATAGAACCGGAGCCCGATCGATTCGAAGATCCCCTCGCTGATGAGGAGCAGGTTGAATATGACCAGGGCCGGTATGAGAACCGCGAACGCAATGAGGATCTGATCCGGGCTGAAGGGAACCGGTAAAATCGCGATCGTGGGCAGTTCGGTCTCCATAGGCCGGGTATACCGGGGGGTCATGCCATAAATAGTTTCACGGGCGACTCCCGTACGACTTCGACCGGACGGTCTTTCGGACAGGTCGACGCCGCCCAACCCGGGCCGTATCGTTGTCTGCTGAAGGATGAATATCACTGATGATAACGCAAAATGAGGGGCCAATAGAAAACAGAAATGTCTAATTGCGCATTTTATATTCATTTGAAAATAGATATTTTCATATATGGGGAATCAAAAATAGTGTTAATCCAATAATTCCTTCCCCGAATCGGATAACGGACACCGGATGACAACCCCCGGGAGCTGTCGTTCAAGGAGGTTTCCGTGAATTCGGTACACGTTTCGGGGATGGCGAGCGGCCGGGAACAACTCCGTTCTACCCGACCGGGTTGCATCTGTGCAGAGGAACATGACCGCCTTTACTGTTGAGGACCTGATCCGGCATCTGGAGCGGCTCCAGGCGAGGGGCCCAATCCCGTTCGACGTGAAGAGCGGAGAGATCTTTGGCGTTCTCTGCCCCTGCGGTCAGGACCGGCAGACCCTGCTTGCCATCCTCATGACGATGCTCTTCCCCGTTCCCGGATTTGCCGAGCGTTCACCGCTCGCGGTTCTCGGCAACCTCGGGGACGTGCGCAGAAGCATGGGCATCGTCCTGCGGGAGTCGGTGCTCGACCCTGCGCTGACCGGCAGGGAGAACCTGGACTTCCACGCCCGGCTGCACGGCCTGGGCGACGATCTCCGGAAGAGGAGGATCCCCGAGGTCATAGACCTCTTCGGAATCGCCGGAAGCGCCGATGCTCGTGTCGAGACCTACTCTCCCGTCATGATGCAGCAGTTGGAGATTGCCCGGGCATTTCTCACGCATCCGTCGGTCCTCTTCCTCGCCGAACCGACGACGGGGCTGGACAAGGCCGGGCGCCGGGAGATCTGGGACCTGCTCCGGCGGCTGAACCGCGAGCGGAGGGCGACGATCATTTTTACGACGCATGATGTGGAAGAAGCGGAAGCAATCTGCACCCGGGTTGCGGTGGTGGACCACGGCGAGGTCGTTGCCCTGGACGCACCGGAGACCTTCCGTGCGGTGATGTCCCTCGACGATACGCCGCTCGAGTTCGACAACCCCACCTGAGCGTCCCGGCTTTTGCACCGGTAGATGAGCGGCCGGGGCAATCGAAACCGATTTATCGTTGCGGCCGTGACATGGATGCATGGCCGTTCATCTCCATCACCTGCTCGCGGTTCTGTCCGTCGTCGCGTTTGTGCTTGCCGGTGGATGCCTCGAAGGCAGCCCGGCGCCCGACAACCAGATCGTCCGGACGATCACGCCGTCCGAAGCATCCGCCCTGATCGAAGAGAGGGGGGGAGATCCGGGTTTTGTCATCGTCGATGTCCGGAGACCGGATGAGTTCGCCGGCGGGCACATCCCGGGCGCGATCAACATCAATTCAGCGGAGTTCTCAGAGCACCTCGATGGCCTTGACCCGGAGGCGACCTACCTCGTATACTGCCAGCGGGCCGGGCGGAGCGCCGGTGTCCGGGAGATGATGCGCGAGGCCGGGTTTTGCGAGGTCTACGAGATCGAGGGCGGCCTGAACGCCTGGGAGGCTGCCGGGCTCCCGGTGGCCGGTTAAACCGTATTGTTCCTTATGGGTGGGCTCGACGCGGTTGCTGCATCGAGCCCGGATGAGTGGAGGAGAAGGGGGAAACGGATCCCCCTCAGATGATGATGGCTGCAGTCTTCATGTCTTTCTCGTCGTCGAAGTCGGTGATGACGACCTCCGTTGAGAGGATCATGCCTGCGATGGACGCCGCGTTCTGGAGCCCGAGCCGCACCACCTTTGCGGGATCGATGACGCCGTGCTCCATCAGGTTCTCGTAGGTGCCGGTCTTTGCGTTGTAGCCGAACCCTGGCTCGTCGCTCCTCTTTACGGTGGCGACGACCTCGGCGCCTTCGACACCGGCGTTCTTTGCAATCTGACGGATGGGCTCCTCCAGCGCCCGCCGGACTATGGCGACACCCACCTTCCGGTCGTCATCGAACTGCAGTTTATCCAGGGTTTCGATCGCCCTGAACAGGGTGACTCCGCCCCCGGAAACCACGCCTTCCTCGACCGCCGCCTTGGTGGCGTTCAGGGCGTCGTCGATCCGCATCTTCTTCTCTTTTAACTCCGTCTCGGTCGCCGCGCCGACCTTGATGACGGCGACGCCGCCTCCGAGGTTTCCGAGCCTCTTTCTGAGTTCGTCCTTCTTCCACTCGGAGTCCGCTATGTTGATCTGGGACTCGATCAGGTGCATCCGCTCTTCAAGGGCCTTGCGGTCGCCTTTTCCTCCGACGATCAGGGTGCTCTCTCCGTCGACCTTGACGGTGTGGGCCGAGCCGAAGACCTGCCTGGAGACATTCTCCAGTTTCATCCCGCGGTCTTCCGAGATCACCGTCGCGCCCGTGAGGATCGCGATGTCCTCGAGGATTGCCTTGCGTTCGTCGCCGAACCCGGGTGCCTTGACCGCACAGACCTTAAGTGAGCCGCGTATGATGTTCAGGATGAGGGCTGCCTGCGCCTCGCCCTCGACGTCCTCGGCAATGATCAGGAGCGGTCTCGCCTCCTGTGCGGCCGCTTCAAGGATAGGAACTATCTGTTTGAGCGAGGTGATCCTCCGGTCGGTGATCAGGATGTAGGGGTCTTCGTGCTCGCAGACCATCTTCTCGGTGTCCGTGATCATGTAGGGCGAGATGTAGCCCCGGTCGAACTGCATCCCCTTGACCACCTCAAGGCCGGTATCGAGGCTCTTTGCGTCCTCGACCGTGATGAGCCCGCCGTAGCCGACCCTGTCCATCGCGTCGGCGATGAGTTCACCGATCTCTTCGTCGTTGTTGGCCGAGATGGCGGCGACCTGCAGGATCCTGTCCCGCTCCCTGACCGGGACGCTCGTTGATTGGATATACTCCACGGCGGCCGCAACCGCGGCGTCGACGCCCCGCCTGACTTCGTTCGGGTTCGCCCCGGAGGAGATGTTCTTGAGACCTTCGGCGAGGATGGCCTGAGCGAGAAGCGTTGCGGTTGTCGTCCCGTCGCCGGTCTTGTCCTGGGTCTTCTGGGCGACCTCCTTGACGAGTTTCGCCCCGATGTTCTCGAACTTGTCGTGGAGCGAGATCTCTTTTGCAATCGTCACGCCGTCGTTCGTCACGACGGGGCTTGTCGACCTGTCGATCACGACGTACCTGCCTCTGGGGCCGAGCGTTATCTTGACAGTGTCGGCGACCTTATTGACGCCGGCAAGGAGCGATCTGCGTGCGCCTTCGTCGAACATCAGCTGTTTTGATGATACCATGGGCTTCCTCCGTTACCTGATCTTTGCCAGGATGTCCTTGTATGGGACGAACACGTACGTCTCGGAGTCGATCTCGAACGTATCCGAGGTATAGCCTCCGTACAAAACACGGTCCCCGGGGCTTAAGGGGAGACTGGAGCCGTCGTCGCGCTCTCCTACCGCAACGACGGATCCTTCCTTTCTGCCCTCCCGTGCGGATTCGGGGATGTAAATGCCGCTTTTCGTAACCTCTTCTCTTCGTATGGGTCTGATGAGAACCCGTTCTCCGATTGGGATAATCTCCATGAGTCTATCACCTTCAGAGAGTTTTTGCAACAAGATCGTAAGGCATCCTAAATATTTAAACCTTATCAAAATTATCGAAATGATTTCGATATATTGGATATCTTTATACCTGATCGGCTCATACGCATGAATAATCGATGACACCGACGGCAAGGCAGATAGTCTTTCGACAGGTCGAGAGGCCGAGAGGCAAAAGGGCGGAGGAGAATCTCGACTGGTTCTTCAACAGCCTCGGTATCGGAGAAGGAAGGGACGTCGATCAGGTCGCCCAGCGGATTCTCGTCGTCCTTCTTTCGCACCAGGTCTCCGGGAACGGCGTGCCCGTGGAGAGGATCTCGCGCGACCTGGATGTCTCCAGTTCCCGTATCAACCACCACATCAGGAACCTTGTCGATGCCGGTGTCGTGTACCGCCACAAGCGGCAGATCCATCTCCGGGGCAACTCCCTCCAGTCGATGGTGCAGGAACTGCGCAAAGATGCGCTCCGGGTTCTCGACGATATCGAGGCCACGGCTGCAGAGCTCGACCGGTCGTTCGGCATCGAGGAGTGAAAGGCGGGGGCGGGCTCCCCTCATTCCTCCTGCTTCACGTAGGTGACGCCCTCCGGCTCCTCCGCTTCGCGGGTCTCTATCACGACGGTTCCCGAGATCCGGTTGAAGAGCCGCTGTTTCGAGCCCGGCATGGCGAGCCACCCGATCAGGCAGTCGGGGATGAGGAGAAACGCCTTGCCGAAACTCTCGATTGCTGCGGCAAAAAACCCGATATCCTCACCGGCGCGGCCGGTGACCCGGATCTTCAACGCCATCTTGCCGATCGACTGGCCGCGGTATCCCTCAAACAGCGTCCAGTAGAGGAAGAAGACGACCGAGGTGAGGCTGATCGAGATGAGCCCGGGATCTATGCTGAACTCCCAGGAGGGCGGCAGCCGGTCGGAGATTGCCCAGACGGGCAGCCCTACCAGGATGAAGTCGATGAGCCAGGCCCAGAATCGGGTCTCCCACCTGGCGAGATAGAGGGTAGCCATATCGATAATCTGTCGTCCCTGGCGGGGCTTAAGGTTACGTGTCGGCCGATGGGGGGGTGGCCGGATGCCCCGGCCACAACAGTGATATAGTACACTCTCAAGTATAATACTTATGAGTGTGTTCCTCGACCGGCATCGGGAGTTATCGGCGCTTGCCGATCGCTACCGGAGCGGTAAAGCCGAGTTCGTTGTGCTTTACGGGAGACGCCGCGTCGGAAAGAGTGATCTCATCGACCAGTTTCTCCAGTTCGGGAACGGGATCCACCTGCTTGCCCGTGAAGAGTCGAAAACCCTTCAACTCCGGAAATTCTCAAGAGACCTCGGGGATTATTTCGAGGATCCCTTCCTCAAAAGAACCGGTTTTTCAGACTGGGACAGTTTCTTCGAGTACATTGTGCAGCGATCCGGCTCCCGGTTTGTCCTTGCCATCGACGAGTTTCCGTACCTCGTCAAAGAAGATCCCTCGCTTCCGTCTATCATCCAGGATTACTGGGACACACACCTCAAGGAGACTCAGGTCTTCCTCCTCCTCTCCGGCTCGAGCATCTCCATGATGGAGTCGACGACGATGGACTACAGAAGCCCACTTTTTGGCAGGAGAACGGGCCAGATCCTCCTGCACCCTCTCCGGTTCATCCATGTCCTCGACTACCTGGGGGATATGCGCAAGGCTGTGGAGTTCTATGCCGTCTTCGGGGGGACGCCTGCATACATCATGACCGCCGATCCGGATAAAGACATCATGGCCAACGTGGAAGAAAAGTTGCTGCGGGAGGACTCTTTCCTCTTCCGGGACGTCGAGTTCGTTCTCAGGACGGAGCTTGCCGAACCCCGTTACTACTTCTCCATCCTCTATTCCATTGCGGAGGGGAACAACCGTATCGGCCTCATCTGCAATGATACCGGCCTTTCCAAGAGCATCGTGAATAAGTACCTCTCCGTTCTGATCGACCTGCAACTGGTACACCGGCGTATACCTGTAACCGAGGGGCAGAAGAGCAGGAAAGGTCTCTACTTCCTCTCTGACAATCTCTTCAATTTCTGGTTCTCATTCGCCAACCCCTGCCTGGAATCGCTTGAGCGCGGCAACGCCGGGCTGATCGTGGATCAGTACGTCAAACCGCGGTTCGCGGCGTATGTGGGCAGGCTCTTTGAGGCAATCGTCGCAGATCTCTTTGAACTCTTTAACCAGCACGGTGCCCTGCCCTTTGTCTATACCCGGCTGGGGAGCTGGTGGCACCGGGGTGAGGAGATCGATATCGTCTGCCTCCGCGAAGACCAACCAGAGATTCTCTTCTGCGAGTGCAAATGGCAGGACGGTGTGGACGGCCATCGGGTTCTCGAGGAGCTCCGGGCGAAAGCGCCCCATGTCTCATGGCAGAACGGCAGGCGCAAGGAGCATTTCTGTATCGTGGCACGAACATTCTCTCGCCGCCCGATGGAGGACGATCGAGTCTCCTGCTATGACCTTGACGACCTAACGAGGGTTGTTGCAGATTGCCGAAAAGGAGGTTTCTCGGCATAGGCGTGCTGTATCCGGAACCCGGATCCTCCGGGTGGAGAAGGCGCACCGGAGCATTGCTTTGTTCGCATCGACCGGGCATGTACCGGATTCCCGGGACTATCTATCGTAAAAAAAGGCGTTATCCAATATAACTCAGTTCTTCGCGACCTTTTGCCTCTTCGGCTTCCTGGATCTTTGCTATGATCTGCTCCATATCCTCGGCACGCTGCTGCAGCGAGGTATGGTCGACCTCGATCCCGGTCAGGCGGGAGAGCACCGTAAGAAGGCCGTCGGCACTCTTCGGGTCGACGATGTAGCCGCTCGTCTCGCCCATCAGGCAGATCCCCTCGATGCCCCGCTCCTCGCCGAGGCCGAGCAGGAGCCCCGAGGCCCCCACGATCATTCCGCTGCTCCCGGCGTTCTCAAACGACCCGCCGGCCGCCTCCACCTCGGAGCGGAGATGCTCCATGTTGACCGCCGAGAGCACCCTCGGGTTCTCGACCAGGCGGCCGACACCGTAGCCGCCGAGCGCGTAGACCCGCTTGACACCGAGATCCTGCGCGATATCGAGGTAGCGCTCCGCGAGGACGTAGTGGCCTTCGGCCGAGTTGCTCTGGAAATCTCCCACCAGAAAGAGGACCGACGTTCCGTTCTTCTCGCAGCGGTAGATCTCGTTGTTGACGAGATGGGTGACGCCCCGCTCGTCGACGATCACCTGCGGCGGGAAGTGGAGCGAGGAGATCTTCCCTACCTTCTCGGCCCCGAGTTCGTGGATCAGGTGGTCGGCAACGAGTTTCCCGACGTGTCCTATGCCGGGCAGACCCTCGATCAGGACGGGGGCATCGAGATTGTCGTCTCGCAAAAAGGTTACTCTGACGTGTTCCATCTGCGTACGGCCCTCCTGTAGTTACCGTACCTGTCTTCGGGTGAAAAACGTGCCGGATGGGCCGGCCGGCACGGCCGGCCGCAGACCGGGCAGAGATCGGAGAGCGTGTATCTCCGGTCGTGCGGACAGCGCCGAATGCGGCTGCTCATATGGTTCTATCCGGCCTTCTGCTTCCGGATAAACTTGCCGGAACCGCCGGCCCGCTCGACCACACCGACGGCGGCGCTTGCCGCCTTCTCGATTGCCTTCTCGGCTTCCTTATAATCGGGTGCGGTTACTTTTATCCGGTATTTCGGGGCTCCGACGTAGATCAGGTCGATATCCACGTTCTCGACCTTCGGCTGCGCACTCCGGAGCGCCCGGCGGATCACGTTGACGCCGTCGGGCCGGGCCGACGTCAGGACGAGGTGCCCGGTGATCGTCACCCTCGAGACCTTCACGTTCTCGTTCGCGACGGTGACAAGCGCTTGTTTGATCTTCTCGTCGAGGTTCAGCTTATCCGCCGCCTCGCCGCCGGTGGTGACGATATCCTCGAAGGCCGGGTACAGCTGGCCGTATTCACGGTATATGGCCTCCTCGATGATCTTGCCGTCCGCTCCCGATGCCTCGGAGGCGAACTCGATCCATTTCACGGCCTTCTGCTCGTTCTTCCACTCGTGAATCTTTTCGCGCCGCTGGTGCTCGTTTACATCTTTTAACGAGAGATCGATGTGGCCGCGATCGGGGTCCACGTTCAGGACTTTGCAGACGACCTTCTGTCCTTCTCGTACGTAGTCCCGGATGTACTTAATCCAGCCCCGCGCTATCTCGGATATCGGTATGAGCCCTCGTCGCTCGTTGTACTCGTCCAGGGTCACGAACGCCGCAAAGTCCTTGACGTCCGCGACCGTGCAGACAACGAGTTCTCCTTCCTCGGGCCACTCTCTCTCATTCATGGAATTATCACTCAAGTACTGCCATTATCTCAGCCTTTATATCAGCTTTCCCGCCGTGAGGCTCCGCAAGGATACGTCCGCAGACGGTGCACTCCACGATGGTACTCGCTCTCTCAAAGACTACCTGCTCGTTTTCACAGTCGGGGCACTTTACCCTGAGGAATGTGCTCCTGTTCTCTCTGTTTACCCGGACCATACCAACTCACTCCGTAAGCTCGAATTTACCGATCCTGAATCCCGGCCGGAGGTGCGCCTTGCCGCAGACCGTACACCGGTATCTGACGTTGATCTTCTTCGTCGGCTTGTCGCCGCCGGGCACTTTGTTGAATTTACCCATGTTGCCCACCGTGCTCCTGCGCGCCTTCTGGCGGTCGATCCAGTTGAAGTGGCGCACCTTGCCCTTCTTTACCTTCACGACTTCGTGAACCTGGTGGCTCCTGCAGAACGGGCAGTATGTCTTGAATTTGGACGGCATTTTCATGATAGTAACCTCTATTCAATAGACTCGAGTACCTATATTACTTGTTAAGCCTAATATTTAAGGCTATGTCGTGCTCGCAGAGCACGTCTGCATTGTTTTCCGGCAGGGTGACGATATCCCCCACGTTTAACACGTAGGTCCTGCCGTCCATCCCCATGAACGACTCCACCTCGGAGCGGATATGCACGAGGGCGTAGGGAGACCGGGCGGAACGGGGAACGGGGGGCGCCGGAGTTCCGTGGGGTTCCGGGGTGCCGTCGGCTTCATCGAACCGGGCGCCGGCGGCCGCACCGTCGCCGCCGAACGGGACTGCCTCGCCGTGGACGAGTGCCTCCCGGCACTCCTCGATGGCGCTGATGATCCGCTCGTACATCGCCCGCTCCTCCGGGAGCATCTTGCGGGCCTCATCCTTATTGACGTACTGCCCCTCCATCTGCTGGAACGCAAGGTCGAGGATCTGCCTCGTCCTGACCGAGAAGATCTCCTGGACGGTCTCGGTGACGCTCCCGATCTCCTCGATGAGCAGGCCCCCCGCCCGGGTCTCCAGGGGGTTTTTGAGGTCGTAGTAGTCCGTCTTGCGCTTCTCGATGTACGCCCGGGCGTCGTCGTAGAGGCCGGGCTCGATATGCGAGAGCCTTCCCGAGTGCTGCATGTCGAGCAGCATCTGCCGCAGTTTCTCTAAAAGATCGGCGGCCATCATGCACCCCCGGCTATCTCCGCCATGCCCCGGCAGCAGAGGAAGATCGCGAGCGCTTCGGGGACGTTCCGGATCCCTGCATCGAGCGAGTAGGTGTTCCCGAGCATGGATGTGGTGAAGTTTGCCTTCAGATCGACTCGCACGTCCCGGTCGCCGAAGACCACCGCGTCCACGAGCGGATCGAAATCCGCGAAGTCCCGGAAATCGAGCGGCACGACCCGCATTCCGCTGCCGCCGTGCAGCGATCCCGGCGTCCGGATCAGCCGCTTGATGTCGGTCGTGACCGGTTCGTCCGCACGCGCCCCGGCGTCCCGGAGCCTCTCCTCGAAGTCGGGTGCGGCCGTGAGCGCGCGGACGACCCGGTTCTTGAGGAGATCCTCCGGGGCTCCGGCGGCGAGGCTGCCGATATCCGCGAGGAACTCCGCGGCCGTCCGTTTCCCGATACCGTCGAGCCCCGCAAGGTAAGCCGTCGCCTCCGCCGGGTCGCGGGCTGCAAGCCCCGTGAGGTGGGCACGGAGCGCCTCCGCGTAGCGCCGCCGCCACCCGGTGCGGGCACCTTCGGCGCCCGCCCGGTCAGACCGAAGGTCTGACTCGGTCTCGCCGCCACCCGGAGCGAGCATCGCGGCCGGGTCGAGCCCGATGCCGCAGACGTAATCGACGATCTCGCGCCGCTCCTGGCTTCCCCATCCCCGGACGCCGATGTCGGTGACGTGGATATGGTAGCCGCGCCCCCCGGAGAAGGCGAGCCTGATCTGGCTTCTGTCAAAGCCGAGTTCGTCGGTCAGCATCGCGAGCAGTTTCTCGGTCTCCTCCTTGACCCGCGCAAGCATCATTGCGTAGGGGCCGCGGACGATATGGTCGGCGTCGAGATCGAAGATGAGGTCGGCGCCGGCCCAGTGCTTCTCGTTCATCGTCGGCGCCGACGGCGTCTGGTAGTAGGCCGTCGAGTAGTAGACGTGGGCGGGGACCAGGCTTTTCACGTATGCGCCGAGTTCCTCGCGGTCGGCAAACGCCATGTGCCGGCGCATCCGGACTTCGGCTGCGGCGTCGAAGAAGATGAATCCCCATTCGCGCTGCTCGAGGGAGGACGGAACGGTGAGGTTCTGCCTCTGGTAGTACTCGGCGAACCTCTGCTTCACAAACTCGAGCGTCGCGGGTTTCATGGGAACGTCTTGATCATATATGGGCCCACTCGTTCATATCCCTGTTTCCTGTAGTAGGGCCGCACCCCTACCCCGCTCATCACCGCGAGGCGGCGGTAGCCGTGATCGCGTGCCTCCTCTTCGGCCACGGAGAGGAGCTCGCTGCCGAAACTGCGGTGCTGCCATTCGTCGGCGGATGCCGGGGTGCTGATCGGGACCACGCTCCCGTAGACATGGAGCTCGCGCAGGAGTGCGGCGTCGGCGAGTTCCTCGCGGAAGGGTTTGTGCGGGAACCGGAGCCGGGCGAACCCGACGAGGGCGTCCTCGGAGCCCGCCTGAACGAACCGCTCCTCCCCGCCGCACGCCCGGTAAACCAGGGTCGAGATCGCCACCTCTTCCGGTTCGGACGCTCTCCCCACCTCGCGGCAGCGGATGCACCGGCAGCGGAGCCCCTGCTCATGGAGCCGCGCCTCTGCAAGCTGCCGGAAGTTGCTGTGCCTTGAACCCGCGACGATCAACTTTGCCGGGATGTCGCGCTGGATCCGCTGGAGGCGGACGTACTCCGGGAGGAGGGATTTCGCGTAGGCGACGAGGTCGATCAGTTCCTCCTCGGTGTAGGGCAGATACTCTCCCCTTTCCCAGAGTCCCTCGATCTCTGATCCCGGCGTCACCAGGGTCGGGTAGATCTTCAGGAAGTCCGGCCGGAACCGCTCGTCGGCGAAGAGTTCCCGAAGCATCCGCCGATCGTCCTCAATGCTCGCCCCGGGAAGGTTCGGCATCATGTGGAACCCGACTTTCAGCCCGGCGTCGCGCAGGAGGCCGTTCGCCGCGACCGAGTCCGCGACCGCGTGGCCGCGGCGGTTGTAATCCAGGATCCGGTCGTCGACGTGCTGGACGCCGAGTTCCACCTTGGTCACGCCCATCGAAAGCATCCGGTCGATGTGCTCCTCCCGGCACCAGTCCGGCCTCGTCTCGAAGGTTGCGGCGACGCACCGGACCCGTGCGGATTCGTTCGCGGCGAAGATCGCCTCGAGATCGGGTTTTTCCTGCACAGTCCCCGGCCGCGGGTAATCGTTCATCGCCTGCACGGCGGCCCCGACGAACCACTCCTGGTACTCGAGCGGGCGGGCGGTCATCGTCCCGCCCATCACGATCAGTTCCGCCTTGTCGACGTGGTGGCCGAGCGCCTCGAACTGCCCGAGGCGGGCCTGCACCTGCTCGTAGGGGTCGAAGGCGTGCTCTCTCGCCCGGAGCGCCGCGGGCTCCTCTCCCGTGTAACTCTGGGGGGATGCAAAGGGGTGTTCCGGCCCGCCGGGGCAGGGGAGGCATTTGCCGTGGGGGCAGGGGTGAGGCGAGGTCATCACCGCAACGGGCGCCACCCCGGAGAGGGTCCGCGTGGGTTTCACCTGGAGGAGCGGCCGGAGCCGCTCGCGCTCATCGTCGGCGGCGGCTGCGAGGATCGCGGAGTTTTTGGGCATGTTCGCACCGTGCTCACGGCAGACCTCGAGTTTGAGCTTCTGGACGTCGACAGGGCCCGGCCCGGTAGAAAGGATGCGGGAGATGATCTCCCGGAGAGTATTGGTATCGTTCATCGCTTAGTGTTCGGTTGCAATACGTTCGGACTGAAAATCGGCGTGGTATTCGATGTAAGGATTGTGGTTGGCCCGGATGTGGTGGACGATCTCGCTCCCGAGCGTCAGGATGGCTTTTTTATGAGTGACCTTATTTTTGTGGATATGGACGGGTGAGATGTGGAGAGCGTTGTACTGGTCGGTCGGGACATCCTCCCCCGTTGTGCTTTCGTAGTATTTCCTGATGTGGACTAACAGCATATGTAAGTGGAGCAG
>NZ_JMIO01000009.1 GCF_000691865.1 Methanoculleus sp. MH98A | reverse complement strand
GACAGGGAGGGGGATGCTCCCCCTCCCACCTGACGGTGGTCGAGCTCCGGGCGTTCCGCCCATCGCACTCCCCGTCAGCCCCACCCCCAATGGCGATATCCCCTCGGAATCCGTGTCCGGGGCGCACCCAAAGCGCACACATGAGTGCCCCCGATGTGAGTGCCGGTGATCTGTCCGAATCGAAACTCGATTACCGTCACGTACGACGCCAACCCCCGCTGCACCGCTCACCAAACAACCGCACCACCCCATCAGGGTTAAAAAAGCGGGAACCCCCTAGCAGATCCGCTCGATAAAATTCTCAAGAATCTTCAGCCCGACCGCACCGCTCTTTTCCGGGTGGAACTGGACGCCGTAGGTGAGCCCGGCGTTGACCGCCGAGGCGAAGGGGCGGATGTAGGTGGTGCTCGCGATGGTGTTCGGCGGTGCGGCCGCCGCGTAGTAGGAGTGGACGAAGTAGACGTACTCCTCCTCGTGGAGCCCGTCAAAGAGCGGGGTCTTGGGGTCGATATTGATGGTGTTCCAGCCCATGTGGGGGACCTTCTCCCCGCCGGCCGGGACGAACCGCTTTACGTCGCCCGGCACGAGGCCGAGGCCCCGGTGGATCCCGTGCTCTTCGCTCGAGTCCATGAGCATCTGCATCCCGAGGCAGATCCCGAGGAGCGGCGTCTCGTTCGCGGCGGCGACGACGGTATCCGCAAGTCCGCCGAGCATCTCCATCCCGTCCCGAAACGCCCCGACGCCGGGAAGGACGATGCCGTCGGCGGACGTTATCGCCTCCGGATCCGCCGTGATCGTCGGTGCCGCTCCCGCCCGCTCGAGACCGCGGAGCACGCTCCGCAGGTTGCCGAGGCCGTAATCAATTATAACTATCTTCTTCTTCATCCGCATCTCCCCGTTTCCGCCACAGTCCGCGTTCGATCCAGTCTTCGGAGAGCCCTTGCCTCTCCTGCCACCGGGCGAGGCTCTCGTTCCACATCTCCAGGAGTTCGGGGTGTGACTCCCCGATGATTGCAAACGTCGCAAGGTCGCTCGAAGGCACATGAAACACCCGATACGGTCGAGCCCCCGCTCGTAGAGGGGGTTGTAGGGCGCCTTCTCGCGGAAGATGTAGAGCCAGACGTGCATCGCCGTCCACTGCTGGATGGGGGCCGCCGAGAGTTGCTGCGGGACATGGGAGTTCTTCCAGACCCGTCTGCTCTGCATCCGCCGCACCGACTCGTACTTCCGCTGCCCGATGAACGAGAGGCATTCTCCCCAGTTCTCGTCGATCAGGCGGCCGACAGGGTGGAGTTTGCAGACCGTGCAGCACCAGCGGCTGTCGACGGCAGGCGGACCGTTCTCCTCGAATGTCTTCCAGAACGCCTCTTCGTCGCAGATCCTGAAGACTTCGAGCCCGTAACGCTGTGCCACCGCGTCCACGTTCTCGCAGGTCTCGGGGAATTCGAACCCCGTGTCCGCAAAGAGGAGCGGCACCGGCCCGAGCGCTTTTAAGACGACGAGCAGGGTCGCGAGGCTGTCCTTGCCGCCGGAGTAGGAGACCGTAGGCCTCTCTGGGTTCTGCTCCGCGACCTCGCGGACGAACCGGATGCTTTTCGCCTCATAGTCCGCGAGAACCGGTTCGTTTGCCCTGACGGCATCTTCCCACGTCGCTTCTCCGGGAACACAGACCGAGGGCGCGTTCTTTCGCGTCCTGACGATGACTCCCCGCTCCATCGTCCCGGCGGTCGCGGCGTCGACCTTCGCTCTGCCGACGCCGACACACTCGCCGGCCTTTGTCAGGATGAAGACCTCGTCGCCTTCGGCGACGGCGGGGTCGATCGAGACGAGGCCCGGTGCGAGAACGCTCGCCCCGGACTCGAGGATGGACGTGATCGCGCCGTCGTCGACGACGACATACCGCTTCGCCGGCCGCAGGTACTTTGCGGCGGCCGGGCGCGGGAGGGGCTCCCAGCGGCGCTCGTCCGGGAAGTAGCGGATCGCGCCCACGACCGCCCCGCCGAGGACGATCTCGTCCATGCGGTCGTCGGCAGGAACCTTGTTTAAGAGCGCGAGATGCCCCTCCGGTATCAGCGCCGCTCCGAAATGCTCGCGGAATATGCGATTGATCCGCTCGATATCGTCGGGGAACGCCGGACGTGCGTCTCCCGGCGGCGTGACGGATACCGGGCGGGTGGGAGCGCCGCAGGCGCAGACCCCGGAGAGCACGGGGGCATGGCATGCGTCGCACCAGCGAAGCAGGATCTTGCCGAGGTAGATGCGAGCCATTCTTATATTCGTTGGGGCGAAACGAATAAAAATCTTGGTGTATTTTACATCTTTCCCGCAGTGCTCCCTCCGGCGGCAGTTTTGCCCGGCGAGAGGGTCGCCCCTCCCCGCCGGCGATTCGCCCCGCCGCATCGGCCGCCGGAACCCGGGTTGAGTATCCCGGGTCGCGGGAATCGGGCTCTCCGGGCGTGGTGGAGGGGGTGAGGCAAACCTTTAAATACATAAGTTGCCTCATAGTATTGTCATGTTCAATCATGTAGAATTGTGCCCGCCGACCGTCTGCCGGCGCGTCGACAATTCTACGCCGAAACGGGGGGAACCCGGATCTACCCGGGTCTCCTGTCATGGCAATCGAGAGTATGCCCCTGCCCGGAACCGTAACCGCCGGACGGGGGATGCGGGGTGAAGAAGATGCATGAGAGCAGGGGTGCAAAGATGGCGTCGATGCGCATTGCAGGAAGAACACTCCGGAAGACCGAGATACTCGGGCTGTTCATCTTCATACTCATGGCGGTCGTCATGTTCGCGGTCGGCGCAGCGCTCTTCTGCGACTGGCTCGCCGAGCCCGGCTCGGCACCTGCAGGGACACCCGCCGATATCGGCCCGATACCCGGGGGCTTCGCGATTGCCGGCACGATCCCGGTCGTCCCCCTCGTGATCGGCGTCGAGGTGGTGGGAGCACTCTCCCTGGTTGTGCTCTACATGCTTTCCGGTGCCGGGCGCAGAGCATAGGGCGCTCCGGTGCGGCCCCCTCTCCCGCTATAGCCCGGATGCCGGAAAACCCTCCCTAATTTTGTCCCGATCCTGTGTGACGCGGCGGACGGTCCGTAAAATTAATATCCCGCCCGGATAACATCAGATCTATCTCACCTCAGGAGGGAGGTGTGTCATGGCAAAGGGCAAGAAGGTCCAGGATAAGAAGCTGGAGAAGAAGGCGGAGAAGGTTCAGGACAGAGCTAAGAAGAACTGAACCGCCGGCATACCCTATTCTTTTTTTTGGTTACACTGCTCGATCTCCTCCCCCCGCTATTGCGAACGCCTGAGGGGGCAGACTGCATGAAACCTCGCAATCTACAGCCTCCGCGCCGCCCCGAAGACCAGGGCGAGGACCGGCACGATCTCGAGCCTCCCCGCCCACATGACGATGATGAAGAGCCATTTTGCCGCAGGTGAGATCCCGGGGTTCACGAACCCGGTGCTGAGCCCGACGCTTGAGACCGCGGAGACGACCTCGAAGATGATGTCGGCGGAGTCGAATCCGTCCTGCGGGGCGAGGTGGAGCAGGAGGAGGGTGGCGATTGCGACCGTCAGGACGAAGAGGACGACGACGAGCATGCTCTTCGAGACCTCGTACTCCGGGAGGTGTTCGAGGATCGTCCGCCCGTCGTGCCGGAGCGCCGTGATCGCCCGCCAGCCGGTATGAAGCCGCCGGAACCACCACCGGAGCATCTCGAGGCCGAGGATGACCCGGCCGAGTTTGATGCCGCCGGCGGTGCTCCCGGCCGACCCGCCGATGAGCATCAGCGCGGCGAGGACCATCACCGTCGAGCCGTACCAACTCCGCGGGTCGGCGTTCTGGAACCCGGTGCAGGTGACGCCGCTCACGGTCATGAAGATCCCCTCCCGGAGGGCCTCGGCGGGCGGGAGGGCCGAGACGGTTGCGAGGTCGAGGGTGACGGCGGTGCACCCGGCAAGGATGAGCGCGAAGAGGAGGATTGCCTGCCGGTCGGAGAAGAACTGGAACCTCTTTTTGTAGTAGAGCAGGAAGTAGAGTTTGAACGGCAGCGCCCCGGCGATCATGATCGGGACGACGAGCATCTCGAGCAGCGGGCTGTCGTAGTAGAGGATGCCGGCCGAATGCACCGCGAACCCGCCGGTCGATATCGCCGTCATGACGATGTTTACGGCGTCCCAGAGGGGTATCCCCGAGAGGAGGACGAGCCCGATGCCGAGGGCGGTGAGCACCAGGTATATCCGCCACATCTCGATGGCCGTGGTCACGACGCCCGGCATGAACGTCTCGGACCGGCCTTCCGAGCGGTAGAGCCGGAACCGGGTCAGGCCGGATCTGCCCGAAAGAGCGATGGTAAACGCAACGATCCCGAGCCCGCCCATCCACTGGGTCAGCGACCGCCAGAAGAGGATCGTCTTCGGCGTGACGTCGACCGCCGGGAGGAGAGAGAACCCCGTTCCCGTCCAGCCCGACATCGCTTCGAAGACGCTGTCGGTATAGGGGAGGCCGAGGCCGAACGTATACGGCAGCGCACCGATCAGGGCGGCGGCTAGCCAGATCAGCGCGACCGCCGAGAGGGCGACGGAGAGGCGTGCCTCTCCCTCCGCCTTCGGGATGCCGGCAAGCCAGACCCCGACGATGCCGAACCCCGCCGGCGCCGAGGCCATGGGAGAAGGAGACTGTCTTCGCCGTACCAGAGGGCGATCAGGAACGGGGAGCACGACACCAGCGCGATGAAGAGGAAGATGAGTCCGAGTTCGGGCGCTATGATCGCGAACTGGCTGTGTGCCGCCGGCAGCGCCTTTCTGCCGGGTTCCGGGAAGAAGCGGTTTTTGTGACGGTGCATTCTCGCGCCCGGTGCGGGCCGGAGATTCTCCGACCGCACCATGGAGGTACGCGTATCGGATATCTACGTTATGGTCGTCTGCGCCCCACCCCTCTCAACCTCCGGTGAAGGATGACGGTGCCAATCCATTTTATCCGATCAAAATTATACGTATGGTTGCATTGTTCGTCCCGGTGGGTGGCGGTTCAACGGCTCGTACCCGCGCCGATCAAAACCCCCCGGGAGACGCCGTCCACCCGGCGAATCCGGTCAAAGAGCGCTCGCAGCCGTTTGGAACGCGGGGGTGCGCCTGCCGGGCGAGCACGAAAAGCGGGATGGTATCCGGGTGCCGGAACCGTTTCCGGGGTGAAATATGGAGAACCTGCAAGACAAATCCCCGGCCGACCTTCTGGAGATACTGCAGGACGCTGCTCCCGTCCTCGACCGCCGGTCACGGGAGAGGCTGGCGGCGGGCATCGAGGCCCTGATCGACGAGAACCGTGATCTTGCCGCCCGTGCCGGTCGCGCAGGGCTGGAGCGCGACGCGCTTCTTGCCGCCGTCGGCAGGCAGGGGATTGTCTACGACGCCGACGGCGGGGTGGTCGCGGCGGGCCCGGGCGAGGAGGACCGGGTAGTCCGGGCGCTCCTCGGAGGGCAGGACGTATCGCTCAGGTACCCCGGCGGCGAACCGGTTCCCCCCGGCGACCTCCCCGGGTACCGGGCGCTCAGGGGAGAGAAGCTCGCGTCCTGCCGCTACACCGTCCACGACCCCGGCGGGGAAGATCTTCACGTCGTCGTATCCGCCTCGCCGATCATCATGGACGGGGCCGTCTCCGGTGCTACCGTCTCCTGGCAGGACGTCACCGGGGAGGAGCAGACCCGCCGCCGCCTCACGGAGGCGAACACCCTGCTCGAGGGGCTCTTCGAGAACCTCGGGGATATCGTCGGCGTCCAGCTGCCGGACAGGACGATCCTGCGCTACAACCGCGCCGGCTACGAGATGCTCGGGATGACACCGGAGGAGGTGAAGGGGCGGAAGTGCTACGATCTCATCGGGAGGACGGCGCCCTGCCCGGTCTGCGCGACGGCATCTGCGGTCGCGAGCAAGAAGCGGGAGGTCGTGGAGAGGTTCGTGCCCGAACTCGGGCGGTACATGGAGTGCCGCTCGAGCCCGATCCTCGACGAGAAGGGCGAAGTGGCGTTCATCGTCGAGCAGCTCTATGACATCACCGACCGGAAACGCACCGAGTATGCTCTCCGGGAGAGCGAGGCGACGGCCCGCGCTCTCCTCGACGCTCCCGAAGAGATGATCGTGCTTCTCGATACGGAAGGCCGGGTTATCGACGTCAACGAGACGTCGGCCCGGCTGTTTGCGCGGAGCCGGGAGGAGATCATCGGTGCGGGGATGTCGGAATTCTTTGCGCCGGAGGTGGTGGAGGCCTACGCGGCCCGCCTCCGGGAGGTCGCCGGGTCGGGCAGGCCTGCACGGTTCGAGGACTGCCGGGACGGGCGGCTGTACGACGCCGTCCTCTACCCGGTGAAGGATGCGCAGGGCGCCGTCACCCGGATCGCGGTGATTGCAAGGGATATCACCGAACGGAAGCAGGCGGAGGACGCCCTGCGGAACCTGACGCGCGACCTGAACAACCGGGTGGACGAGCTCTCGACCCTGTACGCGATGTCCCGGATCATCGAGCAGCCGGAGGTCTCGCTTGATACGATCTTTCGCGAAGTGGTTCTGGCGCTCCCTTCGGGCTGGCAGTACCCGGAGGATACCGTCGCGAGGATCAGGGTGCGCGGACGCGATTACAGGACGGAGGGGTTCCGGGAGACGCCCTGGCGGCAGGTTTCCCCGATTGTCGCCCACGGCGAGAGGGTCGGTACGGTGGACGTCTGCTACCTCCGCGAGAGGCCCGGGGAGGACGAAGGCCCGTTCCTCGCCGAAGAGCGGTCGCTGATCGATACCGTCGCCGGGCGCCTTGGTGTTACGATGGAGCGTTTCCAGGCCCGGGAGTCCCTCGAGAAGAGCGAATCCCAGTTCCGGGAGATCACGCAGCAGAGTTTCGATATGATCTACACCTGCTACCATGAGGGCGGTATTGCCTACATCTCCCCGGCGGTGACCCGCATCCTCGGCTACACGCCCGAAGAACTCATTGGTTGCGAGTGCCGGGACTTCGTCGCCACCTCGTCGCGCCCTGCCTGGGAGGAGGGGCGAAAGAAGATTGCCCGGGGCGAGCCGGTCGAGGGGCTCGAGATCGGGTTACATCGAAAAGACGGGTCGGTGGCCTTCCTCGAACTGAACGAATCGCCGATTATCCGCGACCGGTCGGTGATCGGGGTGCACGTGGTCGGCAGGGACATCACCGAGCGGAAGCAGAACGAGCAGCTCCGGCAGCAGGTGTTCGAGCAGATTGAACGGAACATCGAGCAGTTCGCGATCCTCGGCGACCATATCCGCCAGCCGCTCCAGGTGATCCTGGGCATGACCGAGCTGATCGACGAAGAGGCGGCTACGGGGAAGATCCGTGAGCAGGTCGACCGGATCAACGGCTACGTCCGGGACCTCGACCGGGGCTGGATCGAGTCGAGGCAGGTTCGGGAGTTTCTGCGGAAGCACGAGCTGGCGTGAGGGGAGCCGGCCATGACACCGGCGAGGAGCAGCCGACGCTCCGGCCGGCACCCGGTGAAACCGCTCAGCAGATGGACTGTTACCGGTTCGACGGTGAGCTGCGAAGGGGAGCATGCCGGGAGAGAAACGTCGTTATCGGGATGGTGAATGCCTGCCGGCACAACCCTGTGGCCAGCCACCCGGGGGAAAAGCGTTATCCTGATGGGCGGGTAACAGGAGTATGATACGGCATGCTTACGGCTGATGGCATCCTCGGTGCGCTGGCGCAACATCGGGAACGGATCAGGAGCCTGGGCGTCCGGCGAATCGGGGTCTTCGGGTCGTTTGCCCGGGGCGAAGAGCGCGAAGAGAGCGATATCGATATCCTCATCGAGTTCAAGGAAGGGGGGCGCTCCTTTGACACATACATGGACCTCAAGTTCTTTCTCGAAGATCTCTTCGGGAGAAAAGTTGACCTCGTCGACCGCGATGCCATAAAACCGGCTCTCGCACCGCATATCCTCCGGAATGTTCGGTATGTCCCGGGAATATAACCTCTATCTCCGCGATATCCTTGAAGCTATCAGGAGGATCGACCGATACACTCGGGGAATGGACTATGAGGAGTTCCTGGCAGACGACCTGGTGCAGGACGGAGTGATCCGGAACCTCATGGTCATCGGTGAGGCCGTGAAACTCATCCCCGAACCGCTGAAATGCGAGCACACCGATATTTCCTGGAGAAAGATTGCAGGAATGCGAGACATCCTCATTCACGCATACTTCGGGATCCATAACGAGATCGTGTGGGACGTTATCCGGAACAAGATCCCGGAACTACAGGTTGCAGTCAGGCAGATGCTTGATGACGAGGTCGCCTGATCACCTTCTGCCGTGGTTCGGTGCCTGAAAACGGCTTGCCCCATCGACGTTGTCTGCCACGACCGCACCAGCAACGGCCGCGTCCAGGTGATGCTCTTCTCCGACCGCCTTACGATCTGGAACCCGGGCATGCTCCCCCCGTCACTGACGCTTTAGAGAGGCTCGTGAATGACGTGCGGGTCGACATGGTCTGATTTCCAGTTTATCTGATATCATCCTCAAACAAGCCACTCACACAGGCAATGTACCTCCCGGCATCGGTGATGTGAACAGAAAAACGCCTGCCGCTCCAGATGCGCGTGATGTAGCCTGCAGCTTCCAGCTTGTGCAGGTATTTTCGGTTCGTCCTGTTGAGGAGTTCCCGGTTCAGGGAGCTTGAAACATATCCGCCACTTTTGTCTTCCTTTTCAGGCAGAAACTTGTAGCCTTCAATCCCTTTCTTGTGGAAAAAGGTAAAGAGATCCTTGCTGGTCATCCCCTGCCCCCGCCGACAGAGCTCGCACAGCAGCAACTGGCACTCGGCGTCCGGCATCATGATGGAGAAGTTATACAGCGGTTCGACCCGCCCGGTCTCCACAATACTCAGGCCGTGGTCCGCCTCAAGTGCGGCATCATCGCCCGTTGCATAGCGATCCGCATGCACGTAGTACGCCGTAACCCCGTGCACCATCGCCGCCATGGTGACGGCAACCGACGTCATCCTGCCGCAGGCCGACATATTGATCAGGATGTCATTCCCCTGCCGCTTCTCTTTCACAATCAGGGAGGAGACGACCTGGAGCACATCAAGGATGTCGAACATATTGCAGTAGGCGACCTCGGGGCGGACACCAGCCGCCAGCAGCCCCTCACAGACCTTCTTCATATAGTGCCGTTGCTTCTCCAGCATCTGCTCATCCAGGTCGGCGTTGTCCGGGACCACGATGACGTACGCACGCTCGGCCCGGTAGGTATTGAACGGCTTTACCGCCCGGTCAATCTCGTGGCCAAGCGGGATCAGGTGAACCCGCTCGTTCAGGCCATCGGCCCTCGCAGGCCGGATCGGATCAGAAGTTTTCACAATATTCACAATAGTCACGTGAATTTTTTAATTGTTTCCCTGTGCGTATACAACAATGAGACAGGACAACGAGGGAGTCCTGCTCGCATGAGGAACCAGAAATGAATGACCGGAATCTCAAACCATCGGTGAAAGACCGTATCGACGACCTGATCGAGACCTGCGACTTTGCAGAACGCTACCGCACATATGCGTGGAAGCGGGATCGCTGGCAGAACGGATTCCCTGACATCTGCCGGCTTGAGCGTGAGATCGGTGATGCCGCAAGAGCCGGAACGCTCTCCAGGGAACACCTGAAAGCGATTGCGCGGTGGGGCGGGCTGCCGGGCATAGAGCGGATCCGGGCGCCGACTCCGATCCGGATTGCCCTCTTTGAGGAC
Source organism: Methanoculleus sp. MH98A (assembly GCF_000691865.1). Taxonomy (GTDB): domain Archaea; phylum Halobacteriota; class Methanomicrobia; order Methanomicrobiales; family Methanoculleaceae; genus Methanoculleus. The sequence goes on along the minus strand of NZ_JMIO01000009.1, from coordinate 13,883 downwards.
GGAAAGGTTGCCCGATGGGCACGGGACAACCCGGAGAACGCCATCCGTGTACTTGGCGGCCAGATCCGGGGGTTTGGCCCCACCTATACCAGCAAACTCCTGCGGTTCGCGGCACCGGAGCTTTTTGGAGCGATCGACACCCGGATCGTCCGGGTCTTCGGTGCGGGGGACACCGGTCACCTGCACCTCCTCGACCTGACCGCAACACCCGTCGACGGGCGCTGGGCGATCTTCTCCGGCCAACAGGGCTGGCCGGAAGAATACAACACGTGGACCGCCATCCTGGCCTACACAGCAGCGCACCTCAATGCAGCAGGTCAACCGTGCCCACACCCGGAGGCGCTCATCAATGCAGGACTTCGCGAGCGCGGGATCTGGCTGAACGCCGATGTGGAGATGGCATTCTTTAATTATGCCTCGGAGAAAATCCAGAACATAAGGAGGGATTGAAATGGATACCCCTGAAGACCGCTCACGGCAAGCGAACGAACTGAGGAAGAGTGGGAGATGCAAAGATGCCCTGGAGATCTACCGTGAGCTCTGGGACAGCCAGCATTACAACGAATATACTGCTGCAGGCCTGCTGCACTGTCTCCGGAAACTGTACCTTCTTGACGAGGCGATGACCTTTGCCGATGAGATCGCCGCGCGGTACCCCGATCACAACTGGGTAAACCTGGAGGTCGCGTGGGCATACGCCGACTACGTCAAGGGGATGGCAGAGAACGGGGCATCTGTCCCGGTGCTCCATGCCTGCGGAGAGAAGGCTCTCTCCAGAAACCCGCCCCCACAGGCGGTGAGCCGTATCGCCTTCGCCATCATGAAACCGGCAAAGGATGCCAAAGACTGGAATACGCTGGCAGCATGGGCGTCACGGGTTGATCAGTCGCTGCTCAGCCCGGCGGGGATGAAGCTCCCCGACGGAAAAGAGGGCTGGAGCTACCTTGCCCGCTGGTATCACTACCGGAACATGGGGCTTATTGGCACCGGGCGCGCGCAAGAAGCCCTTCCCTTCTGCCGTGAGGCGATCGAGAAGTTCCCCAACCAGTACAAATTCTTTGCATACGACCTCGCTAGGGCGTATGCGAGCATCGGCGAGTACGAAAAGGCGGCAGAGACGTTTGACGAACTCTGCCGGAATGTCCGGCCGGACTTCTACCACCTCTTCGAGTATGGAAAGGTCATGCACCAACTCAGCCGTCCGGAAGAGGCGCTGGCATTGATGGCCCGGGCCGCGAAGTCAGGGCAGCGCCCGGAGTACATGGTCGGATACTTCATGGATATGGGTGACATCTTCAGGCAGGCTGGCCACCTTGACGCGGCCCGCGACCACTATACGCTGGCAACAGCCCTGCGGATGCGAAAGTCGTGGCCTATCCCAGCTGAATTACAGCAGCGCCTTGACGAGAACGCCATCTCTTCTATCGAGGATTCCGTCGAGGAACTCACCTATCGGTGCAGCCACCACTGGAGCAGTTGCGAAATCGAGCAAAGTCCCCTGGCGGCGCAGCATGAGCGGGAAAAGCCGCTTGCAGAGGGGGTAGTTGGCAGGATCTTTCTCGGGCATCCGGAGCGCGAGTACTTCTTCATCAACCCGCCGGACGCTGACGGATACATTGGGTTCAAGAACGAGCTCACCTGGGCACCGGAGGACCTGAGCCAGGTTGTATTCGACGTTGTTCCATCGTTTAACCGGAAGAAGAACGAGTGGGCTGCAAAGGCGGTGAACGTCCGACCGAAGGACGATACCGCAGCAAGTTAGGATAAACTGAGAACGGCGCAGGAACGAGAGCGCGTGAAGAGAGGCGCGCCGGCGTGAGGCCCGCACAACAACAGTAATGCGGGGGAAGGGATTCGAACCCTTGAACTCCTTCGAGACTGGACCCTAAATCCAGCGCCTTTGACCTGGCTCGGCAACCCCCGCCTGCATATATTTTCGGCGCCCCGAGCATTATAATTGCTCCCCGCCGCCGGTACGGGGGCCGCCGCCCGGGCGCACGATCTGCGGCACCCCCCCGCACCCGGCACCGATCCGAAAAGACCCATGAATCTTCCATGATCCGCGATCTGAAGCGCAGAACGACCCCAAAGGTATCCGTGGAAAAATATATAGTTTATAATATTCATTACACTCCATACAAATTTAACCGGAGGCTGTCATGCCGGAGCGCGCCGGAGGTGCATTCGGGTAAAATAACGCCCGAAATGTTAACAACAAAACCTTTATTGAATTGATTGACCGTATTTTCCAGTAGTTGAAAGAACAATGCTGGGCGAACTCCTCCATATCCTGGCTGCAGCGATCGTCAGCTGGATACTCTTCGTAACCGTCGATATCTTCTTCCGGTTGCCGGAAGCGGGGGGTGTCAGCGGAGCATCGGCCATCGCGCGGGATATCGAAGCCGGGGGCGGCGCTCTTGCCGGCGGCACCATGATGGGGAACATCGTCTGCTCCCCCGACGCCTCGGCCGGAACGCTCCTTGCCGCCTGCGGCGTCTACGTCGCCGGCATACCCGGCGGTCTCGTCGCAGCCGCGCTCGTCTTCATCGGCAACCGCATCTGCCACGACCCCGGCTACGCCGGAACCACCGGCGCGGTCCTCGCCACGTTCGTCGTCTACGGCTTCACCCTGGTCGGATTCGCCGCAACGGACTTCATTGCGGGCATGGTGATCGCCATCCTCACCATCCAGGGGCTCTCCCACGCCCACGCGAGCCGGCTTCTTGCACGGCTCTGGAGGGTTCGGCAGTGATCGCGATCTACCTCGTCGCCGCTCTGGCGGTCTTTGCCGCGATCAGGGCCACCGTCGAGAAGAACACGGGGAGAAAACTCCCCTACGTCAACGTCATGAACTTCGCTATCGCCGGGACGATCGTCCTGCTGCTCGACCACCCGCTCGCCCTCGTCGCGGCTGCGGCCTACTTCGTCGGCTCCACGCTCGAGGCGAACGCCATAGCGAGCACCTATGCGGGGGGTGAGCGGCGTGGATGACCTCCTCGTCCTCCTCTTCGCGGCCGTGGCGCTCATCGGGGCGGTGAGCGCCCACCTCCAGCGGGACCGCTTCGGCAAGCTGATCGCCGTCGGGATCGTCTTCGGCGGCATCGCGCCGTTCATCGCCGCCCGCGGCTACCTGGACGTCCTCATCGCCGTCAGCCTGATCGTCCCCGTCACCACGATCATCATACTGCTGATCTGCAGGAGGGATACCCATGATGCCTGAGTTCGTCCTCGGCTGCATCATCCTCATCATCGGGGTGATCGCCGCCGGGTTCCCGCGCCCGATGACCTATCTCGGGAGGCTGATCAGCCTCGAGATCCCCGCGTTCGGTCTCCTCCTGATCATGCTCGCCTACGACGAGATGCTCGCCCTGCTGACGTTCATCGGGGTCACGGCGATCTCGACCTTCGTCCTCGTCCGGGCCATCGAACGCAAGGAGGCAGCAGAATGACGCCGAACCGGTCGATCATCACCCGGATATCGGTGATAATCTCACGGGTCGAGAACCTCACCGCGCTCTACGCGCTCCTCGCGATCGTCGTCGTCGTGCTCGGCCTCGTCAGCCTGCCGTTCATCGCCTACCACGACGACCAGCTCTACGAAAAGACCCTCGACCCGGCAAGCACCCTCGACCCCTACGACCGGGGCGGCGTGCCGTTCGGGACGACCCCCGTGAAGGCCCAGTACCCCGAGAACTCGCCCTATGCCGGTTACGTGACCGCTTACCTGACACCGTTCAGCCAGTGGCTCGCCGATACCACGCACCATATGGGGACGACGATCGTCGCCCACCCGGGCGGTATCATCGACGAGATCCTCTACAACACCCGGGGGCTGGATACCGTCGTCGAGACGAGCATCCTCTTCGTGGCGTTCGGGATCGCGAGTTACCTCTTCAGGAGGGATGACTGATGGATATCGCCTACCCGGTCGGCCTCGTCGTCGTCGCGGCCTCGATCGTCATTGGGTTTACCGCCCTCGTCCGGGAGAAGGACGACCTGCACCGGATCCTCCTCACCGACCTCGCGGAGATCCTCGCCCTCGTCCTGATCGCGCTCGTCGCCACCGACCTCGCCGAGGCGCTCATCCTCCCCGGGCTCGTCGTCGGGATATCCGAACTGATGGCCGTCTCGGAGGTCTACATCGCGAAGGAAGGGCTCCGGGCGCCGACGGGACCGCTGTTCCGGATCGAGGTGATGGACAGCGCTCCGGGCATCCTCGCGCTGATCCTGGTCGCCTACGGCATCGTCCTCTCGGGGTTCACCGGCGGAGCGATCGCCGCGGTCGGCGCGGTCTTCTACTTCATGTGCCGGGGGCACACCGAGCAGTTCGAACTGATCGAGACCGTGAGCGGCTACGCATGGGCGTTCTGGATAGGAGCGTTCTTCATCTTCATGTTCCTCCCTGCGTACTGGTTCTTCGGGGTGATGATCGCCGGAGGGGCGATCCTCATCAAAGTGATGGCGAAGATGTCCCTTGTCGGGACGATGCGGCGGGGTGGTCCGGATGTTTGATCTCCCCACGGCGAATATCGGCGGGCCGGACCTCTTCGTGCTGGAGTTCGGCGACATCGTCGCCTACTTCAGCCCCTACACCGCGGCGCTCTTCGTCTTCGCGCTCATCTTCACGGTTCTCGTCATCGTGAGCCGCCCGGAGCGTCAGGTGGACATCGCCTTCGGCGGCGACGCCTACTACACGAAGGTGGTCGACCCGGACCTCCTGCGGTTCCAGCGGTTCATGGCGATCGCCTGCGGGCTCGCCACGCTCGGGGCGGTGGTGACCGGGGACGTCTTCAACTTCACCCTCTTCGCCTCGATGGTGGGGATCACGAACATCGGCATCGTCGCGGCCTACCGGAACCGGCACGTCTTAAACGCCGCGTTCCAGTACGGCATCGTCGCGATGCTCGCCACCGTCCCGCTCTTCGGGGGCGCGGCGATCGTCCTCGCCGGCACCGGCACGCTGAGCATGTGGGAACTCTTCGGCGGCGCGATGGCGGTACCCCTCATCGCGAAGGCGTTCCTGGTCCTCGGCGTCATGGGGGAGGGGATGGCGCCGTTCTACATTGCAAAGGCGGAGATCACGAGGGCGCAGGGAGCGCCGTTCATCCTGATGGTTCACGTCAGTTCGCTCCTCCTCTTCCTGCGCGTAACGGAGATCGTCATATCGATGTGATTGGCCATGAAGAAACAGACATCACTGGTCATTGGACTTGCGGCGGGCGGCATCGCGGTAGCAGCCGGGCTCCTTGCCGCTCTCGGCCACCTCCCGGTATGGGCTGCCGAACTCGTCGCGGTCGTCATGTTCCCTGCCTTCGTCATCTTCATCGCACTGTGGTGGAACGCAAAACCCGGAGAAGAAGATATCCCGTTCATAGGATACTGACATGATCGAATACCTGCTCTTTGCCACCTTCATCGGCCTGCTCTTCCACGGCATCCACCGGAAAGTCATCGCGAGAGTCCAGGGACGCCCCGGACCGCCGATCTGGCAGGAGATCCTGCACACCCTGAAGTTCTCCTTCAAGGAGACCTGGATACCAAAGACGGCCAGCCAGACGCTCTTTGTGGGGATCGTCTTCGTCGCCATTGCCATCTGGAGCGGAGCCCTCTTCATCCTCCTCTCGGGAGGGAGCATCCTCCTCCTCTTTGCGGTCTACCTTCTCCACAAGATCGTGGAGCACGGGATGGGGCTCTCGACAGGCTCGCCCTACACGAAGTTCGGGGCTATCCGGTCGGTCATATCGGCGGCGTCGGAGCTCCCGCTCCTCGTCACCGTCGTCGCGATCTACTTCTTCACCCGCTCGCTCTCGATCGCGGATATTGCGGCCTACCAGGAGGTTCACGGCCCGCTCCTCATCCTCGCGTTCCCGGCGGCCGTGGCGATGTACCTCGTGATCCTCTCCAAGATGCACTACGGCCCCTTCTCGATCATCGAGGCGAAGGAGATCGTGAGCGGCAACATGACCGAACACTTCGGGGTCTGGCGCGCCGCGCTCGAGGTGGCGTATGCCCTCAAGACCTACGTCCTCCTCTACGCGTTCGTCCTCATCTTCATCGGCTCGCTGCCGCTTGCCCTGACGCTGCTCGTGATGCTCCTCGTCCTGGTATCGCTCTCGTTCGTCTGCGCCGTCACCCCCATGCTCTCGCCCTACGACACCGTGACGATACAGACCCTGGTGACGGGAGCGCTCGTCATCTACATCCTCATCCTCGGGGTGGTCATGGGATGAACGCGCTGCGGCTCCTGATCACGGCGGGGGCGGCCTTCTACGTCGTGATATTCCTCGTCCAGGTCGCCCGGGACGTGAGCGTGGCCGGCCAGGCACTGGCGGGAGTCGTCCTGCTCGCCGTCGCCGCGGGCCTCACCTGGATGCACGACGAACTCGCCCTGAAACGCTACGAGATAGCGCTGCTCTGGGTGATGGTGCTCGGGTTCCTTGCCTACGCGGCGGCGACCGCTCTGGGGGTGCTCGCGTGAAGTACCTCTACGAAAAAGACCTCCGGCAGATGAAGTACAACATCCTGACGAGCACGAAGCACGACGAGGCCGTCCGGGCGATCGCAGAGCGGCTCGGGATGAGCGATGCGAAACTCCGCATGGTGCTGATCCGGCGGTTCGACATGTCCCTGCTCGAGAACCTCGAATCCCGGTGGCAGATGGGACAGCGACACGCGGACGACGGCGATCCGGTGGCAAAAGGCCTCGGCTACGAACTCTTCACCCGGTTCATACCCCTTGTGGACACAGAGACAATGCAGACAATCTACAGTGATACGACAGCAATGACACAGGAAATACCCTTCGATGAGGCGATCGCGAGAGGAAAAGAACAGATCCGGGAGGCGGTTCTCTCATGAGCATCCTCCAGAAGATCAAGAACACCGTCCGCTCAAGATCGATCCACGTCAGTTACGTCGACGTCGGGTCGTGCAACGGCTGCGACATCGAGGTGCTTGCCTGCCTTGCGCCGCGCTACGACATTGAGCAGTACGGGATCTACGTCCACAACAACCCCCGGGAGGCCGACGTCCTCCTTGTGATCGGTTCGGTCACCCCCCAGTGGGTGGACAAGCTCCGCGACATCTGGGACAAGATCCCGGAGCCGAAAGTGGCCGTCGCTATCGGGAACTGTCCCATATCGGGATGCGTCTATGCCCGGAGGGGTACCTTGACGAGCCCGCCCGTCGAGAAGTACATACCGATAGCCGCACAGGTGCCGGGCTGCCCGCCCCGCCCTACGGAGATATTGAACGCCATACTCTCGGTCGCGCCGCTGATATTCAAGGATTACGAGGAGAAACAGCCATGAAGAAGACCGTCGACGTATCCGTCCCGCTCGGCCCGATGCACCCCTGCTGGAAGGAGCCCGTCCGCCTCAAGTGCGAGACGGCAGGCGAGCGGGTGCTCAAGACCGAGCTGGAACTCGGTTACATGAAGAAGGGGATCGAGCGGATCATGCGGGGCCGGCCCTGGCAGGAGGTGATGTTCCTCGCCGAACGGGTCTGCGGCATCTGCTCGGTCGTCCACAACATGGTCTTCATCGAGACGATGGAGGAGATCAGCGATATCCCGGTTCCGCCGCGGGCGGCCTACCTCCGTGTCGTCGTCAACGAACTCGACCGGATGGCAAGCCATCTCATTGCGAACTTCTCCTACTGCTACACGATCGAGCACGAGACGCTCGCGATGTACCTCTTAAACACCCGGGAGATAGTGCTCGACAACCTGGAGCGGATCACGGGCTCAAGGATCAACACCGCCTACATGATCCCGGGCGGCGTCCGGTTCGACCTTCTCCCCGAGGACGCCGCGGCGATGCTTGCCGACCTCGTGAAGGTCGAAGACGAGATGAAGCGCTACGTCCGGATCTTCGAGACCGGCCCGCTGATTGCGCTCAGGAGCAAAGGGATCGGGTTCATGAGCCGGGAAGAGGCAATTCGGTCTCACACCGTCGGCCCCACCGCCCGGGCGAGTGGTGTCGAGGACTCCGACCTGCGTCTCCGCCACCCGACCTACCAGGCGCTGGACTTCAAGCAGATAACCCGGACCGAGGGTGACAACTTCGCCCGGATCATGGTCCGGTTCCAGGAGGTCTTCCAGAGCATCGACCTGATAAGGAAATGCGTGGAAACCCTGCCCGACGGCCCCATCCGGGGCGGCGGCCTCTGCAAGGCGGGCGAGGCCTCGTATGCCGGCGAGGCTCCCCGGGGCGAGCTGACCTACACCATAAAGACCGACGAATACGGCAGGGTGGTCGATATAGCAATCAGAACACCGTCGATCATGAACATCGAGGCCTGCGCCCACACGATGATCAAGGGTGCCACGTCGATCGCCGACGTGACGTCGACGTTCATCAGCAGCGACCCCTGTGTCGCGTGCAACGAGAGGTGAGGATATGCGATCGATCGTCTACTACGTGCGGGAGTTCCTCAGGCCGGAATGGATCCGGAAGTTCTTCTCGGTAAAGACCGCGCCGCTCGAGACCCCCTCCTACTTCAAGGGCTACCCGACCCGGACGGAGAAGGAGTGCACGGGGTGCTTCACCTGTATGATGATCTGCCCCGCACCCGGGGCGATCGCGGTCCTCCGCAAGAAGGACGAATGGGAGCCGGAGGTCTACCCCGGCCACTGCATCCGGTGCGGTCTCTGCGTCGAGGCGTGCCCGGAAGGGGTTCTCTCGAGCGGCCGGATCCTCGACGTCACCCGGCGCGACAGGACGGCGTTCGCCTCGTGGTATCATCTGGATGTCGACGACAACCTCTGCATGCGGTGCGGGAACTGTTGCGTCTCCTGCCCGGTCAACCGGCAGATAGATCCCCAACTCGCGGGGACCGGGACATCCGCGAGCGACGAGGTGATCATGCGGATCGAGGGCGGCCGGGTGCGGATCCTCCATATGGAGAAGTGCACGGGGTGCACGACCTGCGAGACCCAGTGCCCGAACCGTGCGATCCGCGTCGCCCGCATGGTGGAAGGGGTGCAATTAGGGGAGGCAGAGGCGTGACCTACCTCATGCTCACGGGGCGGACGGTGAACCAGGGCGTGACCGTCGAGAACAAGACCTCCGCCGAATACGCGGCCGAGACCTCGACGTGCTTCATGCACGAGTTCGATATGATGGAACTCGGGCTTGATGACAGGGATACCGTCAGGGTGACCGGGCCGTGCGGAGAGGTCGTCATGCGGGCGACGGCGTCGCCGGAAGTGGAGATGGGCACCGTCTTCGTCCCCTACGGGCCCTACGCAAACCACATCGTCGCTGCCGGCACCTGCTCCACCGGGATGCCGGACTTCAAGTCCCACAAGGTGGAGATCGAACCGACCGACGAAGAGCCGAAACTGGTTCACGAGCTGATGGAAGACCTGGGAGGCCTTGCTTATGATCGTTAAGGACGCGGTCTGCCCATTCTGCGGATGCCTCTGCGACGACATCGAGGTGGAAGTCGAAGAGGGCAGGGTGGTCGCCGTGACGAATGCCTGCGAGCTCGGGACGACGAAGTTCATGGGCGAGAAGAGGATGAAGAACCCGATCCTCCGCGACGGTGATCGGTGGAAGGATATCACCTACGACGAGGCCGTCCGCTACGCCGCCGACATGCTTCTCGAGGCCGAGCGGCCGCTCATGTACGGGTGGAGCGGCACCCACGGGGAGGCGCAGTGCGTGGGGGTGCACATGGCCGAACTCATCCGGGGCGTGATCGACAACACCTCCTCGGTCTGCCACGGCCCCTCGATCCTCGCCATCCAGGAGGTCGGGCACCCGGGATGCACGCTCGGGGTGGTGAAGAACCGGGCGGATCTCGTCATCTACTGGGGATCGAATCCGATCGACGCCCATCCCCGCCACCTCTCCCGCTACACCCGCTACGCGGAAGGGTTCTTCCTCGAAAACGCCTTCCGTGACCGGAAGGTGATCGTCGTCGACGTCAGGAAGACCGAGACCGCGAACATCGCCGACGAGTTCGTCCAGATCAAGCCCGGCGGAGACTATGCGGTTCTCTCGGCGCTCCGGGCGATCGTCCAGGGGAAGACGGACACGATCCCGCGGACGGTCGCGGGCGTCACCCGGGAGCAGCTTGTCCGGGTGGCGAACCTCTGTCTGAACGCGAAGTTCGGGGCGGTCTACTTCGGGCTCGGGCTCACGATGACGCGCGGGAAGTACAAGAACATCCGCAACGCCATCGAACTCGTCTCGGAGCTGAGCCGGCACACGAAGTTCACCATCTCGGCGATGCGGGGCCACTACAACGTCTACGGTTCGAACGAAGTGAACACCTGGATGACCGGCTACCCCTTCGGGATCGACTTCTCGCGCGGGATCGCCTTCTATAACCCCGGGGAGACGACGGCGGTAGATATCCTGGCCCGGAAAGAGTGCGACGCGGCGCTGATCGTCGGGAGCGACCCGGCCGCTCACTTCCCGCGGAAGTGTCTCGAACACCTCGCCGAGATCCCGGTCGTCCAGCTCGACCCCTACCCGAACGCCACCACCGCGTTCTGCAACGTCCAGATACCGGTGGCGGTGACCGGGATCGACGCGGAAGGAACGGCCTACCGGATGGACGGGGTGCCGATCCGGACGAGGAAAGTCATCTCCAGCGACTACCCGTCCGACGAGGAGATCCTCGCCCGGATGTACGCCCTGATGCAGGAGGCGCGGGAGCGATGACCGAACTCCTGGTGAAGAACGCCTGCGTCATCGATCCGCTCCGCGGGATCAACGGCGAAACGATGGATATCGCCATCCGTGACGGGAAGATCGTCGAGGAGGTGAGCGATGCCGCAGAGGTGATCGACGCCCACGGCATGCTCACGATGCCGGGAGGGGTCGATTCCCACACCCATATTTGCGGGACGAAGGTGAACTTCGGGCGGTACATGAGCCCGGAGGATATGCGGGCAGGGAGGACGCCCCGCCGCGGGGCGATGCACGCCACGTCCGGCTACAGCGTCCCGACCACCTACGGCAACAGCTACCGCTACAGCGTGATGGGCTACACCACCCTTCTCGAGGGCGCGATGGCGCCGCTCGAGGCCCGCCACACCCACGAGGAGTTCACCTACACGCCGCTGCAGGACACGATGGCGAACACCCTCTTCGACGGGAACTGGGCGATCATGGAGGCGATCCGCGACGGCGACACGAAACGAGTCGCCGCCATCATCGCCTGGACGCTTTCGGCCGTGAAGGGGTTCGGCATCAAACTCACGAACCCCGGCGGCACCGAGGCCTGGCAGTGGGGCAAGAACGTCTCGTGCATCAGGGATCCGGTGCCCTACTTCGAGGTGACGCCCGCGGAGATCATCCGGTCGGTCGTCGAGGCGAACGAACTCCTCCACCTCCCGCACTCCGTCCACCTCCACTGCAACAACCTCGGGACGCCGGGGAACTACTCCTGCACGCTCGGCACCTTCGGCCTCATCCCCGACCTGAACGAGAAACGGCAGACGCTGTACGCCACCCACGTCCAGTTCCACGCCTACGGCGGGTCGGACTGGAAGGACTTCTGCTCGAAGAGCGAGCCGATTGCGCGATACGTCGCCATGCGGCCGCAGATCGTCATGGACATGGGGCAGGTGATGTTCGGCCGGACGACGACGATGACCGCAGACGGGCCGATGGAGTTCAACCTCTACCGCCTCCACCACGAGAAGTGGAGCAATCACGACGTGGAGCTCGAGACCGGGTCCGGTATCATCCCGGTCATCTACCGGCGCAAGAACCTGGTCAACTCGATCATGTGGGCGATCGGCCTCGAACTCGCGCTCCTCACGGAGAATCCCTGGCAGTGCCTGCTTACGACGGATAATCCGAACGGTGCGCCGTTCGTCAAATACCCCGAGATCATCGGCCTCCTGATGAGCAAGAAGTACCGCGACGCCGAGTTCGCCACGATTCATCCCGATACCGAGTCACGGGTACCCCTCCCGGCGATCGAGCGCGAACTCGACTGGTACGAGATCGCGGTGATGACCCGGGCCGGCCAGGCGAAGGCGCTCGGGATCCAGGATCTCGGGAAAGGGCATCTCGCTCCGGGCGCCGATGCTGACGTCGCCATCTATCCCCTCAGGATCGACGAGGTCGATCCGTCGGCCGAGTACCAGAAGGTGATCGACGGGTTCAGCCGGACGGAGTACACGATCAAGCGGGGCAGGGTCGTCGCCCGGAGAGGGGAGTGCGTGGTCGACGGGAGCAACGCCACGTTCTGGGTCAAACCGAAGGTTTCGGAGAATTACGATATGGGCAAGGATCCGGACTTCATCGAGAAGTTCGACCGCTACTACACCGTCCGGATGAGCAACTACCCGGTGCAGGAGGAGTATCTGGCCCGGAACCGGTGCATCGAGACGGAGGCGGAACTATGAAGGTCATGCTTGCGATGAAGCCCGCGGCGAAGTGGTTCATCCCGATTGAGGCGGAGTCGATCGTCCCGAAGAACTTCCTTTCCGGCACCGATCTCCTGGTCTGGCGGGGGAACCGGGAGCTCCGGCTCGACGAGGTCTTCTCGGTCTCGGTGGAGGGCGATGCCGACCGCTCAGAGGAAGTCGAGGTCGTCCTCTCGGGGGACACGTTCCGGCTGAAAAGGGTCGGCGAGTACATGGACGGAGGCACGATCACCGTCCTCGGCGGCATCGGGATGCACTGCGGCAACTTCATGAGCGGCGGGACGATCGAGATCCACGGGAACGCCGACGGCTGGCTCGGCCGGGAGATGGCGGGAGGGGCCATCGTCTGCCGGGGCGACGCCGCCGATTACTGCGCCTCGGGCTACCGCGGGGGCCGGAAAGGGATGACCGGCGGCACCGTGGAGGTCTTCGGCCGCGCCGGGGATTTCCTTGCGGAGAGCCTCGCCGGCGGCACGGTGATCGTGCACGGCGATGCCGGGGATATGCCCGGGGCGGAGATGCGCGGCGGCACGCTCGTCGTCAACGGGAACTGCAGCCGCCCGGCCGCGAACATGAAGGGAGGCTCCTGTTACGTCTACGGCACCGCGCAGAGGATGATCCCGACCTTCAGAAAGATCGGGACGGTTCAGCACGAAGGACGCGCGCTTATCCGGTTTTCCGGCGATCTTGCGAACCGCGGGAAAGGAAACCTTTTTGTGAAGGGCTACGAATATCTGGACTGATGGTCAGGCACGAGTGTGGATTCGAGGCCCCAATCCACTGCAAACGATGCGGGAGACCGCTGGAATACAACGAACGCACGGGCCTTTACTGCCCGCACTGCGGAAGAAGAGTGAGCATGCTCTGCCCGGGCTGCGGGCGTCTCTGGTGACCGGTTAGGCCCGGTTCTTCACCCACTGGGCATACTGCGCCCTGAGCTGGCGGATGTCCTGTTCCGTGAGGTCTTTTTTCCCTGTCTGGTGCAGATACGACTCGAGCTGCTCCACCACCTGTTCTGCATCCAGGAAGTCGTCGACGTCAAGGTAGACCGGCGCCCGCTGGACGTTGATCGCCTCGCCGCACATGGGGCAGAGCCTCCAGCGCTGGTAATGGTCGACGTAGTTGAAGGTCTTGCAGCCCGGACAGCGGATGACGAGGTACATGATTAATGGGAGTTGTGCGGTCGGGCGAATTAATAGTTATCCATCCGGAGTTTTTCTGGCACCGGGGACCAGGTGGCGAAGGTCCTGTAGAGTGGATGTTGAGAAGGCTGAAGATCTTTGAAAAACGAAGGCAAGACGTTTTGGTTCTAAAACTTGGGCTCAAACTTTCTTCAGTTGAGTTCCTGACACGGATTTCGAGTGGATATCGCGCCTGGGGGGTGGGGACAAAGGGGAGTGCGAGCGCAGCGAGCATGAGAAACTCGAAGAGTTTCGAGGGGGGTGAGCCCCCCTCCCCACCTGACGGTGGTCGAGCTCCGGGCGTCGCACCT
>NZ_JMIO01000008.1 GCF_000691865.1 Methanoculleus sp. MH98A | reverse complement strand
AGGGATACGGGATTCAATACGAAGTTACATCACTCACTACCAGTGGATATCCGACGTAAAAGGCGAGCGCCAGGGTGTCATCACCATGGTGTACGAACATGACCAGCGGGGTCTGCTCCAGACGCTCACCGAGATCCAGCACCAGTATGCCAGCAGCATTCAGGCATCTCTGCACTCGCACGTGACCCACAACAAGTGCCTCGAAGTGATCCTGATCCGGGGTGACGGGGCCGTACTGAAGGACATTACCGAGAGACTGATGGCGCAGAAAGGTGTCGAGGCGGTGAAACTCACCACCATACCGGTCGAGGGTTAACTGCCGCCCTCGCAGCTCCGATCGATCCCGTTATCCCAGGCTGCCTTGAGCTGTTCCTGGAGTTGCTCGTGCTCCTTGAGGTAGTCCTCGAGAGAGCGCTCCTTTTTCTCCACCTTCCCGGTCGTTTTGTCGGCGCCGATGAGTTCGTCCACCCGGTAATAAAGTCCGGTGCTGTCGACTTCGGCATACCTCCGATCGTCGATCTCCTCGATCCGCACGACCTTTCCGGTCGTGCCGGTGCGGGGGTACCGGACGACTGCGCCCACTGCTACGTCATCCGTGCTCATACGAGGTAGTATATCTGCCATACTATTAAGGTATCACCTCCAAGGTATCTTCAATGGCAATCACGATTCGCCCGGTAGAGAAGCTGTACTTTGATGGAACCCATCGTTCCCGGTCTCCGGAGGAGACCCGTGCCGTCGTGGAGCCGCTGATGACGGAGATCGGCGTCACCGAGATCATCGACGTCACCCCGCTCGACCGTATCGGGATCCCGGTTTTTGCGGCGGTTCGACCGGGAGCGGCCCGGGGAGCGACCCGCGTCCACGCGGGAAAGGGTAAGGAGCCGGTTCACGCCCGGGTCTCGGCGATGATGGAGGCGCTCGAGCGCTACTGCGCCGAGTATCGGGGCGACCGGATGGAGTGTGCGACGTACGAAGAGATCGGCCCGGGAAGGGCGGTGCATCCCGAAGACCTTCTCCTCCCCCGGAAACTCGAGCAGGGGGAGAAGGTTCACTGGACGCCGGGGTGGGATCTCCTGAACGACGAGGAGATCTACGTCCCGAGTAACGCCGTCTTCCACCCCTACGACTCGCTCGGCATGGCGATCCCGCTCTTTCGGAGCGACACGAACGGGCTGGCATCAGGGAACGTCATCGAAGAGGCGATCCTGCACGCGCTCTTTGAGGTGATCGAGCGGGACGCGCTCAGCGTCGCCGACGCAAAACGCGACCTCGGCCGCCGCCTCGTCATCGAGAAGGAGTGCGCCGCCCGCGAGGTCATCGACCGGTTCGAGGAGAACGGGATCGATATCCACCTCTGGCTGCTCGACGGGAAGACCAATGTCCCCACGGTCGCGGCGGCCGCGGACGACACCGTCACGAAAGACCCGGCGATGCTCGTCATCGGGTCGGGGACGCATCTCTCTCCGGAGATCGCCGCGCTCCGCGCCCTGACCGAGGTCGCCCAGAGCCGGGGGAGTTACCTGCAGGGCGGTCGTAACGATCCGCAGCGGGAGATGATCATCAGGAAGGCCGGATACGAGCGGCTGAAGCGGATCAACCGGATGTGGTTTGACGACGCGGACGCCGTCGATATCGCCGACGTACCCGATGCGAGCACCAGACGGTTCGACCTCGACATCCGGCAGGTGCTCGAGGAGATCGAACCCCACACGGACAGGGTCTGCGTCTGCGACCTCTCCCGGACGGCGGTGCCGGTGGTCCGGGTCGTCGTCCCGGGATTCGAGGTCTCCTATATGGACCCCGACCGGAAGCGGCCGGCGCAGGGCGAGGATCTCCCCAGGTTTTAGTCCCGGAGGTTCCTGCCCCTCACCTCCGCGGCGCTCCCGCTCCGGGCGTTCCGCCCGTCGCAACTCGAAAACGCTTCGCGTTTTCTCAAGCTCCGGTTCTACGAACCGTCGCATTCAACAGAACCGGACCTTCTTCAGGAGGTCCACGATCCTTTCCGTCCCCCGGTTCAGCGGTCTCTCAGCCGGCTCGAACCGCTTTCCCGCGAGAGCCTGGAATATTGCGTGAATCGCCTCCCCGATCGACGGGCCGTAGCCTCCTTCGAGCGTCAGTGCGAGGGGGAGATCCGTGCCGTCGGCGAGCATCCCGGCCAGCACGCCGTAGTCCTCGGGTTCGAGGTTCATCCGCCCGTGCTCGTCGTCGGCGAGACCGTCCTGCCCGGC
This sequence comes from Methanoculleus sp. MH98A, assembly GCF_000691865.1. Lineage (GTDB taxonomy): Archaea > Halobacteriota > Methanomicrobia > Methanomicrobiales > Methanoculleaceae > Methanoculleus. The sequence continues at coordinate 62,495 of NZ_JMIO01000008.1, read as the reverse complement.
CGAGATGATCAGGACGTCGGGGCGGAACCGGGCGATTGCCGGGACAAAGATTTCTTCGAAGACCTGCGCGTAATCGGCGATGGTCGAGCCCGCCGCGAGCGGCGCGTTGAGGGTATACCCCCGGCCTCTCCCGGTGCCGATCTCGTCCACCCACCCGGTCTTCGGGAAACTGTTCTCCTCGTGCACCGAGCAGTAGAGCACCCGGTCGCTCCCGTAAAAAGCCGTCTGAGTGCCGTTGCCGTGATGCAGGTCCCAGTCGAGGATCGCGACCCGGTCGACCGACAGGAGTGCTTTCGCCGCCGCGACGGCGGCGTTGTTGAAGATGCAGAACCCCATCGCGCGATCGGGCTCGGCATGGTGGCCCGGGGGACGGACCAGGGCGAAGAGGTGCTCGCCGTCGAGTGTCCGCTCCACTGCCGCAAAGGTCGACCCGGCGGCATAGGATGCGGCATCGAAGGAGTGGCAGGTGACATAGGTGTTCACGTCCAGAAAACAGGTTCCCGTCGCCATCTCCCGCACCCACCTGATGTATCGCGGGTCGTGAACCCGTTCCAGGTCGCTCTCGGTGGCGCGGACGGGGGCACGCCACCTCACGCTTTCCGGGATCCCCGAGAGGGCCGCCCGTAACCGGGCACCCGACTCGGGGTGAGCCTCCATGTCGTGTCTGGTAAAGACGTCACCGTAGATGACTGAAGACCGCATCCTCGTCAGTTAATGGTGCGTCCCTGCAGGATATCCTCTTCGGTGACGTCGAACGTCTGGCCGGTGCCCGCAATCCGATACTGACCGGTCGCCTTCACCTCGCCCGACCACCCGGACGTTGCGTACGGGACGACGAACGTGCCGTTCACGCTCTCCTGCCGGTAGGTAAACTCCCGGCCGGTGTTCGTGACGATGGGGACTTCGATGATCCCTTCGCCCCTGATCGTGGCCCCGGGGACGTACTCGAATATCTTGACCGTCTTGAGATCGGGCCCGCCTTCACCGACGTTGCCGTAAACGTTTCCGGGTGTCTCGTGGACGAGCCGGTAGTGCTGGAGCGCCGGCACCCGCTCAAGCGGCTGGAGGATCGAGTCTCCCTGGAACTGGTAATACATGTTCAGGAGCGTCGCACCCGACCCCGCCGGCGCATCTCTGTTGTAGGCTTCCACCGCGGCCGCGCCTGCGGTGGCGTTCATCTGCACTGTGCGCGTGATGACCGGGAGGGAGGTGTTCGCCGCTTCCGGCTCACGGTACTCGGCGTAGATCACCGATGCCTCTGTCGGATCGGTCATGGACCCATCGAAGTTGTGGAGCCGGGAGACCATCGTCAGGTAGTATTCCTGGGTGTTGAACGGCACCGCCTGGTAATTCGTCGAGCCCGCGCTCTCCGGGAGGAGGAAGTAGGGCTGGAAGGGCTTCTGACCCACCTCGGGGTCGGCCCAGGTCGCCGGGGCGTGGAATTTCATGGTGTCGAGCTGGATGTCGGTAATGACGTAGCGGGTGCCGACGTTGTCGAGAACCCGGTTTGCGGCCTCCTCGGAGGTCGAGACGAAGTAGGTTGCCGACCCGTTCGGACCGGAGACCCCGTGCTGGAACGGGTTGTTGTTCGGGATCCGCTTCGAGAGGAAGGTGATCCAGTGACCGTAGTCCCACCAGGACATGACGCCGTAGGCCTCTTCGGGGTAGGTGAAGGTGTTCCGGTCGTAGATCGCGTAGTAATCGACGCCGGGGTCGGGGGTGTTCTCGCCCATCCACTCAAGCGCCTCCATCCACTCCGAGTCCATGCCGCCGTACTTCGCGCTGTTGGCGAGAGCGATGTTCCCCATGAGGGATGTCCCGGCAAAGAGGAGCGTGACGGCGACGGCCGCGGCGAGCGCTCCGACTTTGAGATAATCGGGCTGATCCCGTTTGGGGTTTTTCGCCTTCCGGGTATCGGGAGCCTTGCCGCCCTTCTTGCCCTTCTTTGCCGGTGTCTCCTGCTTCTCGGCGGCCTCAGGTGCGGGAGATGCCTTGCTGCCGCTCCCTCTCCCGAGGAGACGTGCCACGTCTTTCCAGGTCGCATTTATGACCGCGCCTGCGAAGACCGCCGAGAGCAGGGCGATGTTTGCGGCGAGGTAGTATTCGTAGCGGACGTGTGCGGCCGTCGACGCCAGGATGATCCCCGACCAGATCAGGACGAAGATGTGGGCCGGGTTCACCCGTTCAAGGTTCTGCCAGAGGAGGGCTACGGCCCCGCCGGCCGCGAGTACGAGGCCCCAGTGGAACGTCGCCCAGGCGGCGGCAAACGACCAGGCCCGCGCCTCCTGGACGGTCGTGGTGACCGGTCGCTCACCGAAGAAGGAGACGAGGCTCGATATAAGGAGGTTGTAGATGTCGGGCAGGGCGATGTAGAGCACCGCGACGGCGAGTGCCGCGATGGCCGCGAGCGCGGCCGGGAAGTAGTACCTGGGCCGGTCCTTCAGGAGGATCGAGAGCCCGTAGAGTGCGACCGTTCCCGCGATGAGGGCGGCGTAGACGATGACGTGCCCGACGCTGTACAGGGAGAGGCTAATGCCGGAGTGCGGGAAGCCGAAGATCGCCATCCCGACGATGACGACGCCGAAGACGACGGTGTTTATGAGAACCAGGTACTCGCTCGATCTCTCCTGGAAGAAGTCCAGGATGAACTGGACCAGGGTGAAGGCTGCCACGATGAGCGCGAAGAGGACCATCGTCGGCATGTTGAAGAACCCGAGGAGGTACGCGATACCGGCGAGGGCCGCTGTGATCACCGGGATCTTCAGGGTCTCGAAGTTCTTCGGGGAGAGCGGCCGGTCGCGCGCCGCAAGCAGCGCCACGACGTAGGCGAGGACGAAGATCGTCGAGAAGAGCGTCTCTGCGATATGGTGGTCGACGAAGCCGAAGAGGGATCGGTAGGCGTAGTTGCTGCCGATGACCGCGATGAGGCCTGCTGCGATGAGGCCGGTCTTCCAGTCGGCGATCTTTTTTGCAAGCAGGTAGGTTACCGGCACCATCGCGACGGCCATCAGCGGCGGAACCCAGGATGCTACCACCATGATCTCGGGGCGCGTCGCTGCGCCGGTGAGGACGCAGAGCGCTGCTATGATCTGAACAAAGAGCGGCCCCCAGTAGATGGTGTCGGCGGTCGGATAGAGCGTCATGGCGTCGAACCAGGCGTAGTTTGGGAAGTTCGCGACGGTCTGCTCCACCTGGCGCAGGCTGTACCAGGGGTCGTTGCCCAGGAGATTGACGCCTTCGGCGGTCACCAGGCCTTCCGAAGGGATGCCCCGCGTCCAGAGCGTGAGCAGGGCAAACAGGACGATAACGCCAATGATGATGTATGGTTGGTACTTCTTAAGATCCATCTGAGCCATCGGACACTCCTTGTTACGAATCTGTTTCCCTTCGAACCATTAATAACCTTGGCGTATCCGCGACACCGGAAAAAAGAGTGGATTTTAGCGTATTCCCGTCAACCGCTCGAAGATCTTCTCGAACGCCTCCGCCTTCTTCTTCCAGCTGTGCTCCTCGATCCCGGCCGGGCACCGGCCCGGGGAGAGGGCCAGTTCGTCGACCCGCTTGAGGAACTCAGTTCTATCCCGGTAGGCGGCGATATGGTCGCCGCCCATCCGGAGCATGTCGGGGATGGGGGTCGAGAGGATCGGTTTTCCGCATGCCGAGTACTCGAAGTACTTGTTCGGGAGCGCGATATCGACCCACTGCGGGGGGGAGAGCGGGATGAGGCAGAGGTCCATCGGTGCGATGTAGCCGGGGAGGTCACGGTAGTCGACAGCCCCGGTGAAGTGTACTCTGCCAGCGATCCCGAGCCGGGCAGCGAGTGCCTGCAGTTCGTCCAGGTAGCCGGTGAAGAGCGAACCGCCGACGATCAGGAGTTCCGCGTTCGGGTGCCGCTCGAGGACTTGTGGGAACGCCCGGATCACCTCGTCGAGGGCGTACCACCGCTCGACCGCCCCCGCAAACCCGAGCACGAAGGCGTCGGGGGCGATCCCGAGGGCGGAACGCATCGCCCCGTCGTCAGTCGGGCGGAAGAGGTCGGTGTCGACGCCGTTCGTGATCAGCTCGGCCTCGTAGCCGTATCGGCGGAGTTTCTCGACGAGCCCCGGGGAGACCGTCGTGACGACGTCGCTGTGGTTCAGATTGTAGCGGGTTACGGCGAGAACGCCTTCCCGGAGCAGCCACTTGACGGCGGGGTTTTTGTAGTAGGCGGCGGCAGAGTCGGGGAACCAGTCTTTGAGGTCGAAGACCGCCGGGACGCCGGCCTTCTTCGCCGCCCGGACCATCGCCGTCCCCGCGAGGACGTGAGCCCCGACGACGACATCGATATCGTGGTCATGGATGATCTCGCTGATCACCCGGTAGTGGCAGGGTGCGTTCAGGGTGTAGTGGAGGAACGGGCTCTCGACGGGAAATTGCGTCGCCTCGTGGACGTGGAGTCGGGTCTCGCGCTCCTTGCCCCGGCTGACGTGGAAGTGAGGAACGTGGACCTCGTGCCGTGTCGCGAGCTCCTCGAAGATGTTGTGGTGCCTCGAGGGGATCGGGTGGTGGATGTAGTCCTGGGTGGAGACGAGTAGAATTCTCATAAATATTCAAAAACTATAGGACCCGGAGCCCCCGCACCGCGTCGCAGATATACGCCAGTTCTTCTTCCGTCACCGCCGGGTGGACGGGCAGGCTCACGACCGATGCCGCAAGGTCGTCCGCAACCGGGCAGGAAACGTGCTCGTTTTCGTAGACCGGCTGCCGGTTGACGGGGATGGGGTAGTGGACGGCGGTCCCGATCCCCTGCTCCGCGAGAGCGTCCATGAACGCGTCCCTCGAGAGCGGGTAGCCGGCCGGGAGTTTCACGACATACTGGTGGTAGACGTGCCGGACGCCCGGCGCGACGCAGGGCGTCGTGAGTCCCGTGCCCGCGAGGTGGTGGTTGAGGTAGCGAGCGTTCTCTATTCGGCGCTCGTTGAACCCCTCGACCCGCCCGAGCTGCACGAGGCCGATGGCGGCGGCGATGTTCGTCATCCGGTAGTTGTAGCCGACCGCCGAGTGAAGGTACTTCTGGCTCTGGCCGTGGTTGATAAAGAGCCGGACGTTCTCCGCAAGGTGATCGTCGTCGGTCGTGACCATGCCCCCCTCGCCGGTGGTCATGTTCTTCGTCGGGTAAAACGAGAAGCAGGCGAGGTCGGCGAGGCTCCCGGCCCGCTTCCCGTGGTACTCCGCGCCGTGCGCCTGGGCCGCGTCCTCGACGAGGACAAGGTTGTGGTCGTCGCAGACCTCGCGGACGGCACCGACGTCGAACGGCTGCCCGAAGAGGTGGACCCCGACGACCGCCCGGGTGTCGGGGCGGACGAGGGCCGCGACCGAGTCCGGGTCGATGTTGAACGTCTCCGGATCGACGTCTGCGAAGAGCGGTGTCGCTCCGCACATCGAGACGCTTGACGCCGTCGCAAAGAACGTGAACGCCGGGACGACCACCGAGTCCCCCGGCCCGACGCCGGCGGCGAGGAGAGCCGCATGGAGCGCCGCGGTGCCCGAGTTGACGCCGATCGCGTGGGTTGCACCGCAGTAGTCCGCGAACCGCGACTCGAAATCCGCAACGACCGACCCCTGGGCGAGCATCCCCGACCGCATCACATCGGCAACGGCCGCGATCTCCTCCTCGCCGACGAGCGGCCGGGCGACGGGGATCTTCACGGGCACCGCCTCGCTTCAGGGGGGAGCGGCCGGAACCGTGCGGGCGTTCCCACCGCGAGCATTCCCGGCGGGACGTCCTTCGTCACCACCGCTCCCGCGGCGACGAACGCACCCTCGCCGACGGTGACCCCCGGGAGGATCGTTGCGTTCGCACCGATGACGGCATCGTCCCCGATCACCGGGCCCCGGAGGGATTCGTGGGGGCCGGGCGGATAGCGGTCGTTCGTCAGCACGGCGTTCGGGCCCACGAAGACCCGGTCGCCGATCCGGGCGCCGGTAGGGATGTAGACCAGGCTCTGGAGCCGGACGTCGTCGCCGATCGTGCAGTCGCCCTCGATCACCGCCGCCGTTCCGATCGCGACCCTGTCGCCGACGGTCGTCTTTTCGCGGATCAGCACGTTATGGCCGGTCTGGAAGGTATCGCCGATCACGACGTCGCAGTATATGACGGTGCCCGACCGGAGGACTGCGTTCCTCCCGATGGTGGTGCCGGGGTAGTCTTCCTCTCCCATCCGGTCGCGGGAAGGAAACCCGATGGTCACCGGCTCGAATATCGTCGCCCCCTCGCCGAGGGCGTTGTGTCCATACTCAATCATTCAACGGTCACGCTCTTTGCCAGGTTTCGCGGCTTGTCGACATCCCGCTGCAGGGCACACGCGGTGTGGTAGGCCAGCAGCTGCAGGACGACCGACGCGGTCAGCACCTGCACCAGAAGGTGTGTGTTCGGAATAGGGATGAAGATGTCCACGATATCGGCGAGTTCCGTATCGCCGGCAACCCCGAGAGCGATGACCGGGGCTTTCCGTGCCTTCATCTCCTTGATGTTCGAGGCCATCACGCCGTAGGTCGAACCGGGGGTGCAGACGGCGACCACCGGCGTCTCGGGGGTGAGCAGGGCAAACGGCCCGTGCTTGAGTTCTCCCGCCGCATACCCCTCGGCGTGGACGTAACTGATCTCCTTCATCTTCAGGGCGCCTTCCATCGAAACCGGGTAAAACGGCCCTCTTCCCACGAAGAAGACGTGTTCGGCCTTCGAACAGAGGGCGACCGCCTCCTTGATGTCCTGGAGGAGGACGTCGCCGATGGCCAGGTGCGCGTGCGAGAGGATATCGTCGAACGCCCCCTCGCAGCGCAGGTTGACGAGTTCCATCAGCGCTGCAAGCTGCGCCGTGTAGGACTTGGTCGCGGCGACGCCGATCTCGGGCCCGGCCCGCATCAGGAGGGTCTCGTCCGCAACCCGGGTGACCGTGCTCCCCTGCATATTGGTGATGGCGAGCGTCGGGCAGTTGCGGGCTTTCGCCATCTTCAGGGCGGCGATCGTGTCCGCCGTCTCCCCCGACTGCGAGACCGCGATCACGAGGCCGCGGAGGGGCGGGGTGAAATACTTGAACTCCGACCCCATCTCGACCCGTACCGGTATGTTGCAGAGCGGCTCGGCCAGGTACTTGAAGGCCAGGGCGGTGTGGTAGGATGTTCCGCACGCGACCAGGGTGATCTCGTCGGCCTCCATGACCATCCGCTGCACGCTTTCGTCGATGCCCGCCCTGATGGTCTCGTAGAAGGACTGGGGCTGCTCGTAGATCTCTTTTAACATGTAGTGGGCGAATCCGCCCTTCCGGGTATCCTCGACGCACCAGTTGATCAGTTCGATCGGGCGCTCCACCGGCTGACCGTCGTGGTAGATGGTGTAGCGGCCGGGCGCGAGATCGGCGACGTCGCCGTCTTCGAGGAAGATCACGCGTTCGGTGTACTCGAGGAGCGGCGTCATATCCGAGGCGGCAAAGATCTCGACATCCCCGACGCCGAGAACGAGCGGGCTTGCGTCGCGTGCGGCGACGATTTGCTGGGTATCCTCCGCGATCACGAGGACGGCGTACGAACCTTTGAGCAGGGGGAGGGTCGCGTTGACCGCCGCGAGGAGATCGCCGTCGTAGTGCTCCTCGATGAGGTGGGCGATCACCTCGGTGTCGGTCTCCGACCGGAACGTATGGCCGCGCCCTGCGAGTTGCCGCTTCAGCTCGCCGTAGTTCTCGATGACCCCGTTGTGCACCACGGCGATCCTGCCCGAGCAGTCGGTGTGCGGGTGGGCGTTGAGGTCGCTCGGCTCGCCGTGGGTGGCCCACCGGGTATGCCCGATCCCGGTGCATCCCCGTAGATCGACCACCCCGGCCTCGCCGTCCGAGATGCGGCCGGTTTTCTTGTAAACCTCGATTGCGCTCCCGACCGTCGCGATGCCGAAGGAGTCGTAGCCCCGGTACTCAAGCCGCTTCAACCCCTGGATCAGGACCGGCGTTGCATCCCGTCTCCCGATATAGCCGACGATTCCGCACATCTACATCACCCGCGTGCCGTCCTCGAGGATGCCGATCACCGTCTTCCCCTCCCCGACGGTGACACTGTTACCGGCGATACAGTTCTTAAACGTTGTGAAGGGTGCCGCGCGGACTCCCTCGCCGAGGACTGCACCGAACTCCTCCTTCTGGATGCGGCCTCCGACTTCGAGGAGGCTCGCGGACGGGTAGGTGGTGGTGTGGTCGGCAAGGATGCACCCCTGGCCGAAGACCGCCGAGACGATCCTCGAATGCGACCCGATCGTGACGTCGCTCATGATGAGCGAGTCGGCAACGTAGGTGAACGGTTCGAGGATCACCCCGTCGCCGATGCTCGTATCGGGCATGATCACGGTGTTCGGCCCGATGGTGCAGTTGTTTCCGATGGCGACGGGGCCGCAGATGACGGTGTTCGGCCCCACGGTCGTCCCGGTGCCGATACGCACGGTACCCCGGCGGATGACGGATGCGTCGACCGCCCCCGCGATCCGGGGCTTGATCCCCCTGAGCATCCGGCTGTTCAGTTTCAGGAGATCCCAGGGGTAGACGGCGTCCTGCCAGTCGTCTGCCGGGATCGCGCGTATCCGCCGGCCCGATGCGATCATGGCGGAGAGGGCGTCGGGGATCTCGGTCGTCTGGAGATAGGAGAAGACGTCGGGGGTGAAGGAGTAGATCCCGGTCGATACCGTGAACGTCGGGGCGTCTTCGGGTTTCTCGACGATCTCGCGAACGATGCCGTTTCTGATCACCACGACCCCGAAGTTCGAGGGGTTCGGGTGTTCGGCGACGAGCATGGCGTTCTGCTCCTCCTTGATCCGGGCTATCGATTCGGCGTTGATGTAGTTGTCGCCGGGAAGAACCAGGAAGTTGTCCGTGATCTCCGACTCGGCCGCCCGGAGAGCATCCGCGGTCCCGAGCTGGCGCTCCTGCACGACGACCTGGATCGGGGCGTCGAGCCTGTTGAGGTGCCGGATGACCTCCTCTTTGCGATACCCGACCACCACCACGATGTCGCGGATTCCGTTCTCCAGGAGGGCGTCGATGACGTACTCGATGATCGGCCGGTTTGCGACCGGGAGCATGGCCTTGGGCTTGCTTCTCGTCAGCGGCCGCAGACGGCTCCCTTCTCCCGCTGCTAGAATGACTGCCTGCATCATATCACCTGATGATTGAGTTGTCCTCGATGCATCCTTCAACGAGGGAGTGGGGAGCCGCCCGGGTGCCGCTGCCGACGAGGCTTCCGACATTGACCGAGCAGTTGATCCCGAAGAGGACGTCGTCGCCGATGATGGCGCCGAACTTCCTCCGCCCGGTAGTCTTCCCGCAGACTTTCACCGCTCCGTTGTCGTGCCTGAGGTTCGCGACCTTGGTGCCCGCTCCGAAGTTGCAGTTACTCCCGACGATGCTGTCGCCGATGTAGTTGAAGTGGGGGATCTTCGTCCCCGACATGATGATGGAGTTCTTGAGCTCGGTCGCGTGCCCGATATGGCAGTTATCACCGATGGCAGTGGAGCCCCGGATATAGGCGTGGGGACCGATGACGCAGTTCTCGCCGATGATGCAGGGTCCTTCGATGTAGGTTCCGGCCCGGATGACCGTCCCCTTCCCGATGCCGACCTTCTCCGGGACGGTGCATCCGTCCTCGACGGTCCCGTGCCGTTCGTGGCGGATCGAGGAGAGAAGCCCCTCGTTTGCGTCGAGGAGATCCCACGGCTGCCCCACGTCGAGCCAGTAGGCGAGCGAATGTGCCCTGAGCGTCCCTTCCCTGATGTAGGTGTCGAGTGCGTCGGTCAGCTCGAACTCGCCCCGGCCCGATATCTTGAGCCCCGAAAGGAGGTCGAAGATGCCGGGTTCGAAGAGGTAGGCGCCCGCGTTGATCAGGTTGCTCTTCGGGTCTTCGGACTTCTCCTCAAGACCGGTGATGCGGCCTCCTTCCACCGTCACGACGCCGTAGTCCTGCGGGTGGTCGGTCTCGTGAATCCCCACGCACGGAGCGTCCATCCGGCAGAATTTCCTGATATCGTCGGATTTGAGGATCATGTCCCCGTTCAAGAGGAGGAACCGGTCGTCGATCATCCCTGCCGTCGCCCGCAGGGCGTCGGCGGTGCCGAGCTGGTGGCGCTGGGTCACGTAGGCGATATTCACGCCGAGGCTGCTGCCGTCCCCGAAGTGGTTCCGGATCTCGCGTTCGAAGTACCCGACGACGAAGGTGAAGTCGGTGATTCCCGCGTCGCGGGCCGCGACGACAAGGTGCTCCATCATCGGGCGGTTCGCGATCGGAAGCATCACCTTCGGGCGCCGGGCGGTCAGGGGACGCATCCGTTTCCCCTCTCCTGCTGCCAGTACGACACACTGCATATATCTACTCCAGAATACGTTTCGCCCGCTCAAGGGCGGTATGCCCCGCTTCAAGCATCTCTTTTGCCTTTGCGGGTGTTTTTCCCTCGCCCGTGATCCGGACCTTCGGTTCGGTGCCGCTTGCCCGGATCAGGTACCAGCCGTCTTCATCCTCGACCCGGACCCCGTGCGTCGGCTCGTCTGCTCCCATCGCCGCCATGACCTCCCGCGGGGAGGCGATGCGATACGATTCCCGCAGAAGGGTGTAGCGGGGCATCCGGTCGAGTTCATCTGCGATCGACCACTCCGACGCGATTTCGCAGAGGAGGGCCGCGGCGTAGATCCCGTCCGGGCAGTAGGAGTGCTCGGGGAAGATCCAGCTCCCCGACGCTTCGCCGCCGAAATCCCCCCATGAGAGGAGTTCTTCGGAGACGAAACTGTCGCCGACCGGCGTGCGGCGGACTTCCGCGACCTCCTCGATCGCCATCGAGGCGTCGACGGTGGTAACGACGCGCTTGCGGTCGAGATACTTCGCAAAGAGCATGAGGAGGTGGTCTCCGTCGATATAGCGGCCACGTTCGTCGAACGCCATCATCCGGTCGGCGTCGCCGTCGTGGATCACCGCGCACGCGGCGTCCCGCCGCCGGACGATCTCGCCGATGTAGGGGAGGTTTGCTTCGAGCGGCTCCGATGGGCGGGCAAACCTGCCCATGACGTTGCAGTTCAGGCCAATCACGGCCGTCCCGGCCGCGGCGAGGAGGTCGGGAGTAATGACGCTTCCGGCGCCGTTGCCGCAGTCGAGCACGGCAGTGATGGGGCGTGAAAGACTGACCTTATCGAGGATTGCCTCCCGGTGCGCGTCCACCGCGTCTATCGGCCGGGCGTGCCCCTGTTCGTCCCAGTTCTTCCAGTGCGTCCTCTCGATTGCGTCCTCGATCGCCGCCTGCTGCCGGAGGGTGAACGACGACCCGTCAGGGTTGAACAGTTTGACCCCGTTGTAGGACTCGGGGTTGTGCGAGGCTGTTATCATGCACCCTGCGCCCGTATTCCTCGTAGCGTGCGCGACCGTCGGCGTGGGCGCGATGCCGCAGGAATAGACGCTTGCACCGGCCGAGAGCATCCCGGAGACGACGCAGTGCTCAAGCAGTTCGCTGGTCGTGCGGGTGTCCCGGCCGACGGCGATCTCCGAAGCCCCGGCTGCGATCGCCGCTCCGACGCGGAGCGCGAGGTCGACGAGACCGGGGCCGAACTCCTGCCGGATGCCGGAAGAGCCGAAAAGCATACTCCTGTATAATCCTTTCTTTCCTAAAAAAAGGTATTCATCGTCCGTAGGGGCACCAGTGCTCAAGATTTATAAGGCCGCTGACCCCGGAGGCCGACGGTCCGAGGAATATCGTCCGTTTCTTCTCCCGGTACTCGTCGATGCAGGCGACCCCCGCATCGCTCGTCATGCCGTCCCCGCCGACCAGGAGGATATCGGCCGCCTCGGGTGAGTCGACGATCTGTTCCGCAAGCGCCCGCTCGAGCACCGGCATCGAACCGACGAGGTAGACCTTCTTTCCGGCGACCTCGCGGGAGAGTTCCGCAAGACAGGGACCGTAGCTGTCGGGGGTGCAGGGCCGGAGCCTCCGCGACAGGCAGAGGAACGCCGAGACGGTGTTGATGATCGCGCCTGCAGCCCCACGCTGCTTTGGGTTTGCAAGCGGCGCACCGAACATAAAGGAGATCCGGGTGTTCGCCCGGATCGGCTCATCCGTGATGAACTGCCCGCTCTGCCCGCCGAAGCGCCCTTCCATGCAGGTGCCTTTCGGGTACTGGCAGGCATCTGCATCACAGTTCACGCCGAGCGTCACGATTCCGTCCTCGCATCCGCTGTGCGCGAGGATTATCTCCAGTCTCTCGATAGCATCATGCCAGAAACTCATGGTTCTTCCTCCGTATCCGACAGGATTGCCCGCACGGGTGATCCGTCGGCACCTTTGAGCCGCATCGGGAGCGCCGTCATGAAATAGTTGCCTTCCGGTACGGCAGAGAGGTCGAGCAGTTCGAGGATGACCGTCCCGCTCCCGAGCAGCCGCCGGTGGACGGAACCGTCGCAGTCAAACGACTCGATCGACGGGGCGTCGATCCCGAGGCAGGTTATCCCGGCGCCGACGATCATCTCCGCCGCTTCGGGGGAGAGCGACGGGTACCCGGGATCGAACTCCCGCCGCCCGGAAAACCAGGTCTTTATGAGGATCGTCCTCGTGCCGTCGAGGCGGCCGGCGAGGTGACCGGGTTCGATGACCGCCCGCGCGTCGCTGCAGTCGAGCACCCGTGCGGGCCCCATCAGCACCGCAAGCGGGATCTCGTCGACCGTCAGTCCCCCCTTGATGTAGTGCGACGGGGCGTCGATGTGCGTTCCGGTATGGCTCCCGAGAACCATCTCGGTCACGCGGTACTGCCCGTTGTCGATTTCGCGGAACCGGGGCCGGACGTCTCCCGGGTAGAGGACGGCGTCCCCGGAGAGGTCCCGGGTGATGTCGTAGACCGTCACGGGGACACCTCTCCCTGCCACCCGAACTGCCCGATCAGCGGCACGAAACAGACGCCGCCGAGCGGGATCGTCTCCACCCTGCCTTCGCGTTTGACGAGTTTGACGAGATCCTGGCATTCCCGCGGCCCGACGGGAGCGACCAGCCGTCCTCCCTTGCCGAGCTGGTCGATCAGGGGTTGGGGGATCTCGGGTGTTGCCGCCGTGACGACGATGGCGTCGTAGGGTGCCTCCGGCGGATAACCTTCCGTACCGTCGCCGACGACCACCTCAACGCCGGTGACCCCCGCCCGCGCGAGGTTCTCTCGCGCCCGGTCGGCGAGGTGGGCGAGGCGTTCGACGGAGACGACCTTCGCGGCGAGTTCGGCAAGGAGCGCCGCCTGGTAGCCGCTGCCGGTCCCGATCTCGAGGACACGGTCGTGGGAGCGGATCTCCAGTTGTTCGGTCATGACGGCGACGATGTAGGGCTGGGAGATGGTCTGCCCCTCACCGATGGGGAGCGGCCGGTCGTCGTAAGCCGCACGTTTGAGGTTTTTGGGCACGAAGAGGTGGCGGGGGATCTTTCGCATCGCGGCGAGCACTCTTTTGTCTCCGATTCCCCGGGCCCGGATCTGGAACTCCACCATCTCCTCGCGTTCCCGTCTGCAGGGATCGGTCTCCATCCTCCCGTCTCCCGAATCAGAAGCCTGATTCTGCTTTATCGATCGCGGCGTCGATCTGCTCCTGCAGGACCGCAGGGAGACCGCTGATCTTCACATCCAGGAACCCGCGTATAATGGTTGCGGTGGCCTCCTCTTCGGAAAGTCCCCGGGCCATGAGGTACTCGATCTCGTGCCGGGCGATCTTACCTACCGCGGCTTCGTGGGAAAGTTCGGTGCCGGTCAGCGTCCCCTCGATCTCGGGGATGGCGTGGACGATGCCGTCTTTCAAGATCAGGCCCTTGCACTCGATATGGCCGCGGGTGTTGTCTTTCTCGCCGAGGATGTGGCCGCGGGAGATGACCTTGCCGCCGGTGGTGATCGCCCGGGTGATCAGTTCGGCGCTCGCGTTCTCGGCGCCGAGGATGGCGCGGGAGCCGAGATCGAGGGTCGAGCCCGGTGTCGCGACGACGATGCTCGAGAACCGGGCAACGGCGTTCTTCCCGACCAGGCGGGCCGTCGGGTACATCTCGATACGGTTGACCGGCTGCATGCAGACGTAGTTCGAGAGGAAGGTTCCGTCCTCCTCGACGACGGTGGCGCTCCGCGGGAAGACGCTGATGCCGGGGTTCCAGTTGTGGATCATCGTGGACGTGACCTTGGCGCCTTTGCCGACGTAGATCTCGGTCACCCCGATATGCGCCCCGTGCTCCTTCTGCCAGGAACTCGCGCACCCGGAGATGATGTTGATCTCCGAGCCTTCCCTCGCGATGAAGATGTTGTGGACGTGCTGCACCGGCTCTTCACGCAGAAAGAGGCAGGCCTGGAGGGGCATCTCGACCTTCACGCCTTCGTGAGCGATGACGACGAGGCCCTGCGGGTTCTCCTGCTTCGCAAGGTATTGCGTGTATTTGTCCTTGTCGCGCGAGACGGCGTTCCAGTAGTAGTCCCTGACCCAGTCGTACTTCTCGAGGGCGGCCTTGATGGGGATCATCTCGACCCCTTCGGCCCCGCAGGTGGTCTGGATCACGTCCTGGTCGACCTGGAAGAAACTCCCGCACCTGTTCTGCATCCCGACTTCAAGGCCGGTCAGGGCGAGGCGTTCCCGGTCCTCCTGCGAGAGCTGTTCGATATCGGTTACCTCTGTTTGCAACGCATACACTCTCCGTATCCTTTCTCCTTGACCACGCGCAGGATCTCGCGGGGGTTCCCGTGGCACCGGATCCGGCCGTCGATCAGCACGTGCCCCTGGTCGGCCTCGAGGTAGTCGAGGATGTAGCCGGTGTGGGTGATGATGAGGCCGCTACGGCGGCGGTTGACGATATGGACGTCCTTCTCGAGGAGGCCCGCGATCTCTTTGCCCATCAGGTTTATGTTCTCAAGGTCGACACCGCTCTCCGGCTCGTCTAGCATGAGAAAATCGGGCTGCTGGACCTTCAGTTGCAGGATCTCGCTCCGCTTGATCTCGCCGCCGGAGAACCCTACGTTGGTGTCCCGGGCGAGAAAGTCCTCCATGTTGACCGTCTGCGCGAGCGCCTCTATCGCGTCGTTGCCGAGATGTGAGGTGGCGCCGAGGAGTTTTCCGAGTTTCAGCCTGATAACGCGGGCGGGTGCTGAAACATCATGCCGATTCCGAGATGGGCGCGCTCGTGGACCGGCATCCCGGTGATATCCGTTCCCTTAAAAACGATGGATCCGGACGTGATCGTGTAGCCGCCGAACCCCATGATGGCTTTGAGCAGCGTGCTCTTCCCCGAGCCGTTCGGCCCCATCAGAATATGGGTCTCCCCCTGCCCGATATGGAGGTTGATGTCGTGGAGTTTCTCGGTGCCATCCACTTCCACGTGCAAATCACTGATATCCAGCATACGGCACTCCGTTCCATGTATTTGTCAGGGGATACATTAACACTTGCCACCAGAACTGTTGTCGTTTCGGCCGGCGGGAGGTTGAATTGCGCCGATTTGACGGTTTTGGAAGGATCTTCCGTTACTCTCGGCCTCTTCGTTAGAATGGGGAGGGGATTGGGGGCGGAATCGCGGCTGTTCACTTTCACCCCGCACGCGGCCTACGGTTAAGTAACGCTCTCACGCCGTTTGATGTATGGAACGATCCGAATTCACCACGTTTTCCTGCCTCGCCGAGCGGGCTGCCCGGTATCCGACCGTTGTTCGGCGCAGCCAGATGCATAAGGCGGCGTACTTCGCCTCCGGCGCCCCGGCAAACCACACTCCTCTCCGGGCAGAGAGCCACGCGTAGGTCCGGGAGCGGCCGTCACCCCATGAGATACTCCCGGGCCAGAAGGTACGACCCGGGCCGGTCGTGGGCGTGGCCGACGAGGTGGTTGTGGAGGTTCACGGCGGCCTCCGCCTCATCGAGCATGACGTTGTAGGCCTCTACCGCATCGTTGTAGTTCCCGACCATCCTGTTGTATTCCGGGACGAGCCGGTTGTAGTCCCCGGTCTCTCCCGACCGGAAGAGATCCGCCATCTTCGCGTCGAGGGCCACGAGCGCCTCCCGGTCCGCTTCGAGTTCGCGGGTGCGCACCGCGAGTTCCTCTTCGAGTTCCCCGACCCGGTCGCGGGATGCGGAGAGAGCACGCTCGATCGTCTCGACCTCTGAAGAGGCCGTGTAAGACCCGTTTCCGTCCCCGACCGGGATCACGAGCGGGTTGGAGGAGAGGCGTGTCCCGTCCGCGAGCGCCGCAGGCGGAATCCCCACGTAACTTCTGTTCGTGGTCTCGATGTAGGCGTAAGACGTGTTACGGTAGCGGCACCCGGCGCTCTTCACCCCGACGGCCATGTGCTCCTCCTCCCCGAAGTAGAGGAGCGCCGCCCCGTAGCCTTCCCGTGCGAGGAGCCCGGCGAGGAGGAGGCTTTTGTCGTCGCAGTCGCCCTCGGTGTCCACGTAGGTCTCGATCGGGAACTTCGGCTCCACGACAGAGGCATCGGTTCTGTAGGGAATTGACTGCACGAATGCCGCGATCAGCTCGAGGTAACGGTCGTCGTCGAGTTTTTCCCGGTCCCGGATCTCACGGAGAGCCGCGAGCAGGTCGGTATAGAAGGGCTCCTGGTGGGAGTCGCTCGCGAACGCCAGGTAATAGATCGGGATCCACTCCTCTTTCGTGAGGTCTTCGAAGAGGCGGAGTTGCCGGTCGGCTGCTTTTGCACCGGCATAGACCGCCGGATCGGGCTCGATCCGGATCGTCTCCTCGTGATCCCCGAAGGGGAAGGTGTAGACCGGCGCCGGTTCGAGGGCCGCCCCGTCGACCGGCACGATCGACGGCGGGACGACCGCAGGATGGAGGAGGCCACCCAGGCACCCGGTCGCGAGGACCGCAGCGAAGAGGGCGATCGCGGTGAGGATTCGTCGCCGCATGGTATCAGATATACTCCGGGAGGTCCGCGAGCGAGTCGATGACGAGGTCGGGCGCGATGCCTGAAGCGCGGACGGTCTCTTCCCGGTACTTGCCGGTTCTCACCAGGATGCCCTTCATCCCGCAGGCCCGGGCGCCGCCGATATCGGTGACGATGTCGTCGCCGACCATCGCCGCCTCCCCGGGATCCGCCCCGATCTCCCGGAGCGCCCGCAGGAAGAACGCCGGGGAGGGTTTCCCGATCACCTCCGCCTCTTTCCCGGCGGCGTATTCGAGCGCGGCCACGAAGGTCCGGCCGAGAGCATCAGCCCGTCCGCCCCCATCCAGTACCGGTCCTTCTCGAGCGCGACGAGGTCTGCGCCGTCCATGAGGAGGCGGAACGCCCGGTTCAGGCGCTCGTAGGCGAGGCTGTCGGCCGCATCGGCGACCACGACCGCATCGGCACCCTCCTCAACGGCCGTGATGCCGGCATCCTCGAAGTCCGTCCGGGCGTCGGGGGTGGTGAGGAGGAAGCACCGTGTTCGGCCCCCTTCCCGCAGGTGTGCGGCGGCGGCGACCGGGGCGGTGATGATCCGGGGTTCCGGGACGGCGTAGCCGAGGCTCTCGAGGCGCTCGGCGACCGAACGGCGGGAGCGGCGGGTGGTGTTCGAGACGAACCGGTAGGGTATCCCCCGCCGGTCGAGTTCCCGGAGCGTTTCCCCGGCCCCGTCGACCGCCCGGTCGCCGACGTAGAGGACGCCGTCGATATCGATCAGGACTGCTCCGATCTTCATGTCTTCCTTCTGTTGTCCGCGGGAGTATTTATGCGGTGCCCGGGAGGGGCGGCGGATTCGTGAGAACCTTCATGGGGTTGCAGGTGTACCCGTCCCCGATCCGAAAACCGCCATGAGGAGGGATGAGGATATGGATGCATTCGAACGGATACCGGTGGACGTGCGCTGGAAACTCGCCGCCCGGGAGGTCTCCGCGCTGCCGCTTGCCTACCGGAGAGCCATCAGGGACGGCGCCGACGATCACCTCTACAACGAGGTCGAGCGGGCGGTGTGGCGGGAGCAGGGCCGGGAAACAGGCGTCATAGCCCGTGCTTTCGGAATGCCCCTCGGAAACGCCCGGGAGGTTACGGAAGCGTTTGCGGCGGCGACGAGGTTGCTCTTCGGGCCGGAATACCGGTACGAGGTCGACGACTTGGGACCGGGAGAGGCGGTTCTGACCGTCAGGGGATGTGCGATGACCGCCCGGGCAAAAGAGCAGGGGGAGAACCCGCTCGCAGCCTGCAACGCCTGCCATGCCTACACGAACGCCGCGATATCAGGCCTGAACCGTGACTACGCCCCGAAGTACCGGAGCGCGATCTGTGCCGGTGACGCAGCGTGCTCGATCGTGGTTGGGCCTGCACGACGGTGACGCGGGAGGGCACGCCCCCGTTCACTTTCACCGTGCGGCGGGTATCTTGAATGCGGGCGGAGTGCAAACCCTCTGCCGGAAGAATGGTTCGCGCGTTTAATCGGGCGGGGAGGCACGTTCCGGGCATCCGGCCGCCGTTCATCGCCTGCCCGGATGATGAGGAAGCCCGGAGGCTCCGGGACGACCTCGTCGCCGGATACCGGGGCCGGACGCTTGAAGACGTCTTTTGCGGCCGTGAGACGCTGTGCCCTTCCGGGGCGTGCTATGTCATCGAGTCCGAAAGCCCCATGAGCCTTGATGCCCGGGACCCCGACCGGGCGGCAGCTGCCCTTCTCGGCGACCTCACCCTGGTCCGCGGCATCGGCGAAGCGACCCGGCGGCGACTGGAGGAGCGGGGTTGCCGGTCGGTCGCCGATCTTATGGGGCACCCTCGCTACCGCCGTGATGCCGTCAGGCTCCTCGATTCGATAGCGGGAGGGGACACCCGCGATCTCGTGGGAGAGATCGAGCGGCGGCGGCGAAGGAGCGACCCGCTCCTCCTCGAGGCCAGCCGGCTCCACGCACCCGAAGATTTCGTCTTTCTCGACATCGAGACGCTGGGGCTCTTTTCACGGCCGATCATCCTCATCGGCCTCGCCCGGGTAAGCGGCGGGTCGATCGCCGTCCGCCAGTACCTCTCAAGGTCGGTCGAAGAAGAGGGAGCGGCGCTCGCCGCCGTCCTGCCCGACCTGGAGGCGGAGGGTACGGCCCTCGTCACCTTCAACGGCCGGGCGTTCGACGTCCCCTACATCCGGGATAGGCTCGCCTGCCACGGCATCCCGGCAGACCTCGCCGTCCCTCACTTCGACATTCTCCACTTCGCACGCCGGCGCTGGAGGGGCTCGCTCCCCTCCTGCAGGCTTGGTGCGCTCGAGACGGGGGTTCTCGGCGTCGCCCGGGCGGACGACGTCCCGAGCCGGATGGTGCCGGAGTTCTACGAGACCTACCGCCGGACCGGAAGCCCCGGGCCGCTTGTCCCGGTCGTGGAGCATAACCGGCAGGATATCGTCTCGCTTGCCCGGCTCTTCGCGCTTCTCCGGGGGGATGGCGGCGGCGGTGCGGCACCCGGCCGGGACCGGTCGGAGGGGAACCGCAGGACGGAAAATATCGAGACGAACCCGTGGGTTGCCGAAAAAATACTTCCTTCGTACCGCGCCCCGCCCGAAAAGTGAGTATATTTCTTGATTGTATGTTCACCGGTGAATAAAAATGCGAATGTTCGATAACGGTCTTAAATTATGTTTCTTTGCAAATCAGAGGCAATTTATCGGAAATAAAAGAACAAAATGTTTTTGTAAGTCCTGTTTCAGACATTAGAAACTGCCCCCAATATCTTTTTTCGCAGTTCGTCACTCCCGTACTGTCGTCATCCGTCGTGCAGTCACCCGCATGATACGGTCATGCCAGGTCCTCTTCCTCGAAGGTGAAGACCTCCTCGATGGTGGAGCCGAGCGTGTGGGCCACTTTGTAGGCGAGTTTCAGGGAGGGGTTGTACTTTCCCTTCTCGAGGAAGACGATCGTCTCCCTCCTGACCCCGACCCGCTGCGCCAGTTCCTCCTGGGTAATCCCCGCCTTCGCCCGGAGCTCCCGGATCCGGGTCTTCACCCGGCGTCTCCCTCCCGGAGCAGGTATAGTTCCGCAACGCTCGCGCTGATCCCCGCAAGAAGGAAGAGTGCAACCAGCACCTCCCTCCCGCTCAGCCGGGCCATGCCAGCAAAATCGACGAAGAGCAGGAACATCAGGGCGACAAACGAGACCTGCCAGGCGTACGAGCGTGCGAACGCGCGGATCTTGCGGAGCCGTTCGTCGTCTGGGGGGCCTTCGTCGGTCTCCATCCGCTCCATCACGGCCCCGGTGATGAGCAGCACCCCGAAGGGGATGAGGATGATGGGTATCCAGGGGTTCAGCCCGGGGAGGATCACGGCGAAGGCGGTTCCGGTGAGGATGGAGGCCCCACCGACCACCGCCTGCAACGTCGGCCTCACGCCACGTCCCCCTGCCGGAAGAGGTACCACTGGAATAGCCGTGCGGAGAGCCCCATCAGCAGGATGGCGGAGAGCAGCACGGCTTCGACCGTGAGGGCGACCACGCCGAGATAGTCCACCCAGAAGAGGAGCGCGAGGAAGACGATGGTGAGAAGCCAGGAGTAGGAGATGGCGTAGCCCCCAATCTTCTGCGTCCGCTCGTCTCTCTCCGGCTCGTCCCGGAACCTCCAGTGCCGGACCACGGCCACCGCGAGGATCACGAGACCGATCGTCACCATAAGCGAGGAGAGCGCCTCCGTCCCGTCTACGAGGAACGGGAGGAGGATGCCTGCAGCACCGAGAACCGCTCCCGCCGCAATCTGAACCGCGTATCGTCTCTTCATCGTTGCACCTGTTATGTATATCTAACATGGTGTTAGAAAAATATAACTTTATCGGTCTTGAGCGGTCAGGCTCCGGGGACGAGACGCCGGGTAGGCCGTAAATACCTGCCCTGCTCACGTTTCCGGGGAATTAGCGTCCTTAAACGCCCTCGATGCCGCGGATGTCCCGGCGGGATCGCCGCGTTCGGGTGTGCACGGCATGCGTGGGGTCTCCGGGCAACGGCGGAGCCGGGGAGAAGGGTTGACTTCTCGATCTTCGATGTCCGTAATTTCTCGAGATTTCTCCAAAACCTTAATTTTGGTTGAGATTCTTTGGGTGCTGATCATATCCTATCGTGAACAGGGTCGAACCATGAAACGGTTACTGATAGTCTCAAACAGGCTTCCGATCAGCGTATCCCGCAAAAACGGCGATCTCCGTCTCCAGCGGAGCGTCGGCGGCCTTGCCACCGGGGTCGGTTCGTTCTACAAATCCTACGAGAGCCTCTGGGTCGGGTGGCCCGGCATGAACATCCAGAAGCAGCAGAACGAAGAGCGGGACAGGATCGTCGATGTGCTCAGAAAAGAGCAGTGCCATCCGGTCTTCCTCTCCCCGTATGATATCCGGCACTACTACGATGGGTTCTGCAACAACACCCTCTGGCCGCTCCTCCACTACTTCAACCTCCATGCAGAGTACGACCCGAAGACATGGCAGGTCTACCAGCGGGTGAACGAGAAGTTCTGCGACGCCGTGATGGAGGTGGCCCGGCCCGACGACACCATCTGGGTCCACGACTACCACCTGATGCTCCTCCCGCAGATGCTCCGGGAGCGTCTCCCCGATGCCGAGATCGGCTACTTCCACCACATCCCCTTCCCGTCGTTCGAGGTCTTCCGGCACCTGCCCTGGAGGGAAGAGATCCTCTCCGGCCTCCTTGGAGCGGACCTCATCGGGTTCCATACCTATGGCTACGTCCGCCATTTTCTCTCCAGCGTCCGGCGTCTTCTCGGCCACGAGCATACCTTCGGGGAGGTCAGAACCGGCACGCGGGTGGTGCGAACCGACCTCTTCCCGATGGGCATCGATTACCACCGGTTCGCCGACTCCGCGGGCAGTGCTCCTGTCCAGAAGGAGATCGCCCGGATCCGGCAGATGTACGGGAAGCGCAAGATCATCCTCTCCTTCGATCGTATGGACTACACGAAGGGTATCCCGCTCCGGCTCGAGGCGTTCGACGCGCTCCTCGAGAAGAAGCCGGATTATCAGGGTAAGGTCTCCCTCGTCCTCGTCGCCGTCCCGTCCAGGACCGGCGTCATCAGTTACCAGGTGTTGAAGAAACGGATCGACGAACTCGTCGGCCGGATCAACGGGAAGTACGGGACGACCGACTGGATTCCCGTCCGTTACTTCTACAATTTCCTCCCGTTCGAGACGCTGGTGGCGTTCTACAGCGCCGCCGATGTCGCCCTGGTGACGCCGCTCCGGGACGGCATGAACCTGATGGCGAAAGAGTACGTCGCCACCAGGACCGACGGCACAGGCGTCCTCATCCTCTCCGAGATGGCGGGGGCGGCCGAGGAACTCGGCGAAGCAATCATCGTCAACCCGAACGACCGGGACGAGGTGATCGAGGCGATCGAGACGGCGCTCGCCATGCCGGAGAAGGAACAGATCGAGCGGAACCGGACGATGCAGAGGAGGTTGATGCGCTACGACATCGAGCACTGGGTCGGCGACTTCCTCACACGCCTCGGCGACGCCCGGGTTGTCCGGGTCGAACGCTCCGAACAGGTCGTCACCCCCGCTATCAGGGACGAGCTGGTCTCCGACTACGCTGCCGGCAAGGATCGTCTCCTCCTCCTCGACTACGACGGCACCCTGGTGCCGTTCGCCGCAAGGCCGCAGAAGGCGGTTCCCGGTGAGGCAACCCGGGAAGTGCTCAAGTCCCTCGCCCGCACACCGGGAAACGAGGTGGTGGTGATCAGCGGCAGGGACCGGTCCACGCTGGACAACTGGTTTGGGGAGCTGGATATCGGGATCATCGCCGAGCACGGTGTCTGGGTCAGGGAACGCTCCGGGGAATGGCGGATGCCCGAGCCCCTCTCGGACGAGTGGAAAGGGGAGATCTACCCGCTCCTCGAACTCTACACGGATCGCACGCCCGGCGCCTTCATCGAGGAGAAGGACTACTCGCTCGTCTGGCATTACCGGAGAACCGAGCCGCTGCTCGGTGCGCAGCGGGCGAAAGACCTCAAGGACGACCTCCTGCACCTGACGTCGAACCTGAACGTCGGGGTCATGGACGGGAACAAGGTCATCGAGATCAAGAACAACGTCGTCAACAAGGGCAGAGCAGCGCTGAACTGGGTGTCCCGGCACGCCTGGGACTTCATACTTGCCATCGGGGACGACCGGACGGACGAAGACCTCTTCGAGGCGGTGCCGCCGGAAGCCTACTCGATCAAGGTCGGGCTCGCCCCGAGCAGGGCCCGGTTCAACCTGGTTGCCCAGCGGGACGTGCTGCCCCTCTTGAAAATGTGCATCGAGTGCGACAAAAAAGGCGTTTCCGGGAAAAAAGAGAGGCCGGGGCGAGAGAAGAGCGTTATTGAGTCGGCTGCTCCGGGATGACGGACCTGACCGTCAGGAAGACCGGGCCCCGGAGATCCACCTTTTTGTTGTGGTCGGTGACGTACCGCATCGCGTACTCCTCGATGCGCAGGTTGACGTCGGAGGGGAGTTTCGACATCTTCACCTGGACGTGGGCCTCCTGTCCGCACCGCGCCGCCTCCTCGATCCGGGCGGCGGCGAGGCTCGATACCGCATCGAGGTAGGTGATGCCGGTGGAGACGCCTTCCTGCCGGACGGTCGCCCACTTCTCGATGTCCGGGACACCGAGGACCGAGCCGTCGTGGACGAAGACTTCGTTTGCGCAGGCAGGACCGCAGAGTTTCGTGTTGGACTCGGGCTCCTCGACGATGACTTCAACCTCCCTTCCCGCAATCTCGCCCTTCCACGCGGTAAAGGCGCACGGTCCCGGCGCGGTTGCGTGCTCGGCGGCCGTGGCGCGGATAGCCTCTGCCATCCGCTTCCCGGCCGCGGATACCGGTTCTTCGCGGAGGTGGACGGCGCCGGCGATCTCGCGGTCGGAGATCCCCTGTGGGAAGAACTGCGGGTAAGTGAGCTGGCGGACGTCGTTTGACTGGTAGGCGATCATCGCGAGCCGTTCCACCCCGAGGCCGAGGTTCATCACCGGCACGCCGATCCCGTACTCCGCGAGCGCCGAGGGCGAGTAGATGCCGAACGTGGCGACCTCGACCCAGCCGAGGACCGGGTGGCGGGCGTAAACCTCCGTCTGGGTCTCGGGCATGTAGTATTTCGACCGCTTCTCGTCGGGCTGGAACCGGAACTCCGTAAACCCGAACGCCGAGAGGAGGGCTTCGCTGACGGCTTTTCCCTCCTCGAGGGTGACGTCCTCTCCCGCGACGATGCAGGAGGCCGAGTGGTAGGTCATCAGGCGGGTGGGCCCCTCCTCCTGCTCCCGCCGGAAGCACCGGTCGATCGAGAAGAGCCGTATCGGGAGGTGGCGCTTCTCCCAGAGGGAGGAGAGCGTCAGGAACCAGCCGCTCGTCATGTGGCTCCGGAGGGTGTTGCGCGACGACTCGGGAGCCAGTTCCCGGAACTCGGGGAAGACCGCATCCAGGATATGCACCACGGCGGCGTCGTCGGCTTCGAGGACGCCCGCGAGTTCGTGCGCCAGTTCGTCGCCGTCGATCGTTCCCTTCTTGTAGCCGTGGAGGGTCTCGCGGAGTTTCTCCTCGGCCCCGGGCGGGACTGCACGGCCGAGGATGGCCTCGATCTCCTCAAGCTGCTTTCGTGCAATCCCGACGTTCGGACGGGGCAGCCCGCCGAGGTAGAAGACCCGGTCGAGGACGGCCATCGCCTCAGGCCCGAATTGCCGGTAGATGTCCGATTCTTCGACGATCAGGGGGTTGATCGCCTCGTCAAACCCCATCGCGAGGTAGGTCTCGCGGAGCCGCTGCACGATCTCGAAGATCGGGTGCGGTGTCGCCCGGGTGTACCTCAGCCGGGGGTACGTGCCGGAGACCCCCGGCGGCGTCAGCACCGACGGCCCTTCGTGCCATGCGTGCTCGAAGTCCTCTCTCGCCCTCTTTTTGAACTCTTCCACATCGAATCTCATACGTCTCGCTCCAGGCAGACGACCCGGCTCACCGGGCTCTCGTCCCTGATACTATAATCGCAGTGTTTTGCAATAAGCTCTGAAAATGCCCTCACTTCGCGGTGTTCGGGCATCTGCGTCCTCTGCAGTCGATTTCTACTGTACCCCAGATACATATAACCCTTTACTTCCACGAACCGGGCGCCGGAGTCCTGGTAGATCGCCGCATACCGCTCGGGGGAGAAGTCGTTGTAGCCGCGCACCACCGTGGTGCGGATGGCCGACCGGCGTTCCCGGAGTCCGGCGAGGCTCTCGTGAATCTGCTCCCAGTAGTCCTCCCTCGGCCGGCAGAGGGCAAGATAGGTCTCCCGGTCGGGAGCGTCCAGCGAGACGTAGGTCTGGTAGGGCCGGCACCGGGCGAGGACGTCGGGCCGGGTGCCGTTCGAGACGAGGAACGTCGTATATCCGTCCGCGTTGAGGGCATCGACCAGCTCCGGGAGGCGCGAGTAGCAGGTCGGCTCCCCCGAGAGCGATATCGCGACCATCGTGGGGTCGAGCGCCTCCGCGAACCGTTCCGGCGCGACGTAGGGGGAGACCTTGTAGCCCGAGAGGGCCTTCTTCTGGACCCGCCGGAGGTTTGCGACGATGACGTCCGGCGGGCATTCCTCCTCCTCCACGACCTCGTGCTCGAACGATCGCCAGCAGAAGAGGCACTGCTGGTTGCACTTGAGAGTCGGGGTCATCTGGACACAGCGGTGGCTCTCGATGCCGTAGAACTGCGCCTTGTAGCACATCTCGCCACCTTTGAGCGCCCGCTTGTTCCACATGCAGGGTTTTACGGCCGCCGAGGAGGTCGGGGTGATGAACTGGTAGCCCTGCTTTTTGAGGGCCTTACATGCTTCTGAGTGCATCGATCCCGAGAGTCTCGAGGGACTCCTGTAAGGTGTTCCTGACCGCGTCCACGAGCGCGAGGCGGCTGTTCCGGGTCTCGCCCTCGCTCTTCAAGACCGGGTCGTAGTGGTAGAAGGCGTTGAAGAGGTCGGCGAGTTCGCGGGCGTAAGAGGCGAGCAGGTGCGGGCGGAGTTCCTCCACGGTCTGCTCGATGACGGCCGGGAACCGGGCGAGGTGCCTGGCGAGCGCGACCTCGTGGTCGGTCTCAAGCGTGTAAGCCCGCTCGAACTCGCCGGCCTTCCCGAGAATGCTGCAGGCCCGGGCATGGGCGTACTGGATGTAGGGCCCGCTCTGCCGCTCGAAGTCCAGTGCCTCCTTCCAGTTAAAGACCGTGCTCTTCTCCGGGGAGACCTTCACGATGTCGTAGCGGATGGCGGCGATGGCGACCGACTTTGCGATCGAGCACCGTTCCTCCTCGGGGAGTTCCGGCCGGCGGGTGGTTACCTCGTCGAACGCCTTCGCGGTCACTTCTTCTATCAGCGCGTCCGCCGAGACGAATTTGCCCGCCCGGGTGCTCATCGAGCCTTCGGGGAGGGAGACGAACTCGAAGAAGACAATCTCGGGCGGCTTCTCGCCGAGGAGTTCGAGGGTGGCCCGGAGCTGGGCGCCGATCAGTTTGTGATCCGCCCCGAGGACGTCGATCAATCGGTCGTAGTTGCGTCCCTTCCAGGTGTGGTAGGCGAGGTCGCGGGTGCTGTAGACCGAGGTGCCGTCGCTCCGCCGGAGGATGTACTTCTTCTCGAACCCCCGTTCGGTGAGGTCGACCCAGAGCGTCTCGTCCTCGTGGGCCTGCGGCAGCCGCCGGACCTGCTCGACGATCCGGTCGACGTCGCCGATCCGCACAAAGTCGCTCTCCCAGACGAACCGGTCGTGGTGGGCGTTTAAGGCCGCGAGGGTCGCCTTGATCCCCTCCGCGCAGAGGGAGACGGCTCTGCGGAACTTCGCGACGGTCTCGGCGTCGCCGCGCTCCACCTTCTGCATGAGGCGGTCGATCTCTTCGGTGATGGAGGGGTTCTTCTCGATCTCCCGGTTCGCCGCGACGTAGACCCGGGCGACGTAGTGGTCTTCCTTCTCGCCCTCCTCCCGGGGCATATCGAGGTGGTCGAACCCCCACGAGACGATGGCGATCTGGCGGCCCATATCATTGAGATAATACTGCACCTCAAGCGGGTGCCCGGCCTTGCGGAACGTCCGGGCAAGGGTGTCGCCGATGACGGTGTTTCTTATGTGGCCTACGTGGAGCGGGCCGTTCGGGTTCGCGCTCGTGTGTTCGAGCACGACCCGGCCGGAACGGCGCTGAAGAACCCCGTAACCAGGCTCGATCGCCTCTCTGACGGCTTCGCCGAGAAGCGTCGGGCCGAACCGGAAGTTGACGTAAGGGCCTGTTGCCTCGACCAGAACATCACCGAGTTCGGGGTTCCCCGAGAGTTTCTCCGCGATATCGGCGGCGATCTTCTGGGGTGCCCGCTTCTCAATCTTTGCGAGTTTGAACGCTATCGTCGAGGCGAGATCGGCGTGATCCCCCCCCGTCGTGAGGAGGACGTCCTCTTCACCGGTGCATGCCCGGAGCATGCACTCGATCTGGTGGTATTTCTCCTGATACATCAGTATCCTGTCCTGTAGCGCAGAATTGCAGCGATCCCGCCGAATGCGTTGTAGAGCATCGAGCCTTCTTCGAAATCGTCCGAGATGATCCTGACCTCCGTGCTGGTCTGGTCGGCGAGCTCGGTCAGTTCGTCGATGATATCGGTCTCCTCGGCCACGTAGAGCGATGCACCGTCTTTGGGACAGGTGCCGAGGTCGAGGTCTTTGATATGCATGCCTGGCTCAATACTGATCGTCCGCTCCTCGGTGTAGTCATCGTTCGGGCAGGCGAGTTTCAGCCGGGCTCTCCGGAGTTTGTCGGAGAGGAGGAGGGTATCGACAGCGCCGAGCTCCAGATTCTTCCTGACACTTTCTTCCCCGTAAGCGGCCGCTCCGTCGTCCTTGACCAGTTCCTGGAGGAACCGGTTCATAATGTTCTTCTCCTTGATGATGTCGAGGCCTTTTAAGGCATCCGATGCGTTCTCGACGAGTTCGGCAAGCCCGGACTCATTCGTGTAAGATACGTCGAAGAGCCCGATGATCCTTTTTTGCAGTTCGTGGTGGAGGTAATTGCCGGCCTCGAACTCCTCCTTGGTCGGGGTCGGGCCGCCAATCAGCACGCCTTTGAACCGCTCGAAGAAGTCCTTCTCGGCAAGGAAGACTTCGCTCGCGAGGTCGCCGATCTTCTTGTAGAACTCGTTGATGGCGATCAGCCGCAGCCGCTGGAAACGAACGCTCGACTGACCTCCTTTTCGCTGCTTACCGGGGACTGTCGAGGTTACGCCGCGCACCGGCTCGATCCGGTTGCCGCGGAGAAATCCGACGTAGGCTTCCCGCCGGTCGAGGACGATGAGGCCGTAGATCTCCTTCTCGCCGAGCATCTGCTCCAGCGGCTCGAGTTCGAACGAGGAGCTGCAGCGGTACATGTAGGTGTTGAGCGCCTCAGGCGGCTCGATGATCTCGCACTCAAGGTTGGTGCGGTCGCCGCCGGTGTTGATCGTGCCGCAGAAGATCGCCATGCCGTGCTCCGGCGGGCGCTTATAGTATTTCAGGCGGGAGAGGATGGAGGATATGGCACTCTGGACGTTCGTCCGGGTCTGTTTGCTCTTGATGTTCGCGCACTGCCCGAACTCGTCGCGGAGCTGGGCGGTCACGTCATATATCTGCTTATCCGGAGGAATATAGAGTGTGATCAGCTCGGTACCGCTCCCTTCCTTCTCCGCAAGCCTCTCAAGCATCTTCTTAAATTCGTAGCGCTTTCGCGGGGTGTCCATCTCTTGCGTCTCTTCCATAGGAGTTTCACCAGGCCAGCTGAATGTTGTTCAATTGTCGAAGCTACTATATGTTTCTCTGAGGAAGGGCATAAATCTGCGCACATCCGCCGGTCCCGTGTGCCCCCCTCACCACAGGCACCGGCAGACGAGGCAGATCGTCTTTGCATCGACGATCCTGCCGTCCGCGATCATCGACCCGACGTCCGCGATAGGGACACGGACGACCTCGATCACCTCGTCGTCGTCCATCCCGTAGTCGGAGCATGGGGAGAGCTCTTCGGCCCGGTAAAGCCAGATCCGCTCGTCGGTGTAGCCGGGAGAGGGGTAGATCCAGCCTTTCGGGACGAACGTCTCCGCCTTCATCCCGGTCTCCTCGATCAGTTCCCGGTACGCGGTCTCGTGCGGCTCCTCGCCCTCGTCGATGGTGCCTGCCGGCGCTTCATAGATGTAGTCGTCGACGGCGAACCGGTACTGCCGGATGAGGTAGCAGTCGTCCCCGGCGATAGGGAGGATTGCAACCGCGCCGCCGGGATGGACGACGATCTTCTCCTTCATTTTGCCGTTCGGGAGTGTAAACACTTTCTTCTCGATACTGAGGCGCTTGCCGCGGTAGATCTCCATTGTCACGCCTCGTACGTTATCGGGTCTTCGAGCCCGAGCTCCCGGAACGCCTCCCTCCGGTAGCGGCAGGAGGAGCAGACCCCGCATGCCCGGTCGTTGTTCTGGTAGCACGACCAGGTCTGTTCGTAGGGGACGCCGAGCTCGAGCCCCTTTCTGACGATATCCACCTTGGACATCCGGACGAACGGGGTCATCAGGACGATCCGCGGGTCCGCCGCCGTGCCGAGGTCGACCGCCCGCTGAAACGCCTCGATAAATTCCGGCCGGCAGTCGGGATAGCCGGGGTAGTCCCCGGTCTGGACGCCGATGAATACGGCCTCCGCCCGGCGGGCTTCCGCGAGGCTGGTCGCGATGGCGAGCAGGTTCGCGTTCCGGAAAGGAACGTAGGTGCTCGGGACCCCCTCCTCCTCGCCGGCGTACTCCTCGACCGGGATCGAGGTATCCGTCAGGCTCGATGCCCCGATCGTTTTGAAGTGTTCGAGGCTTATCTCGACGAACTCGAGAGCATCGAGGTTTTTGGCGACGGCGCGGGCACACTCCCGCTCTTTTGCCTCCGTCCGCTGGCCGTAGGTGAAGTGGAGCGCGACGATATCGTAGCCCATATCCTTTGCGACGTAGGCGAGCGTGGTGGAGTCCATGCCGCCCGAGAGAAGGCATACCGCTTTCTTCATTTTACCCCCAGGATCTTATGGAGTTGCAACTGAAACCTCACCGGGAGGTTCTCCTCGACGATGTGGTCCGCGACGGCCCGGTAGTCGGATCCCTCCACCGGCGAGATGAAGACCTCGCCCCGGATCTCGCACCGGCTCATCACCGCCCGGGCGTAGAGGAGGTCGTCCTCGTCCGCCACCACGAACTTGACGCAGTCGCGCGGGGTGATGAAGGCGAGGAGCGAGAGATCGCTCTTCTCGCCCGACGAGGGGCACTTGACGTCCATGCAGATGGAGGCATACGGCTGCATATCGCGGAAGTCGCGGGTGCCGTTTGTCTCGATCTCGACGGTATAGCCGTGCAGGCTGAACTTCTCGAGGAGTTTGAGTACATCCTCCCGCTGCAGAAGCGGTTCCCCGCCGGTGATGCAGATATGCGTCCCGCGGAGCAGCCAGACCTGGTCGAGAACCTGCGTAACGGTCATTTCTTCCCCGCCTTCCC
Source organism: Methanoculleus sp. MH98A (assembly GCF_000691865.1). Lineage (GTDB taxonomy): Archaea > Halobacteriota > Methanomicrobia > Methanomicrobiales > Methanoculleaceae > Methanoculleus. Next base: position 32,040 of record NZ_JMIO01000008.1, on the reverse strand, counting down.
GGGCGTAGGGGGTGTCGCACCAGGCGCACCTGAGGTTGCACCCGGCGAGCCGGACGAACGTGCAGGGCCGCCCCTGGTTCTTTCCCTCCCCCTGGAGGCTCCGGAAGATCTCACTGACGATCATAGGTGCGCTCTGCGTAACAGGTCGTCGACTCCCAGACCCGGATCTTTGCGACACGCGCGTCATGCCCCTGCCGCGCGGCCTCGGCGTCGATCATCTCAGCGATGAGCCCGGTCAGAAGTTCGCTTGTCGGGTCGCCCTCGGTGGTGACGACCGGGTGGAACTCCTCGATGCACGCCGCCATGGGGTCATCCCTGTTCAGGATCACCTGGTGGTCGAACCGCCCGACGACCTCTTTGATGCAGTTGTAGTCGAGAACAATCCCCGTGCGTTCGTCGGCCGTCCCATCGATCCAGACCTCCACGCGCCACTGGTGACCGTGCAGCCGGAAACACTTCCCCCGGTAATGGATCAGGCGGTGGGTCGCCTCGAAAAAAACCTCTTTGTATATCCGGGTATTCATCAATGAAGGTTGCCCGCCAGGATATAATATTATATCAGCTCCCGATCTAATACCTAGGCAGAAGATCGGCGTGCAAGCGGGTTCCACAATATATAAATCCGCAACGCGCGTTGTTTTATAGCACACCAGGAGTTGCTCCTATCCACAAATTTAGCTAATTCGAGGGTATTCGATGGGAAATGGAAAATTTGCAGCCCGAAAACTGAAGCGCGACGCAAATAATAACCGGTGGCATGACACTGGCTACGCGCGACGCCAGCTCGGGCTCGATGTAAAAGCTGACCCCCTTGAGGGAGCACCGCAGGGCCGCGGGATCGTTCTCGAGAAGGTGGGTGTCGAGGCAAAGCAGCCGAACTCTGCGATCAGGAAGTGCGTCCGCGTGCAGCTGATCAAGAACGGTCGCCAGGTGACGGCGTTCGCCGTCGGCGACGGTGCCATCAACTTCATCGACGAGCACGATGAGGTCGAGATCGAGGGCATCGGCGGCAGACTGGGCAGGTCGAAGGGTGATATCCCCGGCGTCCGGTTCGTCGTGACCAAGGTGAACAATGTCAGCCTGCGTGAAATGGTCACGGGCCGCAAGGAGAAGCCGCGGAGGTAAGTAGTATGGTGGAAGTAGAAGCAGGAACTACGCAGCCGGAAGAGACAGGGATGCAGCAGCTCCTCTTTAACCGCTGGGACATGAGCGAGGTGGAGATCCGGGATCCGAGCCTTGCCCGTTACGTGAACCTGCATGCGATGATCGTGCCGCACTCCTGCGGTAAGCTTGTCGGCCAGCAGTTCAACAAGAGCAATATGCTGATCGTCGAGCGGCTGATCAACAGGATGATGCAGACCGAGAACAACACCGGCAAGAAGGAACTTACCATCCGCATCGTCCGGGACGCCTTCGAGATCGTCAACAAGAAGACCAAGAAGAACCCGGTCCAGGTGCTGGTGGACGCGGTCGCGAACACCGGGCCCCGCGAGGAGACCGTCCGGCTGAAGTACGGGGGCATCAACGTCCCGAAGTCGGTCGATACCGCGCCCCAGCGGCGTGTCGATACTGCGCTCCGGTTCATCACCGCCGGTGTCCTGCAGGCGAGCCACAAGAAGAAGAAGAGCGTGAGCGAAGCGCTTGCCGACGAGTTGATCGGTGCGGCGAACGGCGATACCCGCTCGTATGCCGTCTCAAAGAAAGAAGAAAGAGAGCGTATTGCAAAGGCAGCCCGCTAAAACCCCCTATTATTTTTTCGGTGTATTTTCATGACCAGACGAAAGAAGATGGTAGAGCGGGTGACAGCGCTGATGGACAAGCCGGAGCGCATCCGGAACATCGGTATTGTCGCCCACATCGATCACGGAAAGACAACACTCTCGGATAACCTGCTCGCCGGCGCAGGCATGATCAGCGAGGAACTCGCCGGCCGGCAGCTCTTCATGGACTCCGACGAGGAGGAACAGGCGCGCGGTATCACCATCGATGCGAGCAACGTCTCGATGGTCCACACGTACGGCGGGGACGAGTACCTGATCAACATGATCGATACCCCCGGCCACGTGGACTTCGGCGGTGACGTGACCCGCGCCATGCGTGCGGTGGACGGTGCCGTCGTCGTGGTGGACGCGGTCGAGGGTACCATGCCCCAGACGGAGACGGTGTTGCGGCAGGCCCTCAAAGAGGGTGTCCGCCCGGTTCTCTTCATCAACAAGGTGGACCGGCTGGTCAACGAGCTCAAAGTGGACGAGCAGGAGATGCAGATCCGCCTCGCGAAGGTGATCGACAAGGTCAACAAGCTGATCAAGGGCATGAACGAGAAGATGTACAACGAGGGCTGGAAGCTCGATGCCGTGAAGGGCACCGTCGCCTTCGGCTCCGCGCTCTACAACTGGGCCGTTTCCGTCCCCTTCATGCAGAAGAGCGGGGTCTCGTTCAAGGACGTCTTTGAGAAGTGCAACTCCGGCGACATGAAGTGGCTGGGGAAGAACAGCCCCCTGCACGCCGTCCTCCTTGACATGGTGGTCAAGCACCTGCCTGACCCGCTCGATGCCCAGGACCGGCGTATCCACATCATCTGGCACGGCGACTACAATACTCCCGAGGGCAAGGCCATGGTCGCTTGTGACCCGAACGGGCCGGTCTGCATGATGGTCACCGATATTTCGTTTGACCCGCACGCGGGCGAGGTCGCCACCGGCCGTCTCTTCTCGGGGACGCTCCGCCGGGGTACCGAGTGCTACATCATAGGCGCGGCGAAGCGTGCCAACCGTCTCGCCCAGGTCGGCATCTTCATGGGTGCCGAGCGGATCGAGGTGGAAGCGCTCCCGGCAGGCAATATCGCCGCCGTGACGGGCTTGAAAGACGCCATCGTCGGTTCGACCGTCACGTCGCTCATCGAGATGACTCCGTTCGAGTCGCTGAAGCACTACTCCGAGCCGGTCATGACCGTCGCCGTCGAGGCGAAGAGCATGAAAGATCTCCCGAAGCTCGTCGAGGTTCTCCGCCAGGTTGCGAAGGAAGACCCGACGGTGCAGGTCTCGATCAACGAGGAGACCGGCGAGCACCTGATCAGCGGCATGGGCGAACTTCATCTCGAGATCATCACCGGCCGTATCAAGCGCGACAAGGGTGTCGATATCATCACCTCTCCGCCGATCGTCGTCTACCGCGAGACGGTCACGGGTGGGGCAGGCCCGGTCGAAGGGAAGTCGCCGAACCGCCACAATCGGTTCTATATCGAGCTCGAGTCGATGGACCCGGCAATCGTGAAGATGATCCAGGACGGCGAGGTCTCGATGAACCAGCAGGCGCTCGAGCGGCGTGACGCCCTCGTCGCAGCGGGCATGGACAAGGACGAGGCCAAGAACGTCAAGGCGATCGAGGGTACCAACATGTTCATCGACATGACGAAGGGTATCCAGTACCTGAACGAGACGATGGAACTGGTTCTCGACGGGTGGCGCGAAGCACTCCGCGGCGGCCCGCTCGCCGACGAGCTGGTTCAGAACCTGAAGATCCGGCTGGTGGACGTGAAACTCCACGAGGACGCCATCCACCGCGGCCCCGCGCAGGTCATCCCGGCAGTCAGGAGCGCCGTCAAGGCAGGCGTGCTGATGGCCGGCGACTCGCTCCTCGAGCCCGTTCAGAAGATCCAGATCACGGTCCCGAGCGAGCAGATGGGCGCGGCGACCTCGCAGATCCAGGGCCGCCGCGGTCAGGTCTTCGATATGCTGAGCGAAGGCGACACGATGACGATCGTCGGCAAGGCGCCGGTCGCCGAACTCTTCGGGTTTGCCGGCGACATCAGGTCCGCAACCGAAGGGCGTGCGATGTGGAGCACCGAGTTCGCCGGGTTCGAACTGGTTCCCGCCGGCATCGTCGACGAGGTCGTCAAGGCCATCCGCAAGCGGAAGGGCTTAAAGGAACAGATCCCGCGCCCGGACGACTACCTGGCGTAACGAGTATCGATATACCCTCCCTTTTCTTTTTCGCCCGCCGATGGGCGCAATCGTAGCGGTTTGACAAAAAAAGTGCAGGACCGTTCTGCCGCGGATTCGTCTACTGTTTCCGTGCCGCCGCGAGCAGCCCGCAGATGCCGAGTGCGGCAATCGCGATCACTCCCGGGAGCGGTGCCTGCTCCGGTTCCGGTGTCTCCGTGGCCGTCGGTGTCTCCGTAGGCGTCTCGGTGACCTCGGTGACGGTCTCCGTGGCGGTAGGCGGCGGAGCGTGGACGAACACGATGCTGTTCTCATGCAGCAGGCCGTCCGACTTGCTGTACGGGAAATACCGTCCGTAATGCCCTTTGAACGTGTAGACGTTGATCGTGAAGTAACCGTCTTTCGCCACGCCGATAACCCGCTGGATCGACTTTGCGGGGTTGTCATCCTGGTACTTCCGGAGTTCCGTGATTGCGTTGAACGAATCCGCGTCGCGGAGGCCGACGAGGTCGAGGATGATCGGTTCGGCTCCCACCTCGATCGTATCGCCGGGCTGCACCTGTCGCGGACTGGTCTCCTGTGCGGCTGCCGGGACGGCGAGGAGCGCCAGGGAAAGGACCACGAGGATTGCGAGAAGATGTCGCGATGTCAGTTTCTCATATGCCATAGTTCCAAACTCGTTTTTACTATATATATGCATATTGAAATGCGGTCGGGGCTCTCGTTCCTCGTTCAGAGAATTTCCCTGTTTTTAGGCAGTTTTCTGCCAAGGTCCGCGGATTCTTTCTTTCCCGGCCGAATCATTGATGCAGGGAGAGGGCATCCCATGGTGGGATGCCATGAAGGCCGACGAGCCGAATACGGGGGGTTCGCCGGGAGCGGGCGGGTCCTGAAACAGAAGACGAAGAGCCTTCCGGAGATCGCCGCCGTGCCGCTCGGTGTGGCCTCTGCGTTCATCGTCAGGGACCGGAGCGTGCTCCTGGTCGATACCAACCCCGGGGATGAGACGGCGATCCTGGTCGCGATGAGGTCTCCTTCTGGATCTTCTTACCTTCGGGCCGGAACGGGTCTACGCGGCACAAAGGGACCACGGCGGTTTTGCGGCGGTTCGGGAACGGCCGGTGACGGGGAGTGTGCAAAAAGAGGGTGGGCCGTTACTCGATGGTGAAGGCCATCGAGAACGTGGTCTCGTTTCCGGTCGTCTCTTCCCAGGAGCGCTTGTAGACCGCGGTGAACTCGGCGGCACCGGGCTCGGCGGCGAGGTACTGCCATACGTGCGCGCCTCCTGCGCCCACGAGTTCGGTCTCCGGCGCGATGTAGGTGTCGTTCACGTACTCGAGTCCGGTCGACGAGGTGACGTTCCACTCGTAGCCGGTCGTCGGGTTCTCATCAAGGCTGATGGCGATCTCGCTTCCGGCCGGGAGGGTGACGGTTTCGTTGTTGTTCGTCTCGTTAAAGACGTACTCTTCGGCTGCGGCGGGCGTGGGCGTCGCGGTAGTCTCCGGGGTTGGTGTCGCGGTCGGGGTCCCCTCCTCCGCCGGCTGCGACGTGCAGCCGGCACCGAGGAGGCACATTACCAGCAATCCTGCAACCAGGATGCTGCAGATGCTCTTTCTCAGAACCATGCGATAATATCTCCCAGAATTGTTAAATACTTTTCTTAAACCTCTGGAAATGATATTCGGCGCCGGGCCGCATCTTGCTCTATTATTTCGATATTGCCTCCGGATCTGAATTCTATACGTCCCTCAAAAAGGATTCAGGTAGTTTTGGTCACCCGGTATTGCGAAACAGCAATCTATAAATAAGAATCTGTTCATCAGGTCTGCCTGAGGGCATTATTATGAGAAAAATCTCTCCAGCAACGATCCCGGCACTCTTTGCGCTGCTTGCGCTCTGCCTCATGGCAGCAGGCTGTACGGGTACGTCGGATACGACCACGCCGCAGGTGACCGATACAACTCCCTATGAAACCACCCCAGTCACCCCTGCGGCCACGACGGTTCCTGCCGCCGCCGGCACCACAGTCTCCGGGGCCGCAGAGGGAAGCGTAACCGCGGTTTCGTACACGGCGTTGATCCCGTTCCTCCCGAATGCGCCTGCGGGATGGACTGCGGAAGAACCCATAGGGTCGTCATTGACCATCGAGGACGGCCAGTGGACCTGGGCGTCTCGTGACTACAGCAAGGACGATGCCTGGGCGACAATCATAATTCAGGATTCGGCCTACCAGGACGTGGGCTACTGGGAGTCCTGGGACTCGTTTGTTTCGTTCGAGACGACCGAGGGCTACTACAAGCAGCGCACGGTCAGCGGCCACCCGTCCTGGGAGTACTTCAGCAAACCCGACTCCTACGGCACCTGGGTCGGCGTGAACGAACGGTTCATGGTCTACGTCAGTGTCGAAGGCGGATCCAAGCAGGATCTCGACGCACTCGTGGACGCCGTCAACTACGGCGGCATTGCAAACCTGACGTGACCCCTAATTCCCCTTTTTATCTTCCGGCACGGCCGTGACGATGTAGTGGTACGGTCCTGACTCCGCCACCGTCCTGACCGCCAGCCCCGCCTCCGCCATCAACGCCGCCGCATGCTCCGTGCTGAACTTCTTTGCCGTCGGCGGACCGAGAGGGAGCGGCTCCTTCTTCCAGTCCACGTCGACGATCAGGCCGGACCCGGCCGCCATCCGTTCTGCGTTCCGGAGCACCCGGACCGGGTCGACGAAGTCGTGGAGGTCGATGCCGAAGAAGACGACGTCTGCACAGCCGTTGCAGAGAACAATCTCCTCGGCCATCCCCCGATGGAGGACGACGTTGTCGAGCCCTTCGGAAAAAGCCTTCTCCTGCAGGAGGTCGAGAGCCTCAGCGTCGATATCGATCCCGCAGACGCGGCCGCGCGGCCCGACCATCCGCGCCGCCGGGAGCGCGAAGAACCCCTCCCCGCACCCGACGTCGATGAAGGTGGCTCCGGAAGCAAGCCCGATCCCTTCGAGGATGGACTCGGGGTGCTGCCAGCGTCGCCGGGCGGCTTCATCCTCGGGCGAGTGTCTCCGGGAGTGTCCGCGATGCATCATACCGGTCCCGATGGCGTGTACCCTGATGAACCTGCCGTCTTCCGGCAGGAGCGCCGGAGTTCTCCTCGGGGCAGGGTTCCGGGGACACTCCCTGCCGAAAGCCGAAAAAAAGCTTCGGGAGCGCGGGGCTCCCTCACTTCATCGCCTTGCGGAGCTTCTCCTGCACTTCCGGCTGTTCCGGGTTCATCTGGTGGGCGGTCTGGACGTGCCCCTCGATCCGCTTCATCAGCTCGTTCTCGTTCTCCGCCTTCTCCTCGAACTCGCACTCGAGGCCAAGGTCCTTGCACCTGAATGTCTTCATCTCCTGCATGCCTCTCACCGGCCGGGATTGTATGCCGGGAACGAGATAAAAATATCGCCGCCTTTTTTGCTTCGTTCGGGGATGGCGGGGTTACGCCCCTCCACCCGGGTGCGGCTCCTTCCTGCATTCCACCATCTCCCCGATCAGCCCGTCCCGGAGGGTGACGATCCGGCAGAAGTACTCTTTGTGCCAGTCCTCGTGCGAGACCATCACGATCGTCTGGTCGAGTTCCTCGTTTAACCGGGCAAAGAGGTCGAGGATGCTCTTCGAGGTCTGGCTGTCCAGGTTCGCGCAGGGTTCGTCGGCGAGCAGGATGCTCGGATTGTTCACGAGCGCCCGGGCTATCGCGACGCGCTGCTGCTCGCCGCCCGAGAGTTCGCTCTGCCGGTGATCCATCCGGTCGCCGAGGCCGACCCGCCGGAGGATATCGGTGCTCCGCTCGAGATACTCGGTCTTTGACGCCCCCCGGACGAGCGATGTCAGGTAGACGTTTTCGAGCGCGGTGAGTTCCCCGATGAGCGCGTAGTCCTGGAAGACGTAGCCGAGCCGGTTCAGCCGGAACAGTGTTCGCCGGTGGTCGGAGAGGGCCAGGACATCCGTCCCGTCGATCGTGACCCTCCCGGAGGTGGGGCGGTCGAGGAGCCCGAGGATATGGAGGAGCGTCGACTTGCCGCTGCCGCTCGCCCCCATGATCCCGACGAACTCGCCTTTCGCGACCTCGAGCGAGACGCCCGCAAGGGCGCGGACCTCCACCCTCCCCATCGTGTAGACTCTCGTGAGGTTTTCCGCGACGATCACCTCTTCACCCCCTGATTGCGGTGAGGATATCCTCCCGTGCAATCCGCCACGCCGGGATGTAGCCCGCCACCACCGAGACTGCAAAGAGGCTCGCGATGCTCCGGAGGATGGCCGACGCCTCCACGTCCGGGTAGACCGGGCCGCCGGGGAAGACGAGCGGGTAGGCGGTCAGGTAAGTCGTCACGGCGGCGTTCAGCCCGATCCCGGCGAGCGCCCCGACGGCGGTGATGAAGAGCACCTGGAGGACGTAGGAGTTGATGATGATCTGCTGGTCGATGCCGATTGCCTTCAAGATCCCGATCTGGCGCCGCCGGTTCACGGTGTTGATGAAGATCACGATGAAAACCACCACGATGGCGATGATCAGGCTGACGAGCGTCGAGATGGCGTTGATGATGTTGAAACTCTGGATCGCCTGCTCGACGAACCCTCCCGACTTCTCCCGGAACGTCAGGACATCCTCCTGGACGCCGTAGGAGAGGATCTCCCTCTTGTATTCCTCCTCCCTGCCGTTGACCGCGGTCTTGACCAGGATCGCAGACGCCTGGTTGTCGAGCCCGAGCACCTCGCTCATCTCGCGGGTGGTGACGAACGCCGCCGTATCGACGCCGAAAGACTGGGTCTCGAAGATCCCCTTCACCCGGTAGGTCCTTGCCAGGCCGTTCGGGTAGGCCACTTCCACCGAATCGCCGACCTCGACCCCCTGGAGTGAAGGGAGGCCCCCCTCCTCTTCTCCTTCCATCCCCGCGAGGGTCGCGCCGATGATGATGCTATCGGTATCGCCGTTTGAGAGAAACTCTCCTGCGGTCATGTATTCGGCGATCCTGGTCACCGACCGCTCGTCCTCCGGGGTTATGCCGTAGAGCGTGCTCGCGGCGTTGCGGCCCCGGTAAAAGAACGTCGCCCCGGCGGTTATACGGGGCGACGTGCCCGTAATTCCCGGGATCTGCTCGACCTTCTTCTGGAGGCTGTCCGCGTCGTCGATGTACCGGCTGCCTTCCCGGGGCTCGATGACCAGGTTTCCGACGTCGAAGTCGATTGACTGGGCGTCGAAGGTCACGACGACCCCGGAGATGATGGAGGGGAGGAAGACCAGGTTCACGAAGATGAGGGCGATGATCATGATGGTGAGGGCGAGTGTCCCCCGGCTCCCGCGCTGGATTGACTTCCATGCCAGGAACGCGGAGACCTTGATGCCTGAAAACACCGCGGTCATTCCTCCTTTCGTCGCCGGTACCAGTAGATCGCGGCCGCGACGGCGACGATGAGGACGGCTGCCGCGGCCGCAATCGTCGGGAACGGGCTTTGTTCGGTGACGACGACCTGCAGGGGCTGCCTGACCGTATGTTCGCCGTAGTCGTCGGTATACCGGACGACGAGGGTGTAGCCGAACTCTCCCGCCTCGTCGGCGTCAAGGGAGAAGATGGCGGGGCCGTCGTTCCCCGGCTCGATCGTCCCGAGGAACGCCTCTTTTGAGCCCGGGAGGGCGAGTTCCTCGATCGTCGCCCTGACCGATTCCGCATCCGCCGTTCCGGTGTTCTCCAGCCGGATCGTCAGGTCGACCGTGTCCCCGGCAGCGATCCGGGCGGGTTCGGTCCTGATGGAGGCGACGCCCATCTCGGCGCTGCCGACGACGGGGATCCCGATCGTCGCGATCTCCCTGGACGGCGCGAGATCGGCGCCCCGGTAATCGACGGTGATGAGGATCGGGGTAAGCCCGAGCGGTGCGCTCGTATCGGTATCGAAGGACAGGTTCAGGACGGTGTTTTTCCCCGCCTCGAGTTCGGGGATGTAGTAGTTCTCCGAGTTCCGCGGGGCGATCGCGCCGGAGGTTGCGTTGACGCCGACGGAGATGTCGCTCGCGGTTGCCTGGCCGTCGTTATGGATGGTCAGCGTGACGTTGAAGGGGTCGCCCGGGTCGACGGACGCCGGGACGGAGCGCTCCACCCGGAGCGCGGGCCTTTTGATCAGGGTGTGTGCGGAGTTGACGTTCACGGGGACGGGATACCGCACATTGGCCCCGTCCCGCACGCTGACCCAGACCTCCGGGAAGTAGATCCCCTCTTCGCCCGGGGCGCGAATCCGGAACGTGAGCGGAAAGGACTGGCCGGGGCCGATCTCTCCGATATCCTGGAAACTTCCGGTCATGACCTCGACGTCCGTACTGTGCAGGAGCACGCTCTCGATGTAGGCGTTCTCCTCCGTCTCCTCCGAGGTGTTCATCTCCCCGGTGCCGGGGTCAAGCCGGATGCTGAGCGGCGCTCCCGTGGCCGGCAGGGCCGTGCTCGTGAGCACCACGGTGATCGTCCCTTCGTCGCCGGGCATCAGGACGGCAGGGGTGACGGTGTAGTTGGAGACGATCACCGATGGAGCGGCCGCGGACGCCGCTGCCGGGATGAGCACCAGGATGAGAATGAGTGCGCCCGTGAAGCAACCGATCGTTTGCCTTTTCATGCCCCTCCGGGGCGCAGCCGTGGATACCTGGATCATCCCCCATCCCTCCCGGCAGATCGTCGGAGTCCTGGAGTCCCTGGTGTTTATATATAATCGTTGTGCATGGCTGCTCCCGCCTGTTCGGGGTGGTGCGTTACGCCGGGTATCGCGAAAACATTTTTATTGCCTGCACAATATATTATGCTCGGGATACGGGTGAGCCGGTACGGGATCGATTGACCGGATGCGTGACTGCAACGATACCTCCATTCGTGATGCAACGCTTCAACACCCCTCTGTACGTTCTCATACTGCCGTGCTGCTCTCCGTTCTCACTCATCAGTCCACCATTTTTTGCGATTTCTGCCGAAAGGCCGGATCTTCGCACGGGGTATCCCGGGTATAGCCTCCCGGTCATGAGCTGGCTTTATGAGCCGCCGGCGGTATACTCCGTCCACATCGTGAGGGGGAAGAGATGGAGACGACCCAATGGCTGGTGACGCTGACGTTCAGGGTGACGGTAAGCGGCGTTCGTTCGAAGGACGACTCGGTGGCTGCAGGCCTGGAACAGCTCAAACTCGGACTCTGCAGCGGAGAGGACGTTCCGATGGAGGCGAGCGTCCGAAGGATCACGAACCTCGTCGAGGAGGAGCCGATCTTCGGCGTGAGGTGGTGAGCGCGGCCGGGGCGTGTCTATGGGCGTCACGCGGCGGGGAGTGAATGTCCGGGGGAAAACGCTTTTTATCCCGCCGGTCTCTTCGGCCCCATGCATGAACTTCCCGAAACGATCGCCGTCGATGTCGTTCTCCTGCCGCCCGGCCCGATCATGGATATGGCGATCGGTGCGAACCGGACGCTGCTCGCCGGCTACCCGGACGGAGGGATACGCCTCGACAGGGATAACTGCCTTCCGCACATCTCGGTCGCGATGTTCCCGGCAAGGAGCGGGGACATCCCGGAGATCGTCGCGAAGGTGGAGCGGATTACGCGGCAGTGCTCTCCCATGGCCCTGACCATCGACGCCGTTGCAAAACACAAGAACGCGGGAGAGACCGTCTCCGTCTTTCATATCCTCCGCACGGAGATCCTCCAGCTCTTTCACAAGAGCGTGATGAACGCCCTGAAACCCTACCCGGCGCCCGTAGCCGGCCCGGAGATGTTTGCCGGGGAGGCGTCCGCCCCGTCCGTCGACTGCCTTCAGCGGTTCCAAAAGACCTCTGCGTACGAGCGCTACTCGCCGCACATCACGCTCGGGTTCGGCGACCTCCCGGAGATCATCCCCGGTATCGACTTCCCCGTCCGGTTCGAGGCGACGAAGGCCGCCGTCTGTCACCTCGGGAACCACTGTACCTGCCGCCGGATCATCGCCGGGTTCGATCTCGGTCTTCGGGCGCACGGCGATCGCGGCAGGACGGCGGCGCGCCGGTAGAAGGGAGTTACAGCAGCAGTGCTTTCACGTACGGCATTCTGCAGGCGCCGCGCCCCGAGTAGCGGTCTGCATCCGCCATCACCCGCAGGAAGACCGCACGCGGCATGAACGGCCGGCAAAGATTGCCCTTGCAAAAGTCGCGGACGTCCGGGAGACGGGTAGGTCAGGGGCCGGGTTCCCGGAGGGCCGGGATCGTTCCGTGCTCCTCCTCGTAGGCGCGGACTCCCTCCGGGGCGCCGAGGAGGAAGCGGCGGGCGTTGTTGTAGACCGCGGGGTATGCACCGGGATCGAGACCGGCGAGGAGGCCGGCGAGCACCGCGACCGCCGGCACCCGGTGGCGGGGCTCCATTTTGTCGATGAATGCAAAAGCATCGAGAGCCCGGACGGTGCTGTACTCGTTGACCGGGGCGAGCCGCCGGAGCACCTCTGTAAGGTAGTCCCGCCCCTCTTCGGTCTCGAGCGACCGCTTCCTGTTCAGCGCGAACCGCCCGTAGAGCGCCCGCTGCTGGTCGGCCTGCTCGAATGCGAAGGCGGGCGAGGACTCGATCCGCTCGAGAATGGGGACGAGGTCGTCGCAGTCGCTCCCGGCGACGGTACCGAGGAAGGACTCCCAGGCGACGGGGCTTTTTGCCGAAACGGCCGCGAACGCCTCGAGGATCTCCAGCCGTTCCGGAGCGCTGCTCTCGAGGATCAGCGAAAACGCGGCCAGCCGGTCGGTGGCGGCCGCCGCTTCCCGGAACTGGCGAAGGAGCATTTGGTGAACTTCCGGGGTGTCCCGTGTCGCGAGGATCGAGAGACAGGCGTTTTTGCGCTGCCGGTGCCGGATCGCCGCGGCCTCGCCCTCCAGGCTGCCCGGCCCGGGGGGAGCGTCTTCTGCCGCCTGCCGGTAAACGTGAAGGAGGGTCTCGCCGCCCCGGGCGGCGACGGCGGTAAGGATCGTTCTTCGGGCGTCGTGGAGTGTGCGGTAACGGTGGGCGAACCGCTCGTCCTCGACCGAGGGGAAGATGGTCAGGAACTGCCCGCCCGCCTCCTCCATGAGGGAGTCGTCGGCGAGGAGGGCGGCGCAGAGGTCGGCGAACCGGTCGGAGACGGCTGCGCCCGGTTCCTCGAGGAGCCGGAGCATCTCCCGGTCGGCGAGGGCGAGGAATGCGGTGAACCGGCCGACGACATCGGGGTCTCTCTCGACCTGGAGGTAGAGTTCGTCCTCCGGCGGCCGGTACGCCGTCTTTCCATAGAAGGAGTAGCCGCGGTTGAGCGAGAGGAACGCGGGCCGATCGACGCCGTCGAGGACGATCTCTCCGGCCTCGTCGGCGATCCGGACGGTCGTCTCCCGGATGTCCCTCCCGTCGGCGTCGACGAGCGCGAACCGGAACGGGAACTCCCGGAGACGGCCGCCGGGCGAGCGGCTCTGGCTGTAGGCGAGGGTGAACCGGCGGCTGGCAGGGTCGTACGCGGGGGTAACCGTGAGGACCGGGTACTCCTTCTCCTTCAGCCAGACCGCAGCCATCCTCCCGAAATCCTGCCCCGAGACCTCCTCCATGCAGCGCAGCCAGTCCGTCCGCGAGGCGTTCGCGTGCCGGAACCGGTCGTGGTAGCGGCCGAGCGCTTCTGCAAACGCCTCTTTTCCCATCAGCGTCTCGATCATCCTGACGAACTCGGGGGCCTTCACGTAGGTGACGCCCGTGATGAGGTCGTTCGGGTCGTTGAAACCGTCCGGCTCGATCGGCATCGACCCTGCGCCCCGGTCGAGCGTGAGCGTCCCGGCCGCCGGGTCGAGAAGGTCGAGCACGGTCTTGATGCGGGAGTAGGCCTCGCCGAAGAGGAAGGCGTGGTGCTGGTTCTCGACGTGGACGGTCACGGCCTCGTTCAGCCAGATCTCGAACGGGCTCCTTCCCGTCACCTCGGAGCCGTTCTCGTTGTGGTAGTATTCGTGGACCTTCACCCGGACCAGGTACTCGAAGGCCGGGTCGGTCGTCTCCGGCCCGGGCATGATCCGGTTTGCGGCGATCGTCGTGTTCCCGACGTTCTCCATCCCGCCGAAGTCGGAGTTCTGCATGGCGATCTCCCGGTAGATCGCCCCGGTGTAGGCATAGCCCGGCGTGATGGTCGAGATGAGGTCTTTAAGCGTCTTCCTGGTCTTTTCGAGCGCCTCAAGATCCCCGGAGCGTTTCGCCCCGTCCCGAACCCGCACGAGGCGCCACACCTCCTCGCGGGTCTCGCGGTCGCGGTACTGCGCCGGGCCGGTGAAGAGGTGGATCCACATCACCGCGTCCGCGAGGATATCGAGCGCACGCTCCGCACCCTCCGGGTCGGATCCGGGTTTTGCGAGGATTTCGAGGGAGAACATCCGTCCGTCGGGGTACTCGAACTCGCGCCGATAGGTGTCGTAGCATCCCACCCCGAGGAAGAAGAGGTAGGGGGCCATCGGGGTTCTGGTGTTCTCGTACCTCTGCACGGAGCGGCCGGGAGCGCAGGGGATCCGCGGTCCTATCGGATCCCCGTTCGATATGGTGTTCGTATACCCGCTATCCGCGACGATCGCCGTCGTGTAGGTGCACTTCGCGGTCATGTCGTCGAGGCAGGGAACCAGCCGCTGGAACCCCCACTGCTGGCACTGGGTGATCTGGGTGGGCGGCCCGCCGGGGCGTAATCCGTCGTAGTAGAGGCCTTCGAGGACGTGGCTGCTCGGCCGGCAGATCGTCTCGGTATCGAGGGTGAACCGTGTCCGGGGCGGGACGGGGGGGTCGAAGGCGACGGTGAGGAGTGCGGCGTTCCGGTCGTAGGTATGGGTGACGGCGTATCCGCCGGACTCCACGCGGAGGATGTCCAGGTCGCGGGCGTTCAGGGCGAGGGACGCGAGCGGTGCATCAAAGGTCTCGGCGGTGAGGGCGGAGACGACCCGGGTGTGGCCGTCGTAAACGTCGAAGACGAGATCCATGTGGACGACCCGCACGGGGAGCGCCGCGAAGTCCTCCGGGTAGTAGCGAAAAAGCCTCTGCTCTCCGCCTTTTTCTCCGGTCAAAATCCCGCCTCGCCGGTGATCTCGCGGAGGGCACGGCGGATCGCCGTCCTGACCTCGGGCTCCTCCTCGTCCTCGAGCGCGGTGGAGAGGGTGCCTGCCGCCCGCCGGTCGCGGAGTTTCCCGAGCGCCTCGGCGGCAGCAGCCCTGACGTCCTTCTTCCTGTCACCGAGAAGGCCGAGGAGGGGCTCGACCGCGCGCGGGTCGCCGATCTCGCCGAGAGACCAGGCGGCACCGCGCCGCGCCCACCGGTCGCGGTCCTCGAGGAGAAGGAGGAGCGGTTCGACTGCCCGCGCGTCGTGCAGTCTCCCGAGTGCCTGCGCGGCGACCCACCTGACCTCGTTCTCGCGGTCCGCGAGAGCGGCGATCAGCGGCTCGACCGCCCGCGCGTCGGCGCATTCCCCGAGCGCCTCGGCCGCCCGCAGCCGGTAGGGGGTGCTCTCGTCCGAGAGTTGCTCGATGTACTTGCCGATATTCTCCTCGCGCCGCTTTTCCCTGTCTTTCATGAGTCGTTTTACCGAGCGCTCCATCTCAATCCCTCCAGATTCTCGCCGCACACCAGATGTCGTTTACGGTATATAGCACCTGGCACGGCATCATCCCGCCCTGCCGGGGGAGGGTTCGCCGGTCACGCGGATCTTTCTTCTTCCTCGCCGACGACGTCGAACGCGGCGATCCTGTAGTTGTAATACCGCCCGTCCGGGGCGGTGAAGAAGAGGAAGACCATCAGCCCGTGCTCGTCCGAGATCCAGAGTTCGGCGTCTTCGTCGATGGTGTGGTAATCGAAGCCGAACCCGGAAAGGGCTTCCTCGATGGCGGTGTTTGCACCCATGTCCGTGACCATCTCGAACGTCGCGGCCAGGGGGTACTGCTGTTCCTCGAGTGCGGATACCTGGAGCCGGGCCTGCCTCTCCGCAAGGAAGAGATTGTCCAGGGTAGCCATGATCTCCTGCGCGACCGAATCCACCTCTTCCGGCTCCATGCCTGTACTTTTGGTTTTTCGATATATGGGTGTTGGGCGCTTGCGCCGGGAAGGGCGCAACGGCCCCTGCGGAGCCCGGGGTTGATTATTTCCCGTTTCCCGGGGCCGCAGGAAATAAATTTTCTTCACGGTGGCCGGATACGTCTTCATCCTCGCCACGGCGCCACCATAGCGAAACCCTAAAACATCCTGGTGCAGATAAAAGGCTAATGGCAGAAGGCAGACTCAAGATTGTCGTTTTCGGTTCCTTCAATGCCGGTAAGTCCAGCTTCATCCAGGCGCTCGATCCCCGCAGCCGTCACATCGAGGCGTCCTCGGAAGAGGGCCCAACGACCGTGGCATTCGATTTCGGCAGATTGACAGTGAGAGACAAGGCCGTTTTTCTCTTCGGGACGCCGGGGCAGGAGCGGTTCGAGTTTGTCCGGCAGATCCTCTCGCGGGGGATGGACGGCGCGATTATCGTCGTGGACGCCACCACGGGAGTGGACGCGATGACGAGGCACCTGTATGGCCAGCTGAAAGATCTCAAGGTGCCGCTCGCGTTCATGGCGAACAAGTGCGACAGTCCCGGCGCGGTGCCCGAGGCCGTCACCCGGGATCTGCCCGGAGAGATGGTGCATCCGATCTCCGCGCGAAACGGCGAGAACGTCCATGCGGCTCTTGACGCCTTTGTCGCGACTCTGCCCGCCAGGTAGCGATCATTTTTACTGCCAGCGGGTCGTTCTTTTCTACGGACAATGACCCGCAAAGAGACCCATATCAGGGAGGTTGCCCGGCTGTTCACGGGTTTTCTCTCGAGCGGCGACGCCGGGGATCTTCTTGCCTACCTGATCGCGGAGAGCCGTCTTCCCGGACCCCGGGCGAATCTCGAGCTTGCGGCGGCGTTTTCCGGGACCGTGCAGGAGTTTGCCGTGGCCGATCCCGACGATCTGCGGATCCTGTGGAACCTCTGCGTCGAGCTGGCCTGCGTCTCCCCGGAGGATGCTCCGACGGGCGATCCGCACGAGTTTCTGGGGTTCTGTGGTGTTCGGGGTATCGGGGCGATCGGGTCGGTATCGCCGCCATGCGCCGAGGCGGCGCTCAAGCACCTCGCGGAGGCCTCCGCCGATCCGCGGTGGCGAATCAGGGAAGCGGTGGCAATGGGGCTTCAGGATCTCCTCTCCCGGCAGCGGGATGCGGCGGTTCCGGAACTGGAAGGCTGGGTGGAGGGGGGTTCCTGGCTTGCCATGCGGGCCGCGGTCGCGGGGATTGCCGAGCCGGATCTCCTGGCCGAACCCGACCTCGCAGAGACAGCGCTCCGGTTCCACCGGAAGATCTTGATCCGCGTCTACACCGCGAAAGAGCGGCAGTCCGAGGCTTTCCGCGCGCTTCGAAAGGCGCTCGGTTACACGCTCAGCGTGGTCATCGCCGCCCTTCCCGCGTTCGGCTTTGAGTACCTGCGGCAACTTGCGACCCTCGACGATCAGGATATCCAGTGGATCGTGAGAGAGAACCTCACAAAGAAGCGGCTCGAGAAGCAGTATCCCGAGACCGTGCAGCACATCCGGGCGCAGCTGGCGTAGAGCATGACCGGGAGGAGGATATGGCCCGGGCCGGGTGCGATCACCCGCCGTTTTTCGTCTATTGTGGAGGTCCATCGCACCCCGGCTCTTGAAACCCGTGTCTGGGTCCGCAACTTTTAGACTCCGTAGCGCTCCCACGCCTCCTCGACGTGCAGCGCCTGCATCCCGAATCTCCGGGGAGCATCGACGTCGTTCTCGGCGTTGTCCCCGATGAAGAGGACTTCGGGAGCGGAAAGCCTCATCCGCTCAAGCGCCGCCGCGTATATCCGGTCATCCGGCTTCTGGTAGCCGAGATCTGAGGAGAAGATGACGAAGCCGAGACGGTCGTAGAGCCCGAGCGCCCGCATCTCGCGCTCCGAGAAGACCCGCTGCCCGTTCGAGACGACCCCCGTCTTCTTTGCGCCGAAGAGGTCGAGCAGCTCCCTGGTCCTCTCGATGACGCCGAGACGCCGGAGCGATGCGGCCCGGAACGCCCGGGCGGACTCGATGCCGAGCCGCTTCGTGTCGATCTTCCAGACGGCATGTTCGGCGCAGATGCCGGCAAAGACCTCCTCGACCCTAACCTCGGGGTGGGGCTCCCCGGTCAGCTCGATCGCCTCCCTGACCCCGCCGGTGTAGAGATCCTGCAGGTCCTCGGGAGCGATCCTGACCCCCTGGTAGATGAGCCATCGCGAGAGGCACCGGTAGGTCTCGATATCCCGCTCGTCGGTCAGGACGTCGATGAGCGTCCCGTAACAGTCGAAGAGAACTCCCGTTACCGGTGGATCGCGCCGAGACATGCCTCCGCCTCCGCTAAAAGCCAGTCGCGTTCCGCCGCCCGCCAGGGCAGCCGTGCGATCCTGAGGTGCCCGAGCGCCATGAAGAAGGGGAGGACGGCGGTATGGTGCCGGAACTCCTCTTCACTACGGCTGTAGTGCCAGAGCAGGTGGCCGATGTAGTCTTCGGCAGTCGAGATGCTCCCGCCCGATGCCCTGAGTTCCGCGGCCAGGATGCCGAGGTCGCGAACCGGGTGGGTGTGGTTCCGGGCCCCTTCGAAGTCGATCGCACAGACCCCGCCGTCGAAGAGATAGTTGCTGAGCGTGGCATCGCCGTGGACCGTGCATCCCTCCCGGTCGAGCCGCGTACTGTGCCACCACGCCCCGAGCAGGCGGTCGAACCGCTTCCTCCGGGAACCCGGGAGGTTGTTCTGGTCGAGAATCGCGTGGAAGTAGGCGAAATCGCGTTCCCGTTTGCATGAGGTTCGAGTGCCGTCGTGGAGCCGGCGGAGCAGGTGTGCGACGCCGGTCAGGGGGTTGTACAGGGATGCCCCCGCATCGAGGAGTTCCCGCAGGGTCGGGCCCGGGACGTACTCGGTCACGAGGACGGATTTA
This sequence comes from Methanoculleus sp. MH98A, assembly GCF_000691865.1. Lineage (GTDB taxonomy): Archaea > Halobacteriota > Methanomicrobia > Methanomicrobiales > Methanoculleaceae > Methanoculleus. The sequence continues at coordinate 13,132 of NZ_JMIO01000008.1, read as the reverse complement.
AACCGGCTGTTCGTGGCGATGGCATGGGGGACGCGGATCCAGCCGGACACACGGCGGAGCCGCGAAAACTCGTTCTTCATCGCCGCATCTGCGTTGTAGCGGGTTCTCGCACCGGTCGCGCGCCGAAGAATTTGCCGACTACAGTCAATCCCGTTCCGGGAAACTCGTACCGGCAGACGAGATGCGATGCAGGCTCTACCCGATAGACCCGGGTTTTGCCGTGCCACCCGGCCAATCGGTCGGCGAGGACTTCCGCGAGCCAGTTCCCGAACGCATCGTCGGCCTTCAGGTATCCTTTCCTGGTGATCAACTGCCGTACCACCGGGAGGTCCTGAGGTTCTGCAGGGCAATGAAGATGCCCCCGGCACCAGACCCACACCTTTTTACCATCCGGACGTCTTAACCGGGTGCACCGGCATCGGCGTGGGGGATGAGCCATGATACCGTTTCGCGAATTTCTTGAGAAGATCCGGCCTGTCGTCGACCGCCGGATCGCGGAGACGGCAGGCGGCGAGGGCGAGATCGACTCCGCTGTCTTCTCTCTCCTCTCGAAGGGAAAGCGGATGCGGGCAGGACTCCTTCTCTACATCCACGCCGGTCTCGCCCGCACGGCGGCACCCACCCGACAGGCACTCGACCTCGCCTGCGCCGTCGAGCTCGCCCACGCCGCAAGCCTCATCCTCGACGACATGCTGGACGGGGATACCGCCCGACGGGGCGTTCCCTCTCTTCACCTCACCCGGGGGGAGGGGCGGGCGGTTCTCGACGCCGTCGGCATCCTCGCCCTCCCCTACGCGCTTGCCGCTCCTTACGGTGCCGGATACGTGACGATGCTTGCGTCGGCCCAGCGGAAGATGGCCCGGGGCGTGGCCTGGGAGATGCTCGGGGGGCCGGATCTCCCGGCGGCCGAACTCTACGACGCGATCATCGCCAGAAAGACGGGGTGCCTCTTCTCGCTCGCGGCCGCCTGGGGTGCCATGGTGACGGGGAAGGAGGATGCGGTCGTCGCTGCGTTCGGCGAGTTCGGCCTCGCCGCCGGGAAGGCGATGCAGGTCGCCGACGACATCGCGGATCTCCGTGCACCCGGTGCGGGGGTCCGGGCCTCCCGGCCGGGGTCGGAGGCGCTCCTCCTCCGGTGCGTCCCGGGGAATAACGGAACCCGGCAGGCGCTTGGACGGATTCTCGAGCGGGAGGTGAGCGGTGCGGCCGCCCGGATCGCGAACGCCGGACGGCGGCGGGTGCCGCCGGAAGCGTGGGAACCGTTCGGGCAGGCGGTCAGGGATATCGTGGGGCTCACGATGGCGGGAGAAGTGCCTGCCGGGTGACGGCACGCCGTTCCCGATTCCCTGTTTCGAGACGTTTGCGCAACGATAAATACCGCTCCGCCCTACACTCTTTTGAGAGATCATGCCGGTAATAACCATTCGTATGGCAGAGGGTCGGACGCTTGAGCAGAAACGGATACTCGCAGACGAGATCACCGCCGCGGTCACGAAGACGTTCGGCGTCGACCCACAGGTGGTCACCATCTTCTTCGAGGAACTCAAGACCGAGAGCATCGCCCGGGCAGGGAAACTCCTCTCGGAGTCGTAGCTGCCGAATACTTTTTTGCTAAAAGACGCCTCCCGTGAACGGACGGAGCCATGGCACGCGAACTTGACGAGAGGGACTTTGCCATCCTGAGAAAACTGGCCCCCGAGTACAGCGGTGTCCTCTGCCCGGAGTCGGGCCACGAGTTCCACTCGATCCTCCCGCCGGTCTCCAACCACATCGCAGCGGACGAGGAGGATTTTGCGGAGCGAGTCGCCCGGCTCTCGGACGAGGACTGGGGGTACCTCGCCGACCAGATCCTCGCCGGCCGGGAGGACCTCGGGTGCATGCCCGAAGAGGATATCGAGACCGTTCTCGTTCGCATCCGTGAGGCGGTATCGGAGGAGGCGGCCGGGAGGGTCGAACGGCTCTACCACCTCTCCGGGTGCGGGTTGCTCTAAGGATTGGCCGCATCCGGAAACGGTATATGGCCCGACGACAACCAGACCCTTATGGAATTAAAAGAGCAACTTTCCGGCGTCCCCGGGATGCTCCGGCCGTTCAAGGCATACCTCAAGGAGGCAGGGCTCGAAGAGGGCGATCAGGTCGTCTACTACGGCTGCCCCGGCACCTGCACCCCTTTCATCGAACTCCTGGGGTTCGCCGTCCGGGATCTCCCCCTCGAGCAGGTCTACGTGCCGTACATGAACGAGGCGGCGGCGAAAGCGGTTCGCCCCGTAGAGGGTGTCGGGATGCAGGTCTCCGGCGATACGGTCAGCCTCGACCCGAAGGTGATCGTCCTGATGGGCGGGCTCTCGATGCCGGGCGTCCCGGTCGAGAAAGAAGCGGTGCAGTCGGTCGTCGCCGCCCATCCCGGGGCGAAGGTCGTGGGCATCTGTTTCATGCAGATGTTTGAGAAGATGGGCTGGCTCGACGCTCTTGATTTCGACCTGATCATCGACGCCGCCATCGACCCGGTCAAGGTCTGGCAGTGACTATCCGGCAGGCCGCCGGCGGTGCGGGGGAGGCCGGCGGCTCCCGTGTCCGGCCCGGCCGGGGGAGGGTGAACCGGAACGCCGCGCCGCGTTCGGGACGCCCCGGAACCCGGTCGTCGACCCATACCCGCCCGCCGTAGCGTTCGATCAGGGTGCGGGTGATGTAGAGCCCGAGCCCTTTCCCGCTCCTGCTGCTCGTTCCCCGCGCAAATCGGGTGAAGAGGATTGGCTTGACCGTATCGGATACTCCCGGCCCGGTATCCTCGATCGAGACCAGAACTTTATCGCCGCTCTCTTCGACATTGACGGCGATCTCGACTCCCGGATCCCCGAACTTGATGCTGTTGCCGATGAGATTTGCAAAGACCTCGGAGAGAAGGCCGTCGGCCATGACCCTGGCCGCCGTTCCCCTGTAGGCGATCCGGGCACCGGGATGGTGGGCGATCTCGGTCCTGACGACAGCGTCGAGGTCGACGGGCTTCGTCGCCGTCTCATGGGAATGCAGCCTTCTTATCGTCGTGACGTTCTGGATGATCTCGATGCTCCGGCCGACGCCGGCTCTGAGTTTTCGGATCATCTCCTGTTCCCCCCCGTCGAGCGTCGCCTCGAGCAGGTCGGCATACCCGAGAGCGACGGCGTTCGCGTTGTTGATATCGTGCGCCATGATGTCGAGGTAGAGGTTTGCCTCGTCATGGGCCTCCCGCATCTCCTCTTCGGCGCGGATACGATCGGTGATGTCGGCTCCCGACCCGATTATCCCGATCGACCGGCCGTCGTCGCCGGTAAGCACGGTGTCCTGCCACGCGAGGATCAGTTCGTCGCCGCTCCGCGTGACGACAGGGTGCTCCCGCTGCCCCGGCAGGGCGGTTTTCCGGGCAATCGACTCGGTAAAGACCTGCCGTCGCGCCTCCCGGAACGCTCCGGGAACAACCGTTTCGAACCAGTCTTTCCCGAGCAGTTCCTCTTCCCGGTAGCCGAGCAGTTCGCACCCGTGACGGTTGATGAGCCGGATGGTATGGTCGGTGCCGATGACGACGAAGAGGACGCCTGCCACGTCCAGGTAACGCTGTACGAGATCCCTCTGTCTCTTCAACTCCTGCTCCCGCCCTTTGAGCTGCTCGGAGAGGGACGCGACGACGAAGGCGATGACGACGAACATCAACGCGCGTCCGTAGTCGTTCAGGGTCAGGAGTTCGGGCCGATAAAGGAGGCTGCTGATGACGACGAGCCCGCCGAGAAAGATGGCGACCAGTATGCTCCGTTTCTCCCACCAGAGCGCGGTCAGGATGATCGGGATGTAGAAGAAGTGCGAAAAGACGGTCCCGAGCATCAGGATGGCGTGGAAGTAGTAGGTCAGGAAGACCGATATTGCGAGGAGTGCTATGACGATGATCACTCGCTGGTGTTCGGTAAGGGTAGTCACGGGGTACCACCTCGGCAGGGGAATATATAATCGCAATAATATATAAGTGTAAGTATGAACAATGCCCCGGGATTCCGGCGAGTTGTCGGAAATCAGGGTTTATGTGGCGATTTTTGAGGGGGTTGGAAACAGGAGATCCGCCGGGTTATGGCCGCCGCCTCTCCCGGAGGGATGCAACGGAGCGCTTCCCCGGTACGGGAGCATTCTGCCGGATGCGGCCGGTTTTCTGCAAACTGCCTATGTTTAATAGGTCGTAGAGCGAAACTATTCCAACTACCCGCTTCACTGATGCGGCCGCCCGCAGGGCCGCGTCGCGTGACGCGGTATCGTGCAGCGCACCGTGCCGTCACCGGCCGGGAAAGCCCGGCACCACGAGAAGAACGCACCCTCTGGTGAACCCGTGTCAACAGACCTTGCCAAAGCACTCAAAGCCACAGGCTATGCAGATGCCGAGATTCCGGCCCTGATGAAGTCATTCCCTCCCGCCGTCACCGAGTACCTGCGGGACTTCCGGCTGCAGGAGGTTCGCGACATCGTCGAGACGCTCCTCTACATCTACATCGCCCAGAACAGCGCGTCGTCCCGCGGAGAAGGGGCGGGCGTGGTCGAACAGAGCTGTTACGCCTACACGTCCGGGCCGCTCTTTGCGCTCAGACAGGTCGATCTTATCGAGTCCGCCTCCTGGCACGGCACGACGGTGTTAACGGCGACTTCTACCGGCGAGGCGATAGCCCGGCCGCTGATGGAGGCACGGCTCCGGGCGCTGGACATCGAGAGTCTCGCCCGCGAGATCCACGAGATCGTCCCGGCGCTTCTCGCAGGGACCGTGAAGGGATCGTTCGTCAACAAGACCTTCCCGTCCACGCTCCCCCGCACCGAAGAGACGTTCATCAGTTTCCTCCTCAACAACAGTCCGGGCCTCTTTCTCGAGTGCGAACGGTTCGCCTCCCGGCTCAGGGCCGCCAGGTGCGCGGTTCTCGCCTACGCCTACGATCTCGACGCCGCAAAGGCCGACGGCGTCGTCTACACCTTCCCGCCGGAGTTCGCGTACATCCTCAAGGGGGTGCTCGAACGGATCGATCCGGCGATCAGGGAGCACTACGACATGCTCCTCGAGTCGTTCTACTCGACGTTCACCGTTCTGCGCTACCTTGCCTGCGGCGAGGACTACGACCGTATCCGCGCATCGCCTGCCCACCGCCGCGAACTCGCAGGGTGCTCTCGGAACTCGACGACGCGATCTACGTTCTCGAGGGGGTGCGCGAGGAGGACGGGGTCGACCTCGCCCGGTTCATCGTCAAGGACCGCAACCTCTACGATACGCTTCTGCGCGACCTCGAACAGGCGCTGATGGCCGAGGTCGCCGAGAAGATCGTCATCGATGGTTCCGCCCCGGCAGCGGAGCTTTCCTCCCTCACCCCGGAGGAGCCGTCTCCCGCCGCGGAAGAGATCCCGGTCGGAACACCCGCACCCGCGGCCGAGGAGGAGGAGTGGGAAGAGTTCGTCTTCCCCGACGAAGAGGAGGAAGAGGAGATGGAGGAACCGCTTCCGATCACGCCGCCGCCCGCACGCCGGCGTGCCGTCCCGTCCCCCGCCCCCTCCTCAAATGCCGTCTTTGTGGAACGCCGTTCCGCCGAACCGTCACACGTCCCGGCAGGAGTACCCCGGTCAGGGGGGTTCGACGTCTTCCTCGGGCATGCGCAGGACGGGCAGCGGGTTAACTGGTCGCCCGGCCAGCTCAACAACGGCCACATGATCATCCTCGGCGGTTCGGGCGCCGGCAAGACCGAGACGATCCGGTGCGTCGCGTCAGAACTCGCGGCAAAGGAGATGCCGGTCGTCCTGATCGATTTCCACGGCGACATGGCCGCGAGCAACGGGGATATCCGGTCGTACAAGATCCGCGAGGGCGGTGAGTACTACTTCAACCCGCTGGAACTCGACCCCGATATCGACGAGATCACCCCGCTCCGGGCGACCTCGGACTTCGTCGACGCCATCTCGATCAACTTCCCGACGCTCGGCATCCAGCAGCGCCGGAAGATCAAGAACATCATCAAGGACTGCTACCGGATGTCCGGGATCACGGGGAAGACCGAGACCTGGACACGGGTGCTCGACTTCGACGACATCGAGGGCGAGATTATGAACTGCGAGGACGAGGCGATCCCGGCCTACCTCGAGGACATCTTCGACTACAAGCTCTTCTCGGGGGAGGAGAAGATCTCGATCCCCACGATCCTCTCCGGCGGGATCACCCACATCAACCTAAACGCCCTCCCGGAGAACCTGCGCTACCTCTTCGCAGACCTATTCCTCCGGCGGATCTACTATACCCTCCAGGCGACGGGCGAGATCCCGCGCGGGACGGAGGACGAGCGGGCGAAGTTCCGGCTCTTTGTGATCGTCGACGAGGCGAAACTCCTGGTGAGCCAGAAGAGCGGTTCGAAGACCTCGATCAAAGCGGTCCTGAACAAGTACGCCACCGAGATGCGGAAGTTCGGGGTCTCGCTGATCCTCGCGTCGCAGCTGATCGCCCACTTCAACGAGGAGATCCTCGCAAACATCGCCGTGAAATTCTGCATGCGCTCCGAGAACAAGAAGCAGGCCCAGGAGAACGCCAAGTTCTTCGAGGTGAGCGAGAAGGATCTTCTCAACTTCCAGCCGGGGGAGGGGATCCTGATCATCGGTTCGGAGAAGATGAACGTCAGAATCGTCCCCGCGTCCGAGCGGAACCATTAGTGAAGCAGTGCACGTTGCTCCGGTGATTCCCAATGCGCGGGGAGGATTGTCATCTCTCGCGAAGTGCGAGCCGCGAGGGACGGTAGAGGGTTATCTGTAACTCCCTTCGCGGCTTCGCGTTCTTCGCGTGAGGCCATATCATCGCTTATAAACCGTTAACTCACGCGAAGCCGCGAAGAACGCGAAGACCTGTTTGGTTAACGAGTTGCCCCGCTTCGTGCGAGGGGGGTCGCTGGCTTGACCTCCGGGTTTTTCCTCGGAGGCTCCAGCGAAGCACCGGGACCGGGAAAACTCTTATCTCCCGGCAGCGCCGGAGTTCTGGTATGGCCGGCCCTGACACGCTTGATGAGTATCGCGAGAAGAGGGATTTTGCCCGGACGCCGGAGCCGCCGGGTGAACGGGAGGTTTCCTCCCGTCCCATCTTCGTCATCCAGAAGCACGCAGCGACCACGCTCCACTACGACTTCCGCCTGGAGGTCGATGGGGTGCTGAAGTCCTGGGCGGTTCCGAAAGGGCCGTCAATGAGCCCGAAGGAGAAGCGTCTCGCCGTGCCGACGGAGGATCATCCGCTCGACTACGCCGATTTCGAGGGCGTCATTCCGGAAGGAAGTTACGGTGCGGGAACGGTTCTCGTCTGGGACCGGGGAACCTACCAGAACCTCACCGAGAAGGAGGGGGAGAGGATCGGGGTTGCCGAGGCCCTCCGGCGGGGCCACGTGTCGTTCCGGCTGGAGGGGGAGAAGATCCGGGGCGGGTACGCTCTCACCCGCTTCAGGACCGGGAAAGGCGAGGCCTGGCTGCTCGTGAAGATGGACGATGCCGAGGCCGACCCCGGCAGAAACCCGGTCGCGACGGAGCCCCGATCGGTCGTCTCCGGGCGATCAGTCGAGGAGATCGGGGCGGGGAGGCAGGAGTGACGGGCGAGCCGCCGCGGAGGAGGAGGCCTCCCGATATCCCGGCGGAGATGGGGGAGTTCATCTGCCCGTTCTGCGGCAGGCGATACCCCACGCATGAAGATCTGCATGCACACGTCCGGCGTGCGCATCGCTCTCCTCCGGAGTTCCGGTGATTCGGCCCGGTTGCGGCAGGTCGTGCCCGGAGGCCCGGCGGGGTGCGTGACGGGAGGCCGGGGGTGCGCGTTGCCCGGCAAAGATGGCCTGATTTCAGATGCCGGGAGAGGGGTTCCGTAGTCGTCGCCCGGCTGCTTTTCGGTCGGGATCGAGACCGGTGCGAGGGCGGATATTTCCTATCTCCGACTTATTGGTTTTTCCCATCCGAAATGATATCGGGAAGCCGTGCCGAAAAAAGATCTGTCTTTTAAGGCCCCTTCTGCCTGAAAACCCCCGGAGCAAAGTCCGTGGAAAAAATTTCCGGTCAGGGGATATTCATACTTGGTATGAATCTTGTATTGGTTTTTGACTACTAAATGACGAATTGGTCGAGTAAAGCCACCGATTTAAAAATCTGTCAATAATGTGCCTTAGAATTTAGGATACCCCGGAATTGCTCACGCCTAACCGGGAAATAAGGGCTATTTTTCATTAGCAGCATGGATAAGTTTAAAATCAGAACTATCAAAATCTACAGAGATCATTCGATCAGAGTTTGTCTCGAAGGTGAGATCATGGCTAGTAAAGTAATGGCAAACAACGCTGCTGCAAGCAACGTTATGGCAGAGACCGTAAGCGACGTAGAGATCGTTGCACAGTTCAAACAACGCGGGTGCTGGGGGCTGTACACGAGCGTGGACCTGAAGGGGTGCGATCCGGCAACGATCAGGGACGCAGAGAAGATCCACCGGTTCATCGTCGAACTGTGCGACCTCATCGACATGAAGAGGTTTGGCGAACCGCAGATCATCCACTTCGGCCCGAACGAGAGGGTCGCAGGGTTTTCCATGACCCAGCTCATCGAGACATCGCTCGTCTCCGGTCACTTCGCGAACGAGACCAACGCGGCCTACCTCGACATCTTCAGCTGCAAGGAATACGAGCCCGCGAAAGCAGCGGAGTTTTGCAGGGACTTTTTTGGAGCAGAATCGGTAACGTATCAGGTACTGTTCAGGGACTGAATACGAACATACTACCCGGAAGAACACTTCAGCGTAACGTATGACGGCAGAGAGCACCTGCCATCTCTCGCCGGTCTGACCGGATAACCGCGGCGGGGGGCGATCCCCCCATCGTTTTTTTCAAAGATGACGGCCCGGACGTCCGGTTACAGATGCCCTGCCTCTACGTGAGGGCCTGATTTGTCCCCGGGATCGGCCTTTTTCTTTAGGCAGCTTGACCGAGGTTGGGCGACTGATTTCACATAAACCCGGTAAAACTCAGCCGTCGGAGATATCCGATTGAGGGGAGGCCGAACCGACCGAAAAAAAGAGTGTTTCAGGGAGTCTCGTAGGGGTTCCGGAGACCTTTGGCGGTTCCGTCCGCCTTGAGACCGAACGTCTTACGAGCGTCCACGTTCTTCTGGTTCTTCGTGATCTTCTCGGTGGCGAGTTTCGTCACGAGATCGAGGCCGGGCTTGACCTGGTCCATCGGCTTGGTCTCGAAGAGATCGGCGGCGATCGCGCCGTCCCAGACCGCGTTACCCTTCATGCTCCGGACGAAGACCGTGCTCCAGCCGTCGGGGCTGCCCACGGAGCCGCTGGAGATGTCGGCGAGGTTCGCGACGTAGTCCAGGCAGACGTTGCAGCCGGGCTGCACGTACTTTGAAAGCAGCTTGAGCGGCATCTGGCTGACTGCACCGCGCTCGGTGTAGACAGTGAACTTGCCCTTGCCGATGTCCATCTTCTTGACGGACTCCATCTTCTGGTTGCAGTGGTCCTCGACGATTGCCTCGAGCGCCTGGTAGGAGAGGTTCTCCATGCAGAAGATGCCGAGCGCGAGGGCGATCTTGTCGTCGACGTCGCGCATGCCGATCGGATAGAGCTGAGCCTTCCGGACGGCCTGCATCTGGCAGGGCGTGCCGACGATACCGACGCGGTCGAGACCGTAGCTGCGAGTCGCCTCCTTGATCAGGTTGAGGTTCGGGCTGATGGTGTAGCGCGTTCCGGCAGCGGCCAGAAGTTCGGCCTTCGTGGTCGCGACCACGGGCTCCGGCTTCCAGGGCTCGTCGCCCGGACCTGCGACGATGGCACCGTCGATGATACCCTCTTCGAGCGCATACGCGAAGAGCGTCGTGATGATGCCGCCGTCCTGGGACTTCTTTGTGATGTCCTTGTCGGTCGAGCGTGCCGAGATTACGGACTTGTAGTTACCGAGTACGTCCATCTTCCTCACCTCACTGCATGGCTCCATTGATGGCATCCATGATGCCCTCGTAGTTGTTCATGACGTCGAAGTTGAACCAGCTCCTGGGGCACTGCGCGTAGCAGGCGCCGCACTTGATACAGAGGTCGCGGTTCACGTTCGGCTTACCGTACTCCATGGTGATGGCACGGACCGGGCAGGTGCCGGCGCAGGTTCCGCATCCCATGCAGAGGCCCTGGTTGATGACATCATACAGCAGGTCGCAGCCGCATGCCTCGTTGCCGCGCTGTGCAAGCTGCATCAGCGGCGTCAGGTAGGCGGTCGCGAGGTTCTTCTGCTCGTCGTTGCCGCGAAGCAGCAGGTAGGCCATGACGGCGACGTTCCTGACTTGCTGGGGGCACGGGGGACACGACGGGATGTAGAGGTCGACATCGACGACTTCGCTGATCGGCACGTACGCCTCGTGACCGGGCTGGTTCCACTGACCACCGCGGGAGAACCGGGTGATGTTGCCGTAGGCCGCGCAGCCGCCGTAGGCGACGAGCACCTTCGACTTCGCCCTTGCTTCCTTCAGTTCTTCTACCGAGGTCTTGTCGTTCAGACAGCACGAACCTTCGACCAGGCACACATCCATCTCGGGGACGTGGCGCACGTCGACCAGAGTCAACGCGTAGACCAGGTCCGCGTAATCATCGAGCAGCTTGAAGAGACCCTCGTAGTTATCCGCAAGCGTAACGAGGCATCCCGTACATCCGCTCAGGTGTAATTCACCTATCGTAATCTTTTCTGCCACAGGCTTTTCCTCCTTTTGTACAACTTCCACCTTTTCTTTTACAATCACATCAGAGGGCTTCACCGCGGGCTTCGCCTGCGGCTGGGTTGCCGCCGGCTGCCCCTCAGGTCTTTTCTCCGGGGTTCTCCCCGGCATCTCCGGTGGTTTCTCCCGGCGACGCCCAAAGATGCGTTCCTTGATGGTTGATAGTAGCCCCATATTCTACCCCAATTTCTTCCAGCACGATACGCACTGTTTTGGGAATGGCACCCTCAACCTCCTCAGTGAGCCCCAGTTCATACTCATGGCTCGCGACACGCTTGGGCTGGCACCCGATGATCGTGATATCGATGATGTCTTTCAATCGCTGTAGTGGCTCTGAGAGATCCCACGAATGGGCATCCCGGTAGGCGCCCGGCGGCAGGTCCTCGGGCCGGAGTTTCGTCACATCACCGGGGTTAGCGCCGAAATCGGCGATATCGATGATGATCAGCTTCTTCACTGGCACCTCCGCATCTCCCATCAATGTAAAGAGGAAGTGAGGGGCGCCAAGGCCGGCATCGATCACCTTGACGTTGTCGGGCAGTTGTAGTTTCTTGAGTTCCTCGACGACTGCAGGGCCGAATCCGTCGTCTGCATAGAGGGGATTGCCGCACCCTGCGATCACGATCTCACGGAATAGCATGCGTGTACGCTCACTGAATGAGTTTCTGGGCCACCAGTCTCTTGTCTTCGTCAATCACCAGCATGTGCGTCGCACAGGAGACACAGGGGTCGTATGCACGCATGATGACTTCCGCAAGCCGCCAGGGTGCACCGGTCAGTGCACGGCTGCAGGTGGGGAAGTTCCAGGTGGTCGGGACGAGCAGCGAGTAGTACTGCACGCGGCCGTCCTTGACCCGGGCGAGGTGGACGTCGGTTCCACGGGGAGCCTCGTTCGCGGCCCATCCGAGGGATCCGTCACCCTGCGGGATCTTGTCGGCAACCACCGGCCCGGAGGTGTTGAGCGCGTCCACGGCGTCTAGGATGCCGTACATGGTGTCGGGGAACTCCATCTGACGCGCGATCTGCAGGCCCATGGCTCCCTTCTCGTCGTAGTTCTTGAACTGGACGAGACGTGCACGCGGTCCGACCTCGATCGGCTGGCCGTCATAGAGCGGGACGCCGGTGCAGGCCTCCATCTGGGGCCAGGCCTTGTTTCCTACGGGGGTGGTGCCGCCGATCGGGTAGTTCGGGTCGGCCTCGCTGATCTCGACCTCACCCATGTACCAGTCCCAGGGGCGGACTTCGGTGAACCGCTCGGGGAACCAGGTGGGGTTCGCATCAAGGCTCGAGCTGCCGTACATCGGCGCGGTGGCCATGTAACCCTGTCTGTGGTAGCCGAGGTCGTCGGGGATCTCGACTTCGACGCCGCCGACTTCGGTGGTGCCGCGTGTCTGGAAGTCCCGGAAGACGGAGATCATAAACTCCATGTGTTCCTGGGCCAGGAGCCGGCCTTCCTTCGCGAGGTCGTAGATCTTGGCCTTCGCACGCGGGGTGATGTTCTTGTAACATCCGCCGACGCGGGGGTTGCTTGGGTGGATGGCCTCTCCGCCGACGATCTCGCCGATGGTCTGGGCGATCTCACGGAGCCGCTGGATCCTGAGAGCAGCGCTCCTGACCGGTTCTTCCTTGGTGAACGGGTTGATCTTTACGTCGGTTCCGGGGATGTGCATGTCCGGGAGGGACAGAATGTTATGAAGGGCGTGGCTGTGCGTCCTGTTGGCACACTGCAGGATGTAACGCAGCAGTTTTGCGTCCTCGGGAATCTCGCACCCGATGGATGCTTCCATCGCCTCAACGCCCGCCAGGGTGTGCGCGATGGGACAGATACCGCAGACACGCGACGCGATCTTTGGAACCTGCTCCATCGTCTTGCCGATGGCGAGTTTCTCGATACCCCTCACCGGGGTGATGCTGAGCCAGTCTCCACGCTCGACGATGCCGTCATCATTGACCTGCATAACGAGCTTTGAATGGCCTTCATGTCTCGTAGTTGGGGAAATCTCTACAACTTTCGACAAATATATCGCCTCATTCCGATATTATGGTGTTCTGAACACTATACTGGTGTTACCACACAATTCTGTACTGAAAACGTACGCGAGTACGTCAACAAGGGTTATGAAGAAAACAGAGTTTATATCTTTCGCTTCAGGACACTCTCTAATATTACGATGTTGTAAAAGAGTAGTACTTAATATCAGAATATCCGGGTCCCGTATAAAAATGTGAAATTATGCCGGATTTACAGTGTGCCTTTGTCCATCTCCGAGACGAGTTCGGCTATCGTTGCCTTTCGCTCTGCGTATGCATTATGCTGGTGGATGCTCTCCTCGTTCGTCTGCTTGATAGTGACTACGGAGTCTCCGGGCAG